>JAEXAH010000037.1 GCA_023458315.1 Pseudomonadota bacterium
GAGCCGGAGCGGCGGCCTTGGGGGCGGCAGCGGCGGCACCGGAACCGGCGGCGATGATGCCCAGTTCGGCACCGATCTCGACGGTGGCACCGGTCTGGACCAGGATTTCCGTCAGCACACCGGCGGCCGGGGCGGGCACCTCGGCCGTGACCTTGTCGGTTTCCAGCTCGACGATCGGCTCGTCGGCCTTCACCACGTCGCCGACATTCTTCAGCCACTTGGCGACGGTGGCTTCGGTGATGGATTCGCCCAGGGTGGGCACCGTGATCTTGGTCGTCATTTTATGGCGTTCCCTTATTGAAATCCTAGGCGGTCAGACGGCTGAGCTTGGAAGCCCGGCGGAACGGCTGCGCGACATTGGCGAGATCGCCCGACAGGGCGGTGTCGCAAATCCACGCCTGCTCGGCGTTGTGGGTCTTGTACAGACCGGTGGCCGGCGAGGCGGCGGCACGACGGCCGCAATAGACGGCGCGCTTGGCCTTGATGTCCAATTCCTCGCAGATGAACTCGATGCGGCGGTCGACGAAGGTCCACGGCCCCATGTTGGCGGGCTCTTCCTGGACCCACACCAGCTCGGCCTCGGGGTAGCGGGCCAACTGATGCTTGATGGCGTCCTTGGGCCAGGGATAAAGCTGCTCGATACGGACGATGGCGACATCGTCGATCCCGCGCTTCTGGCGCTCCTCGAACAGATCGTAATAGACCTTGCCCGAGCACAGGATGACGCGGCGCACCTTGGCGTCAGGCACCAGACGTTCGGTTTCCGCCAGCACGCGGTAGAAGCGGGTGCCGGTGGCGAAATCTTCCAGTTTGCTGACGCAAAGCTTGTGACGCAGCAGCGACTTCGGCTCCATCACCACCAGCGGCTTGCGGAAGTTGCGATGGATCTGGCGACGCAGGGCGTGGAAGAAGTTCGCCGGGGTGGTGATGTTGACCACCGACCAATTGTCTTCCGCCGACAATTGCAGGTAACGCTCCCAGCGGGCCGAGGAATGCTCGGGGCCCTGGCCTTCGTAACCATGCGGCAGCAGCATCACCAGACCCGACATGCGCAGCCACTTGGACTCGGACGAGTTGATGAACTGGTCGATGATCACCTGGGCGCCGTTGGCGAAGTCGCCGAACTGGGCTTCCCACAGGGTCAGGCCGTTGGGGGTGGTCAGCGAATAGCCGTATTCGAAGCCCAGCACCGCCTCTTCCGACAGCGGCGAGTCCAGCACCTCGAAATGGGCCTGGTTGCCGGGGCGGATGTGGTTCAGCGGCTCGAAGCGGTTTTCGTTTTCCTGGTCGGTCAGACGGCAATGGCGCTGCGAGAAGGTGCCGCGGCCGCAATCCTGACCCGACAGGCGGATCGGGTGGTTTTCCACCAGCAGGGTGCCGAAGGCCAGGGCCTCGGCGGTCGCCCAGTCGATGCCGGCGCCGGAATCGATGGCTTCCTTCTTGGCCTGAAGCTGGCGGGCGATCTTGCGGTTGATGTTGAAGTCGGCCGGAACCTCGGCCAGCTTGTGGCCCACTTCCTTCAGCAGATCGACGGAAACACCGGTCTTTTCTTCCCGGTACTCTTCCTCGTCGGCCAACTGGACGATGCCCTGCCACTTGCCTTCCAGCCAGTCGGCCTTGTTGGGCTTGAAGCTCTTGGCGGCCTCGAATTCCTGCTCCAGATGTTCCTGGAAGGCGGTGACGATGCCGTTGACCTCGTCCTCGGTCAGCGAGCCCTCGGCCACCAATTGACGGCCGTACAGGGTGCGGGTGGTCGGATGGCTGGCGATCTTGCGGTACATCAGCGGCTGGGTGAAGGCCGGTTCGTCCGCTTCGTTATGGCCGTGGCGGCGATAGCAGATCATGTCGATGACCACGTCGGCGCCGAATTCCTGGCGGAATTCGGTGGCGATGCGGGCGACGTGCACCACGGATTCCGGATCGTCGGCGTTGACGTGGAACACCGGGGCGGGGATGCCCTTGGCGATGTCCGACGAATACGGACCCGACCGCGAATATTGCGGGCTGGTGGTGAAGCCGATCTGGTTGTTGATGATGACGTGGATGGTGCCACCGGTGCAGTAGCCCTGCAACTGCGACAGCAGCATGGTTTCCGGCACGACGCCCTGACCGGCGAAGGCGGCATCGCCGTGCAGCAGGATGCCCATCACCTTGGTGCGTTCGGTGTCGTTCAACTGGGTCTGCTTGGCGCGGACCTTGCCGACCACCACCGGGTCGACCACTTCCAGGTGCGACGGGTTGGGCATCAGCGACAGGTGGACGATGTGGCCGTCGAAGTCACGCTCGGCCGAGGTGCCCAGGTGATACTTGACGTCGCCCGAACCCTGCACGTCGGTCGGGTTGGACGGGTTGCCCTGGAACTCCGAGAAGATGGAGCGATAGGGCTTCTTCATGAAATTGGCCAGCACGTTCAGACGGCCGCGATGGGCCATGCCCAGCACCACGTCGGTCACGCCCAACTGACCGCCGCGCTTGAGGATCTGTTCCAGCGCCGGGATGACCGATTCGCCGCCTTCCAGGCCGAACCGCTTGGTGCCGGTGTACTTGAGCTGCAAGAAGCGCTCGAAACCCTCGGCCTCGGTCAGACGCTCCAGGATGGCGCGCTTGCCCTTGGGGGTGAAGTCGGTGTGGTTGCGCACGCTTTCGATGCGCTTTTGGATCCACGCCTTCTGGTCGGGGTCCTGGCAGTGCATGAACTCGACGCCGATCTTGCCGCAATAGGTGGCGCGGACCACCTGGAGGATCTGGCGCAAGCTGGCGGTTTCGAGGCCCAGCACGTTGTCGATGAAGATCGGACGATCCAGATCGGCATCGGTGAAGCCGTAGGTGCGATAATCCAGTTCGGGATGCAGTTCCCGCGCGGTCAGGCCCAGCGGGTCCAGATCGGCTTCCAGATGGCCGCGCACGCGATAGGCGCGGATCAGCATCAGGGCGCGGATGGAATCCAGCACCGCCTGGCGCTGGGCGGCCGGGTCGACGACCGCCGGAGCGGGCGCGGCCTTGCCACCCTTGGCGGCGGCTTCCTTGGCCTTCTTGGCGGCCGCGGCAGCCTCTTCGGGGTCGATGGCGCCGACGATCTTGACGTCGCGCTGGGCACCGGGAGTGCCCTTGAAGTCGTGGGCGATGGCCACGCCTTCATCCTTCAGGTCCTGGAAGAACGCAACCCAGGACGGGTCCACCGAGGACGGGTCCTCGACATAGCGAGCATACAGCTCGGCGATGAACACGGCGTTGCCGCCGGTCAGGAAGGACGTTTCGTCGATTTGCTTCGTCATCGTCGGGGGCTGACGCGGGTGAATCCCGCATCCCTTTCCTTCTTATGGGACGATGGCGGCGCCGCCGGGCGCCGCCATCAGCGGCGCATATCAAATGTCAGGAACGGCCCGATGCTCCGGCGGGCGCATCGGGCCGCAAAAAGTGCTGCTTAGCCCTTCAGCAGCTTCAACATGGTCGAGCCCAGCGAGGCCGGGCTGTCGGCGACGGCGATACCAGCGGCACGCAGAGCCTCGACCTTGAAGTCGGCGGTGTCGTTGCCGCCCGAGATCACCGCGCCGGCATGGCCCATGCGGCGGCCCGGAGGAGCGGTACGACCGGCGATGAAGCCAACGGTCGGCTTCTTCACCTTGGACGACTTCAGCAGCTCGGCGCCCTGGACCTCGGCGTCACCGCCGATTTCGCCGATCATGATGATGGCTTCGGTCTCGGGATCGTCCAGGAACATCTGGAGCGAGTCGACGAAGTTGGTGCCGTTGATCGGGTCGCCACCGATGCCGATGCAGGTGGTCTGGCCCAGACCGGCGGCGGTGGTCTGCGCCACCGCTTCATAGGTCAGGGTGCCGGAACGCGACACGATGCCGACCTTGCCGCGCTGGTGAATGTGACCGGGCATGATGCCGATCTTGCATTCGCCGGGGGTGATGACACCCGGGCAGTTCGGGCCGATCAGGCGGGTCTTGGAACCGACCAGGGCGCGCTTGACGGCCAGCATGTCGGCCACCGGGATACCCTCGGTGATGCAGACGGCCAGCTCGATCTCGGCGTCGATGGCTTCCAGGATGGCGTCGGCGGCGAACGGCGGCGGCACGTAGATGACGCTGGCGTTGCAGCCGGTCTTGGCCTTGGCCTCGGCGACGGTGTTGAACACCGGCAGGTCCAGGTGCTTGGTGCCGCCCTTACCGGGGGTGACGCCGCCCACCATCTTGGTGCCGTAGGCGATGGCCTGCTCGGAGTGGAAGGTGCCCTGGGCGCCGGTGAAGCCCTGGCAGATCACCTTCGTGTTGGAATTGACGAGAACGGCCATTTACTGAGCCTCCTTCACGGCCTTGACCACCTTTTCGGCGGCATCCGCCAGATTGTCGGCGGCGATGATGGGCAGGCCCGACTGAGCCATGATCTTCTTGCCCAGCTCGACGTTGGTGCCTTCCAGGCGAACGACCAGCGGGACATTGAGCGACACTTCGCGGGCAGCGGCGACAACGCCTTCGGCGATGACGTCGCAGCGCATGATGCCGCCGAAGATGTTGACCAGGATGCCTTCCACGTTCGGGTCGGACAGGATCAGCTTGAAGGCGGTGGTGACGCGCTCCTTGGTGGCGCCGCCGCCGACATCGAGGAAGTTGGCCGGCTCGCCGCCGTACAGCTTGATGATGTCCATGGTGGCCATGGCCAGGCCAGCGCCGTTGACCATGCAGCCGATGGAGCCGTCGAGCTTGATGTAGTTCAGCGAGTGACGGGCAGCCTCGAGCTCGGCCGGGTCTTCCTCGGACTCGTCACGCAGCTCTTCGATGTCCTTGTGACGGAACAGCGCGTTGTCGTCGAAGTTGACCTTGGCGTCCAGCGCGATCAGCTGATCGTCGCCGGTGACGACCAGCGGGTTGATCTCGACCACCGACATGTCCAGGTCCATGAACGCCTTGTACAGCGCGCCGATGAACTTGACGGCGGTGTTGACCTGCTTGCCCTCGAGGCCCAGGCCGAACGCGACCTGACGGCCGTGATACTGCTGGAAGCCCTCGACCGGGTCGATGGCGACCTTGATGATCTTTTCCGGATGGTTGTGGGCAACCTCTTCGATCTCCATGCCGCCCTCGGTCGAGGCGACGATGGTGACCTTGGAGGTGGCGCGGTCGATCAGCAGCGACAGGTACAGTTCACGACGGATGTCGCAGCCCTGTTCGATGTAGACGCGCTTCACTTCCTTGCCCGAGGCGCCGGTCTGCAACGTGACCAGCACCTGACCCAGCATCTGGTTGGTGTTCTCGGCGACTTCCTCGACCGACTTGACGACGCGGACGCCGCCCTTGCCGTTCGGGTCGTTCTTGAACTTGCCCTTACCGCGGCCGCCGGCGTGGATCTGCGACTTGACGACCCACACCGGACCACCGAGTTCCTTGGCCACCTGGGTGGCCTCGTCGGGAGTGTAGGCCACGCCGCCCTTGAGCACGGCGACGCCGTACTTGGCCAGGAGCTGCTTGGCCTGATACTCGTGAATGTTCATTCTTGGACTCCCCCTGGAGTTGATTAGCCCATCAGGCCCTTGGCGACCTTCACCAGGCCACGGACGGCGTCGGCGGACTTGTTGAAGGCGGCCTGTTCGTCGGCCGAAAGTTCGATCTCAACAACACGTTCCACGCCGTTCTCGCCGATCACCACCGGCACACCGACGAACACGTCGTCGGGCTGGCCGAAGGTACCGGCCTTGACCAGGGTGGCGACGGGCATGACGCGCTTCTGATCCTTCAGATAGGCTTCGGCCATGGCGACGCCCGAGGCGGCCGGGGCGTAATAGGCCGAACCGGTCTTCAGCAGGTTCACGATCTCGGCGCCGCCGTCACGGGTGCGCTGCACGATCTGGTCCAGCTTTTCCTGGGTGGTCCAGCCCATCTTCACCAGGTCGGGCAGCGGGATGCCGGCGACGGTGGAGTAGCGCACCAGCGGCACCATGGTGTCGCCGTGGCCGCCCAGCACGAAGGCGGTGACGTCCTCGACCGAGACGTTGAACTCTTCCGACAGGAAGTAGCGGAAACGGGCCGAGTCCAGCACGCCGGCCATGCCGACGATCTTGTTGGCGGGCAGACCCGAATAGTGCTGCAACGCCCAGACCATCACGTCCAGCGGGTTGGTGATGCAGATCACGAAGGCGTTCGGGCAGTTGTTCTTGATGCCTTCGCCGACGGCGGCCATGACCTTCAGGTTGATGGCGACCAGGTCGTCACGGGACATGCCCGGCTTGCGCGGCACACCGGCGGTGACGATCACCACGTCGGCGCCAGCGATGGCGGAATAGTCGTTGGCGCCCGAATAGCGGGCGTTCACACCCTCGACCGGGGTCGATTCGGCGATATCCAGACCCTTGCCCTGCGGGATGCCTTCGGCGATGTCGAACAGCACCACATCGCCCAGCTCCTTCAGGCCGATGAGATGCGCGAGCGTGCCGCCGATATTGCCCGAGCCGACGAGAGCGATCTTCTTGCGTGCCATTGAAATTCCCTCAGGTGGTGTTCGTAATTCTGGTCGAACGGGTGGGCTGCGAGTGGTCGCAGCACAGGCCATGGGGGGCTTTGGTACCCCGATTCGCCGCCAAGAGCAAGCGGATTGGCACGTCCCGCCAGAACATTACAATGAACTAATATAAAGGGAATTCCCTCGGCTTGCGGGCGCCGGAAGCGCCCCACGAGGCTAAGTCCTTGGACTCCTTCGAAAAGTCCCTACCCGGGAGAGTTTTTACCCCACCCTTATGGGTGGTTGGGTCAGGGTAGGCGCCCTATTCGCGCGCCCCGCCCACCCCCCTCGTCAATCCAGCCCGACCAGCGAGCGGGCAAAGGATTGCGCCTCGAACGGACGCAGGTCGCTGGCCTTCTCGCCCACGCCGATGGCGTGCACCGGCAGCTTGAACTTGTCGGCCAGGGCGACCAGCACGCCGCCGCGCGCCGTCCCGTCCAGCTTGGTCAGCACCAGACCGGTGACGCCGACCATCTCGCGGAAGGTTTCCACCTGGGAATGGGCGTTCTGGCCGACGGTGGCGTCCAGCACCAGCAGCACGTCGTGCGGCGCGGTTTCGTCCTGCTTCTTGATGACGCGGACGATCTTTTCCAGTTCGGCCATCAGGTCGGTCTTGTTCTGCAAGCGCCCGGCGGTGTCGATGAACAGCAGGTCGTCGCCGCGTTCCCGCGATTGCGCCAGGGCGTCAAAGGCCAGACCGGCGGCGTCGGCGCCGGTGTCGCGGGCCACCACCGGGCAATTGGTGCGTTCGCCCCACACCTTGAGCTGTTCGACCGCCGCCGCGCGAAAGGTGTCGCCCGCCGCCAGGGTGACGCTGCGCCCCTGGTCGCGGTAATGCTTGGCCAGCTTGCCGATGGTGGTGGTCTTGCCCGCGCCGTTGACGCCGACCACCAGCACCACATGGGGCTTGCGGCTGAAATCGGGCTCCAGCGGCCTGGCGACCGGCGCCAGGATGTCGGTGATCTCTTCGGCCAGGGTGGCCTTGATCTCGGCGGCATCCACGTCCTGGCCGAAGCGGGTCTTGGCCAGACGCCTGGTGACGCGGGCGGCGGTGGCGACGCCCAGATCGGTGGTGATCAGCAGTTCCTCCAGTTCCTCCAGCGCCTCGTCATCCAGCTTGCGCTTGGTGAACAGGTCGCCGATGCCCTGGGTCAGCCGCGACGAGGATTTGGCGAGGCCGGATTTCAGACGGCCGAACCAGCCTTCGCCCGCGGCTTCGGGCTCGGGTTCCGGTTCGGGCTGGGGCGCGGGCGGCGCCACGGGCTCCAGCTCCGGCGACGGCGCCTCATCGTCCTTGCGCCCCAACAGCCGCCCGAAAAAGCCCGTCTTGCTCATGCCTCTCTCCCCCGGCCGCTTACAGCGGCTCTGCCATCAACTTGTTGCCGTCCACCCCGGTGACACGGGCACGGACGATGGAGCCTTCCGCTGCCGCGCCCAGACGCACCGGCAGGTAATGCTCGCAGAAACCGGCATTGTCGCCCTCGACCAGCACCGATGCCTCGCGGCCGATGCGTGAGGCCAGGAAGGCGGCCATGGCCGCCTCGCCCTTGGCGCGCAGCCGGGCGGCGCGTTCCTTGACCACGTCGCCGGGCACGCGCGGCATGCGTGCCGCCGGGGTGCCGGGCCGGGCCGAGAACGGAAAGACGTGCAGATGGGTCAGCCCGGCCTCGTCCACCAGGGCCAGCGATTGCTGGAACATGGCTTCGTCCTCGGTCGGGAATCCGGCGATGATGTCGGCGCCCAGCGCCACGTCGCCGCGCAATTCCCGCAGCCGCGCCGCCAGCTTCAGCACGTCGTCGCGCAGATGGCGGCGCTTCATGCGTTTGAGGATCATGTCGTCGCCCGCCTGCACCGACAGGTGGAAATGCGGCATCAGGCGCGGTTCCTCGGCCACCAGCCGCAGCAGATCGTCATCCACCTCGACCGGGTCCAGCGACGACAGCCGCAGGCGCGGCAGTTCCGGCACCTGGGCCAGCAGGCGGCGGGCCATCTGCCCCAGAGTCGGGGTGCCGGGCAAATCGCCGCCATAGGCGGTGATGTCGACGCCGGTGAACACCACTTCGCGGAAGCCCTGGGCCACCAGCCCGCGCACCTGATCGACGATGCGGCCCATGGGCACCGAACGGTTGTTGCCGCGCCCGAACGGGATGATGCAGAAGGTGCAGCGGTGATCGCAGCCGGTCTGCACCTCGACGAAGGCCCGCGCGCGGCCTTCGAAGCCGCTGACCAGATGCTCGGCGGTTTCGCGCACCGCCATGATGTCGGTGACGACGATGCGGTCCTCGGGCGGGGCGGTGAAGATGTCGGGCTTCATCTTCTCGGCATTGCCCAGCACCTGATCCACCTCGGGCATGGCGGCGAACTTGCCGGGGTCCACCTGGGCGGCACAGCCCGTCACCACGATGCGGGCGTTGGGATTGTCGCGCCGCAGCTTGCGGATGTTCTGGCGCGCCTGCCGCTCGGCCTCGGAGGTCACGGCGCAGGTGTTGACGATGATCGTCTCGACCCCGCTTTCCGACGCCTTGGCATGCTCGCGCATCACCTCGGATTCATAGGCATTCAGACGGCACCCGAAAGTGACGACCTGCACCTTGTCGGAGGTCATGACAGAAGACCCGGATCAAGAATGCCGCTGAACGCCAGCGCCACCGGCCCGGTCATCAGCACATGGTCGTCGGCCAGCCATTCGATGAACAGCGAGCCGCCGTCCAGAATCACCTCGGCCTTGCGACCGGTCAGGCCGCGCCGCGCCGCCGCCACCAGGGTGGCGCAGGCGCCGGTGCCGCAGGCTTGGGTGATGCCCGCGCCACGTTCCCAGACCCGCATGCGCAGGGTTTCCGGCCCCAGCACCTGGACGATTTCCACATTGGTGCGTTCGGGGAACAGCGGATGATGTTCCAGCCCCGGCCCGACCTCCGCCAGATCGATGGCGGCGACGTCGTCCACGAAGAACACGGCGTGCGGATTGCCCATGGACACCGCGACCGGATCGGCCAGCGGCCCGGCGGCGATGCCGAGATGCAGGGTGTCCACCGCCTCGGCCAGCGGGATTTCGCGCCAGTCCAGGCGGGCCGCCCCCATGTCCACCGCCACCATCTTGTCGCCGCGCGCTTCGGCGTCCAGCAGCCCGGCGCGGGTTTCGATCACCACGCGGTCGCTGCCATTCTGCCCCATCAGCAGCCAGGCGACGCAGCGCGTGGCATTGCCGCAGGCGCCGGATTCCGAGCCGTCGGGGTTGTAGATGGTCATCCAGGCGTCGCTGGTGGCGCCGCGCGCCGCCTCGACGACGATCAACTGGTCGCAGCCTACGCCGCGATGGCGGTCGGCAATGGCACGCACGGCGGCGGCCGACAGGGTCAGGTCGGACTGGCGGACGTCGAGGACGACGAAGTCGTTCCCCAACCCGTGCATCTTGACGAAGGAAGGAGCGGTCGCGGTGGTCATGATTTGGGTTATATGGGGGGAAAGCGCCGCGAGTCCAGAAGTGCCGCTCAGAACAGGGCGTACTGGTTGACGACGGCCTTGGCCCGCACCCCGCGCGGCTTGCGCTCGACCCGGATTTCCTCGCCCGGCAGCGCCTGCTCCCGCTCGGCGCTCAGGCGGCGGTTCTCGGCCTCCAGCCGCAGGCGGCGCATTTCCGCGTCCGACAGCCGGGCGATGGCCAGGGACAATTCGGCCTGCACTTCCTGCAAGGTGGTGCGCAAATGCGCCTGGGCGGCCAATGCCTCGCGCGCTTCGGCCAGTTCGGCGCGCAGGCGGATGACGTCGCTGGCCGCCTGCGCCGCCCCGAACATCGAGGTGGGGGTGCCGTCGGCATTGCGCGCCTGCTTCAGCCGCTGGTTTTCCGCGCGCAGGTCGCGGACTTCGTTGCGCAGATGGAACACCGCGTCCTGTAGCGCCGCCGACGGCGCCGTGCCGCCCAATTGCCCCGCCAGGGTGACGAAATCGCTGCCGGATTCGGCCAGCAGGCGGTGGGCGGTGCGCAGGGCGTGCAGCGCCTCGGCATCATTGTCCGAGGCGGCCAGCGCCAGCACCTTGGCGAGTCGTTGCAAGTCCATGGCAGCATCCCGTGGGGCGCGATGAAGGGCGTTGCCGGGAATGTGAGTCAGCCGAGTCGTCAACGCAAGTGAAAACCCCCGCCGGGTGGGGCGGGGGTTCGGGAAAATCAACCGTCGGCGTTGATGCGCTTGATGATGTCCTGCAACGCCTGGGCGGCGGTGTCGTTGGGCACTTGGCAGGTTCCGGCCTTTTCGTGGCCGCCGCCGCCATATTCCAGGCACAGCGCGCCCACATTGGTCTTGGAACCGCGATCCAGGATGGAGCGGCCGATGGCGAACACCGTGTTCTGCTTTTTCAGGCCCCACATCTGGTGGATCGAGATGTTGCACTGCGGGTGCAGGGCGTAAATCATGAAGCGGTTGCAGGCGTAGATGGTTTCCTCTTCCCGCAGGTCGAGAACCACCAGATTGCCGTACACCGTCGAGCAGCGCTTGATCTGCTCCTTGGCCCGTTCCTCGTGCTCGAAATACAAATCGGTGCGTTCGCGCACGTCGGGCAGGTCCAGGATCTGCTCGATGGAATGGTTCCGGCAATAGTCGATGAGGTTCATCATCAACTGATAGTTGGAAATGCGGAACTCGCGGAAACGGCCCAGGCCGGTGCGGGCGTCCATGATGTAGTTCAGCAGGGTCCAGCCGGTGGGCGACAGGATGTCGTCCAACGAATATTGCGCGGAATCGGCCTTGTCCACCTCTTCCATCATCTTGTCCCAGGCCGCCGGGAAGCGCACGGCGCCGCCGTAATAGTCATAGACCACGCGGGCCGCCGACGGGGCGCTGGAATGGATGACGTGGTTGTCCTTCTGCCCGACGCGGATGGTTTCGGACAGATGGTGGTCAAAGGCGATGTGAACGCCGTCCACATACGGCAGGTTGGTGGTGATGTCGTTGGGACCGATGTCGATCAGACCGTCCTGCATGTCCTTGGGGTGGACGAACTTGATCTCGTCGATGATGTCCAACTGGCGCAACAGCACGGCACAGACCAAGCCGTCGAAATCGCTGCGAGTCACCAGACGGAACTTATTGGACTCGGACATTCAGGATTCTCCATACCCACCCATAGGTTTGGTCAGAGTATCCCGTGGCGCGGGCGGTGACAACGCCCCTGCGCTGGGATAAACAAGGGGAGTTTCCGAAAAGCACGAGCCGAAACCATGCGCGCTGACCGTCCCCTGCTGCTGCTTCTGGCCGCCCTGACCGCCGGCTGCGCCGATCCCGAACCGTTCGTGGACCACGGCAACCCCACTTTCACCGTCCAGGTGGACAAACCGCGCGACAGCGTGTTGCAAACCGGCCAGGTCCAACTGTGCCACAGCGCCGCCACCCCCTGGGCCGAGGTCGAGAGCCTGGCGCGGGAACGCTGCGCCGCCCACGGCCTGCAAGCGACCTTCCTGTTCGGCGAACGTCACCAATGTCGGGCGACGTCGCCCCATCGCGCCACCTTCCAGTGCTACGACCCGGAGATGCTGACCGAACGGGGAACCCCGGTGAACCCGTTCGACCCGTTGGCGGTCGCCACCTGGGAAAAGCGCACCGGCAAGACCGCCAAGCCGCACAATTTCCTGACGGCCCCCGGCGGCGCAGCCGCCAATCCTACGGCTCTTGGCGCAGCCGCCAATCCTACCACCAGCGGCGCAGCCGCAAATCCTGCGACCAGCGGCGCGGCCCCGGCCCCGGTTCAGGCGCCGCTGGTGCCGCTGACGCCGGATTCCGTGGCCGACCGACCGGCCTTTCAGCCCTATCCGCCGCGCCCGGCCACACCGGCCCCGGCCGCCCCCACCGCCGAAGCCTATCCGGTGGACAATTTCACCCTGCCCCAGGGCAGTTGGGGCGATCACTTCCAGGAATGACAAAAGGCCCGCCGGTTTCCCGGCGGGCCTTTTCCATCATGGGCCGCGAAGGCCGGGGGATCAGCCCCGACGCTCCAGCAGCTTGGCCTTGATGCTGCCGATGGCCTTGGCCGGGTTCAGACCCTTGGGGCAAGTCTTCGTGCAGTTCATGATGGTGTGGCAGCGATACAGCTTGAAGGGGTCTTCAAGCGCATCCAGACGCTCGCCGGTGAACTCGTCGCGCGAGTCGTGAATCCAGCGGGCGGCCTGCAACAGCACCGACGGACCGAGATAGCGGTCGCCGTTCCACCAGTAGCTGGGGCACGAGGTCTGGCAGCAGAAGCACAGGATGCATTCCCACAGGCCGTCCAGCTTCTCGCGGTCCTCGGGGGACTGGAGACGCTCGCCATCCGGCGGGGTCGGCGACTGGGTCTGCATCCACGGCTTGATGGACGCCAACTGGGCATAGGGCACGGTGAGGTCGGGGATCAGGTCCTTGACCACCGGCATATGCGGCAGCGGATAGATCTTGGCGTCACCCTTGATGTCCTCGATGGGCTTGAGGCAGGCCAGGGTGTTGGTGCCGTCGATGTTCATGGCGCACGAGCCGCAGATGCCTTCGCGGCACGAGCGGCGGAAGGTCAAGGTCGAGTCGATCTCGTTCTTGATCTTCAGCAGGGCGTCCAGGACCATCGGACCGCAGGCGTCCAGATCGATCTCGAACGAGTCCAGACGCGGGTTGGAACCCGAATCCGGATCGTAGCGATAGATCTTGAACACCTTGACGTTCTTGGCGCCGGCGGCGGCCTTGTGGCTCTTGCCGGGCTGAACGCGGGAGTTGGCGGGCAGGGCGAATTCGACCATGTCTGTTTCTCCTTCCCTGGCCTTAGTACACGCGCTTCTGCGGCTTGATGTACTCGACCTCGTCGGTCAGCGTGTAGGTGTGCACCGGACGGTAATCCAGCGTCACCTTGCCGTCCTTGACGGTGGCCAGGGTGTGCTTCTGCCAGTTCACGTCGTCACGCTCGGGGAAATCCTCGTGAGCGTGGGCGCCGCGCGACTCGTGACGCGCCTCGGCCGAAACGATGGTGGCCAGCGCGCAATCCATCAGGTTCTCCAGCTCCAGCGCCTCGACCAGATCCGAGTTCCACACGGTGGAACGGTCGTTGATCTTGATCTGCGGCAGGGTGGAGGCGACCTGACCCAGCTTCTCGCAGCCTTCGGCCAGCGACTTGGAGGTGCGGAACACCGCGGCATCCATCTGCATGGTCTTCTGCATGGCCAGACGGATTTCGCTGGTGTGCAGCGAGCCGTTGGCATTGCGCAGGCGGTCGAAGCGGGCGACGGCGTTGTCACCGGCGTCCTTGGGCAGCGGCTTGTGCGCGGTGCCGGGCTTCAGGGTTTCCTGGCAGCGCAGCGCGGCGGCGCGGCCGAACACCACGATATCCAGCAGCGAGTTGGTGCCCAGGCGGTTGGCGCCGTGCACCGACACGCAGGCGGCCTCGCCGATGGCCATCAGACCCTCGACGGTGGCGTCGGGGTTTTCGGCGGTCGGGCGCAGCACTTCGCCGTACACGTTGGTCGGGATACCGCCCATGTTGTAGTGCACGGTCGGCAGCACCGGGATCGGTTCCTTGGTCACGTCCACGCCGGCGAAGATCTTCGCCGTCTCGGAAATGCCCGGCAGACGCAGCTCCAGGGTTTCGGCGCCCAGGTGCTCCAGGTGCAGATAGATGTGGTCGTTTTCCTTGCCGACGCCACGACCCTCGCGGATTTCCATGGTCATGGCGCGCGAGACGACGTCGCGCGAGGCCAGGTCCTTGGCGGTGGGCGCGTAACGCTCCATGAAGCGCTCGCCGGCCGAGTTGGTGACATAGCCACCCTCGCCGCGGGCACCCTCGGTGATCAGGCAGCCCGAACCGTAGATGCCGGTCGGGTGGAACTGCACGAATTCCATGTCCTGCAACGGCAGACCGGCGCGGGCCACCATGCCATGGCCGTCACCGGTGCAGGTGTGGGCCGAGGTGCACGAGAAGTAGGCGCGGCCGTAACCGCCCGAGGCCAGCACCACCTTGTGGGCGCGGAAGCGGTGCAGGGTGCCGTCGTCCAGGTTCCAGGCCATGACGCCACGGCAGACGCCGTCTTCCATGATCAGGTCCAGGGCGAAATACTCGACGAAGAATTCGCACGAGTGCTTCAGCGACTGCGAGTACAGGGTGTGCAGGATGGCGTGGCCGGTGCGGTCGGCGGCGGCGCAGGCGCGCTGCACCGGGGCTTCGCCGAAATTGCGCATGTGGCCGCCGAACGGGCGCTGGTAGATCTTGCCCTCCGGAGTGCGCGAGAACGGCACGCCGAAATGTTCAAGCTCGTACACCGCCGGCACGGCCTCGCGGCACATGTATTCGATGGCGTCCTGGTCGCCCAGCCAGTCCGACCCCTTGACGGTGTCGTACATGTGCCACTTCCAATTGTCCTCGGCCATGTTGCCGAGCGACGCGCCGATGCCGCCCTGGGCGGCCACGGTGTGGGAGCGGGTGGGGAACACCTTGGTGATGCAGGCGGTCTTGAAGCCCGCGACACCCATGCCCATGGTGGCGCGCAGACCGGCACCGCCGGCGCCGACAACCACCACGTCATAGGTGTGGTCAACGATCTTGTAGGAGGCCATTTTCGTCAGACTCCGACAGCGACTTTGAGGATCGACACCGTCATGTAGACGGCGAGGAAGGCGGCGACCAGCTTGGTGGCGACCAGGGTGCCGAACTTGATGCCTTCGCCGTGGACATAGTCCTCGGCGACCATCTGCACGCCCAACTGGGCGTGGTAGATGACCATCAGCACGGTCAGCACCATCATGCTGGCGTTGAACGGAGCGGACAGCCAGCCCTTGAAGGTGGCGTAGTCGGCGCCATGCAGGCCGATCAGCGAGACGACGAACCAGAGCGACAGCGGGATCAGGCCGATGGCCGTCACCAGGGTGCCCCAGTGATGTCCGACGCCTTCCTTGGCCGAACCGAGGCCGCGGGCGCGGCCGATGGGATTACGCAGGGTCATGTATGCCTCCCTCAGACCAGCAGGGCCGCGGCCCAGGCCACGACGGTCAGCACGGCAGTCACCGCCAGCGACACACGGGCCGAGGCGTAAGCCTGCGGCAGCTCGAAGCCCCAGCCGGAATCCCACAGCAGGTGGCGGACACCGTGGCCGAGATGGAAGAACAGGGCGACGCTCCAGCCGAACAGCAGCAGGAGGCCGATGGGCGAGCCGAAGAAGCTCTGGGCAGCAGCGAAAGCCGCCGGGCCGGAAGCGGCGGCACCCAGCCACGCGGCGAGCGCGACCAGACCGACCACCAGGCCGATGCCGGTGATGCGGTGGGTGATGGACATCAGCGCCAACAAAGGCAGCCGATAGACTTGCAGATGTGGGGAAAGCGGCCGGTTGCGCGTGGTCATGGCAAGAAGCCCCCGAAACGGTCGTGAAAGGCCCAAAGGCCCAAATGCGGCAATGGGGCAAGTGTTTAGCGGTTGGGGGAGCGCGAGTCAACGAAGCGATGCCACACTTTCTGGCAGGTTTCGCCCCCACCACCCCACCCCATGGGGTGGTTTTCGCCGCCACACCCGCGCGAAAGGCGCGGAAATCCTGACTTTTCCGTAATCTTGCAGATGAAATTTTTTCCGCCACCCCGGCGGGTGGGGCGCAGGCCGTCGCCACGACCGCCGCCGCGCAGACAGAACCCATAAAATTTCATTGAAAATTCCGGTTAGCGCGACAATGCGCACAAGAAAGACTCGCAAACGACTTTCTATATACTTGCCTCCGACCTGCGTCTAAGAGAAATCCCACGCCCAAAATGATACACTACCGATGTTAGAAATTCCGCCGGAGCCAAAGCCATGGGCGCGGACATTCCCCAGCTTTCGCCGCCAAGCCCCTTGGCCACCGAACTGACCGACCTGCACCGGGAAGTTGCAGCCCTGCGCCAGCAGGGCGCGATCATGCTGCGCCTGCTGTCCGGCATCCTGGAAACCCTGAAAGACATCAGAAATCATGAGGACATTCTGGAACATGAAATAGAGGTCGTCGAAAAGGAAATCGAACAAATCATCGGACAGGACGACACCCGGACCGGCACCTGCCCGGCCTGCGGCGCGCCGCTGGAACACCATCTGGCCAGCGGCGGCGATCTGCGCATCTGCCCGGCCTGTGGCCTGAGCCAGTTCGTGGACAAGGCGGGCATCGTCCGCCATGTCGCCCGCCCGGTGCCGCCGCCGCCGCCCGACGCGGCGCTGCCGTCGCCCTGGGTGGATTAGCCATGTTCCGCCTGCTCGACCATCTGCTGCACGGCGACACGCCGCCGCCCCCGGTGGACGAACTGATCCATTGGGGCGAGGATCTGTCGGTGGGCAACCCGCTGCTGGACGACCAGCACCGCGAAATGGCGGGGCTGCTGAACACCCTGTTCCACCATCACCGCCATGGCGGCCGGGCGCCCGACTGCCCGCGCCTGCTGGCCCATCTGCGCGACCTGCTGCGGGTTCACATGGAAAACGAGGAAACCATCCTGGCCCGCCACCGCAGCCCCAACCTGGCCGAGCACCAGCAGGACCACCGCCGCATCGCCAGCGAACTGGCCGATCTGGCGACCACGCTGCCCGCCATGCCGCGCACCGCCGCCGAACTGGCGCTGGCGGCGGCGGTGCGGCGCATCATCATCGAGCACATCCTGGTCCGCGACATGGCCGACCGCGACTATCTGCGGGAATAACCGTCACTGCGCCGGTTTGCGCCCGGCCTGCATCTTGGCGTTCATGGCTTCCTGCATGCGCTGGTCGATGAACATGCCCAGAGTGGTGTCGCCGTCCTCGTGCATGACCAGCGCCTCCAGTCCCGGCTCGATCCAGTGGACGAAGCGGTCGCCGGTTTCGCTGGGCTTGCCCAGGCGCGAGACGAAATGCGCCGCCAACCCGTCGAAGCCTTCGCGCGGGCCTTGCAGGAACAATTGCACCAGCCGTTTGGTGCCCTGGGCGTCGGGAGCGAAGGTGGCGGCCACTTCGACCGGGAAGCCGCCGATCTTGCGGGTGGCCGGGCTGAACCGGCCCGCGTCGTCCACCTTCATCAAGGCGCAGCGCACCGCCCCCAAATCGGCCATCTGGCGCGGCATGGCCAGCAGGCGCTCCACCTCTTTCGGGCGGTCGGGGTCGTCGGAACAGCGCACCGACAACCCGGCGGGCCAGGCGGCGAAACGGAACTGGCCCAGCATCATGCCGGTGCGGGCATAGCCCAGGTCGTAATCCTTGGCCGCCGCCGGAGCACAGGCCAGGGCCAACAGGACGCAAGCGGCCGAGATTCGTTTCATTGCGGGGGGCTCTTCTGGACCTTGGGGGCGGGCTGATGGCTGGCGCGGGTGTTCAGCGCCGCCTGCAAGCGGGTGTCGATGATGAACACCAGCAGGTTCTTGCTGCCGTCGTCGATGATGGTGGCCTCGGCCTCGGCGGTCTGCCAGCGCAGCAGATGGGGGCCGCGCTGATCGGGCTCGCCGAAATGCTCGGTCAGGTGGGCCGACAACGCCGCGAAGCCGGTGGCAGGCTGCTTCAGCACCAGATGCACCAGCCGCGAGGCGCCGCCACGATCGGGAAAGAACTTGCCCCACAATTCGGTGTCGCCGCCCGCCAGCGGCAGGCTGGCGGGATGCCAGACGCCGTCCCGCTGGAGGAACAGGCCGCAGCGCGTGCCGCCCAGACGCCCCACCGGGCCGGGCACCGCCAGCCGGACGGCGTCGGATTCGGGCGGCAGGTCGGCCTCGCCCGAACAGCGGACCGTGATGCCCTGGGGCCAGGGAGCGGCGCGGAATTCCTCCACGCTCATGCCCGGACGGGCGAAGCCCAGATCCAGGTCGGCGGCCTGGGCGCAGGGCGCGGCCACGGCCAGCAGCAAGACGAGGGATGCAACTTTCATGTGGTGTAGAATGTCATGATCCGCCGCGGCGCGCCAGTTCATCCGCCGCCGCCCGGTCGGCGCCGGACGGCAGCGGCGCGGCGGGATCGGCGATCCAGGCGGCGATGTCGCCCAGAACCGTTTCGGCCTGAAGGTCGCGCATCAGCATGTGATAGCCGTTGGCATAGAACGCCGCCTTGGGCGCGGCGGGCATGGCGGCGATGGCCGCCCAGGTGGGGGCGGCCGGCACCACTTCGTCCTTGGCGCCGTACAGCACCAGCGCGGGCAGGCGCAGGCGCGGCGCGGCGGCGGCGCCGTCATCCATCAGCCCGACCAATCCATGGATGGCGTCCACCCGCGTCGCCTTGATCACCAGCGGATCGGCCGACAGCTTGCGCAGCATGGGGATGTTGTCGGACGGCATGATATCCAGCCCGCGCCCGGTCAGTTCCCAGCCCGGCGCCACCTGATAGCTGAGCCACAGCGCGGCGCGGGGAAAGAACCCCATGGACGACCACCCCCATACCGCCGGGGCCGACAGGATCACTCCCTTCACCGGCAGGCTTTCACCATCCGCCGCCACCAGGGCGACGGCGCCGCCCATGCTTTCGCCCAGCAGGTACAGCGGCACGCCGGGATGGCGTTCCGCCAGCAGGGCCAGGGCGGCGCGGGCATCGGCGGCCATGGCCCGGGACGACGAGAAGATGCCCGGCTGCGGCGCCGCGCCGAAGCCACGCTGATCATAGGCATAGGCGGCGATGCCGCGCGCCGCCAGCGACCGCCCGGCATCGTCGAAGAAATTGGAGTAATCGTTCATGCCGTGCAGCGCCAGGATCACCGCGCGCGGCGGCCCGGACGGCAGCCACGACCGCACCGGCAGGCGCAGGCCGTCGGCGGTGGTCCAGGCATCGTCCTGCCACTGCGGCGGCTGGACCGGCGGACCGGGAAGCTGGAATGTGGGCGAACAGGCACCCAGCACGAGAGAGAACAGGACGGCGAGCAGCCGCCTCATGACGCCCGCGACGAGGTCAATTGCAGGAACACGTCCTCCAGATCAGCCTCTTCGGTGGTCAAATCCACCAGCCCCAGCCCGGCGGCCCGCACCGCGTCAAGGATGGCGGCGACCGGTGTTTCCGATGGGCGGTAACGCACGGCCAGACGGCCGTCGGGCCGCACTTCCGCCGTCAGATGCGACAGCGCCGCCGGAACCTCGGCCAACGCGGAATCCAGCGTCAGCACCAGCGCCTTGGCATCAAGCCGCCCCAACAGGCTTTGCTTGGCCTCGCACGCCACCAGCTTGCCGTGGTTGATGATGGCGATGCGGTCGCACAGTTCCTCGGCTTCCTCCAGATAATGGGTGGTCAGCACGATGGTGGTGCCCGCGCGGTTCAGTTCCTTGACATAAGCCCACAGCGATTGCCGCAGCTCGATGTCCACGCCCGCCGTCGGCTCGTCCAGCACCAGCACCGGCGGGCTGTGCACCATGGCCTTGGCCACCAGCAGGCGGCGGCGCATGCCGCCCGACAGGGTGCGGGCATAGGATTCCGCCTTGTCGGCCAGCCCCACCGCCTCGAGGATTTCCATGGTGCGGCGTTCCGCCTTGGGCACGCCGTACATGCCCGCCTGCACTTCCAGCAACTCGCGCGGGGTGAAGAACGGGTCCAGGTTCAGTTCCTGCGGCACGATGCCGATGGCCGCCTTGGCGGCGCGGGGCGCCGCGGCGATGTCGTGGCCCCAGATGCGGGCGCTGCCCGCGCTTTTGACCACCAGACCGGCCAGGATGTTGATGAACGTGCTCTTGCCCGCGCCGTTGGGGCCGAGCAGACCGAAGAACGAGCCGCGCGGCACCGCCAGCGAGACGCCGTCCAGCGCCACCTTGTCGCCGCGCCGTCCGCGATAGACCTTGCGCAGTCCCTCGGTTTCGATGGCATTGTCGGGAATGGATGTTTGAACCATGGCACGACATGGGTATCATCCGCCGGTTTCCACGGTCAACGGATGATGCCAGCCATGTCTGCTCAAGCCACCGCTCCCAAGTTCGAGACCCTGACGGTCGACACCGCCACCGTGCCCTGCGACGGCGGCAACGGCCCGCTGGGCCACCCCCGCGTGTTCCTGCATTTCGGCGACGAGCCGGAAGTGGTCTGCCCCTATTGCTCGCGCACCTATGTGCTGGCCGAGGGCGCCAAGGCGCACGGCCACTGACCGTGAGCAATCCCCGCCACGTGTATCTGGTGGACGGCTCGGGATTCATTTTCCGGGCCTTCCACGGTCTGCCCATGATGACCCGGTCCGACGGCACGCCGGTCAACGCGGTCTACGGCTTCACCACCATGATGATGAAGCTGCTGAACGAGACCGACGCCGATCATGTGGCGGTCATCTTCGATGCCGCGCGCAAGACCTTCCGCAGCGACATCTACCCGGAATACAAGGCCCACCGCCCGCCCGCGCCCGAGGAACTGGTGCCCCAGTTCCCGCTGATCCGCGAGGCGACCCGCGCCTTCAACGTGCCCTGCATCGAGATGGAGGGGTTCGAGGCCGACGATCTGATCGCCACCTACGCCACCCAGGCGGCGGCGCTGGGCGCCCGCGTCACCATCGTGTCGTCGGACAAGGATCTGATGCAGTTGGTGGGCGGCGGCATCGAGATGATGGACCCGCTGAAGGGCCGCTCCATCGCCGAGCCCGAGGTGATCGAGAAATTCGGCGTGCCCCCCGACAAGGTGGTGGACGTGCAGGCGCTGTGCGGCGACACCGCCGACAACGTGCCGGGCGTGCCGGGCATCGGCGTCAAGACCGCCGCCCAACTGATCCTCGAATACGGCGATCTGGACACCCTGCTGGCCCGCGCGGGCGAGATCAAGCAGCCCAAGCGGCGCGAGACGCTGCTCAACAATGCCGACATGGCCCGCATCAGCCGCGAATTGGTGCGCCTGAAGCGCGACGTCCCTGGGGTCGAACCGCTGGAAAGCTTTGCCAAGCGCGACCCCGCGCCGGAATTGCTGGCCGAATTCGTGCGCGAGATGGGCTTCAAGTCGCTGAGCGCCCGCCTGGGCGGCGGCGGCGCCAACCTGCCGAAAATTCCGGCGCCCAAGGCGGCGGCGCCCGCCCCTGCCCCGGTGACGCCCACGGCGCCCGCCGCCGCGCCGGAGAATGTGGCATACGAACTCGTCACCACCGCCGAATCCCTGGCCCGCTGGGTGGCCGAGGCGACCCGCGCGGGCGTGGTCGCCATCGACACCGAGACCACCGGCCTGGATGCCTTGCGGGTCGAGCTGGTGGGCGTGTCCCTGGCCATTGCGCCGGGCCGCGCCTGCTATATCCCGGTCAAGCATTCCCCGGCCGAGGCCCAGGGGTCGCTGCTGCTGGGCGATCCCGGCGCCCCCGAGGCACCGAAGATTTTGCCGCGCGACGTGGTGCTGGCGGCGCTGGCGCCGCTGTGCGCCGACGCCTCGGTGCTGAAAATCGGCCATAACCTGAAATACGATCTGCACGTCCTGCGCCGCTGCGGCCTGAGCGTGGCGCCGCTGGACGACACCATGCTGCTGTCCTATGTGCTGGACGGCGCCAGCCACGGCCATTCCATGGACGAGCTGGCTCTGCTGCATCTGGGCCACACCACCATCAAGTTCAGCGACGTCTGCGGCACCGGCAAGAATCAGATCACCTTCGACCGGGTGCCGCTGGACAAGGCCCTGGCCTATGCCGCCGAGGATGCCGACATCACCCTGCGCCTGCATGCCGTGCTGAAGGCCCGCCTGCTGGCCGAGCGCATGGTGACGGTGTACGAGACGCTGGAACGGCCGCTGGTGCCCATCATCACCGCCATGGAGGCCGAGGGCATCAAGGTGGACAGCGCCGCCCTGCTGGCCCTGTCGGAAGAATTCGGCGCCCGCATGGCCGATCTGGAAAAGCAGATCCACACCCTGGCCGGGCACGAATTCAACGTCGCCTCGCCCGCCCAGTTGGGCAAGGTGCTGTTCGAGGAAATGAGCCTGCCCGGCGGCAAGAAGACCAAGACCGGGCAATGGGCCACCGGCGCCGACGCGCTGGAGGAACTGGCCGCCCAAGGTCATGACCTGCCCGCCCGCCTGCTGGACTGGCGCCAGTTGGCCAAGCTGAAAAGCACCTATGCCGACGCCCTGGTGGCGCAGATCAACCCCGACACCCGGCGCGTCCACACCAGCTATTCGCTGGCGGCGACCACCACCGGGCGGCTGTCGTCGTCGGACCCCAATCTGCAAAACATCCCGGTGCGTACCGAGGAGGGGCGCAAGATCCGTCACGCCTTCGTGCCGGAGCCGGGCAACGTCATCCTGTCGGCCGATTACTCGCAGATCGAATTGCGGCTGGTCGCCCATGTGGCCGACATCGCCGGACTGAAACAGGCGTTCCGCGACGGCGCCGACATTCACGCCATCACCGCGTCGCAGGTGTTCGGCGTGCCGGTCGAGGGCATGGACCCGGCCCTGCGCCGCCGCGCCAAGGCCATCAATTTCGGCGTCATCTACGGCATCTCGGCCTTTGGCCTGGCCCGGCAATTGGACATCAGCAACGGCGAGGCCAAAAGCTTCATCGACGCCTATTTCGCCCGCTTCCCGGAAATCCGCGACTACATGGAGCGGGCCAAGGACGAGGCGCGGGCCAACGGCTTCGTCACCACCCTGTTCGGGCGCAAGGTGTTCGTGCCCGATATCAACGCCAAGGGACCGCTGCGGGCCTTTGGCGAGCGCGCCGCCATCAACGGCCCCATCCAGGGCGGCGCCGCCGACATCATCAAGCGCGCCATGACCCGCGTGCCCGCCGCCCTGGCCGATGCCGGGCTGAAGGCGCGCATGCTGCTGCAAGTGCATGACGAACTGGTGTTCGAGGTCCCCGAGGCCGAGGTGGAAGCCACCCGCACCCTGGTCAAGCAGGTGATGGAAGCCGCCGCCAGCCTGGACGTGCCGCTGGTGGTGGAAACCGGCATCGGCGCATCGTGGGACGATGCCCACTGATACCTGTCAGATTACGCACAGAAAAGCCCCAACGCCCGCAAGGTCATGCCTTGCGGGCGTTGTTATTTCATTCAAATTCCGTTCAAGTCCGTTTCCATACCGGTTACAGTATTCATAGAACATCCGGCGCCATTGACATCACTGATACAAATTAGTTCTATCAGATAGTTTCTTCAATGGCGGTCTTTGCTATAATCGCAGGCGTTCAAGCTCAATTCTTTGTTGAGCATATCCGATGCCGGAGACGCAGTGATGGATGCCGCGACCTTTGAAATGGTTCTCACCGCCTATGATGAGACCGTCCGGGATGCGCGCGGCCAGGGTCAGGCCGAGGACGTCGCCCACCGCGAAGGCATCACCGCCGCCGCCATGTGTCTGGCGGCCATGACCGGAACCGAGGATTCCGCCGCCCGTGCCGAGGTGGAAAGCCTGGATCTGGCCAAGCAACTGGCGGCCTGATCATGGGAGACGGCGAGATGAGCAATCCCTTCGAACTGGAACTGGCCCACCTGGATGCCGAGCGCAAGCGCCTGGATGCCCTGCTGGACGAGGCCGTCGCGCAATACGCCCTGGTGGAAGAGGACATGAACGTCCGCATGAAGGCGGCATCGCCCGCCCAATTGCAGGAATTGATGGCCGAACGCGCCCGTATCGAGGAATCCCTGGGCATCGCCGCCCTGGTGGACGCCATCGACGCCCTGCGCGACCGCATGGCCCTGATCCGCAGCGCCGCCGCGGCCGCCGCCTGAGGGACAATAAAACAAGAAAAACCGAAACAGCCTTCCCCCTCTTCCGCCCGGCGGAAGAGGGGTTTTTCATGGCAATCCTACTTCCCCAACCCCTCGGGCCGCCCCACCACCACGAAGGTCAGGCGGGCGGGATCGAGCAGGCGGGCGGCGGCGGCCTTGACCTGTTCCTTGGTCACGGCCTCGATGAAGGTGTTGCGCCGGTCCAGATAGTCGATGCCCAGATTGTCGCGCTGCACGGCGATCAGCAGATCGGCGATGGCGCCGGTGGAATCCAGTTGCAGGGCGAACGAGCCGGTCAGATAGGTCTTGGCGTCGGCCAGTTCCTTGTCGCTGATGCCGTCGCGGGCCATGCGGGCGAATTCATCCTTGATCAGCCCCACCGATTGGGCGGCACGGGCGTTCTGGGTGGCAACGCCGCCACTGATCACCCCGGCATGCTGCAAGGGCGCCAGATAGGAATAGACCGAATAGGCCAGACCGCGCTTTTCCCGCACTTCCTCGGTCAGACGCGACGAGAAGCCGCCGCCGCCCAGCACGTAATTCATCACATAGGCGGCGTACCAGTCGGGATCGTCGCGCTTGATGCCCGGCGCGGCGAACACCGCCACGCTTTGCGGCATGTCGCGGTCGATGACCACCACCTTGCCGTCGGCCGGAACCTGGATGTCGGGCACCGCGATGGCCGGATGGGCGTTGGGCAGGGCACCGAAAGTGCGATCCAGCAGCGGCGCCAGTTGTTCCGGGGTGATGTCGCCGACCACCGCCACCAGCATGCCCTGGCGCGACAGCCACGCCTTGGCGTGAGCCTTGAGGTCGGCCATGGTGATGGCCTTGATGCTGTCGGGTTCGCCGCGCGGCGGCTTGCCATAGGGATGGCCGGGAAAGGCCAGCCGCGACCACGCCCGCGCCGCGATGGTGTCGGGGTTCTGCGCCTCGCGCGCCAGGATGGTCAGCATCTGCTTGCGCACCCGCTCGACCGGTTCCTTGTCGAAACGCGGCTGGGTCAGGGCCAGGCGCAGCAGGTCGAAGGCTTCGTCGCGGCGTTCGCTGAGGGTCTTGAGGTCGCCGTCGAAACGGTCGCGCCCGGCCTGGAACGACAGGGAAATGGCCAGATCGTCCAGCTTGCCCTGGAAGGTCTGGGAATCATACGGCCCGGCGCCTTCGTCCAGCAGCCCGGCGACCATGCTGGCCAGTCCCGGCTTGGCCTCGACCGCCGAGCCGCCCGCCATGCTGAGCGACAGCGAGATGATGGGGTTGGAATGGTCCTGCACCAGCCACGCCTCGATGCCGCCGGGGCTGACCACACGCTCCACGGTGACGGCATTGGCGGCCGGGGCGGCGACCACCAGCACGAACAGGAAAGCGAGCAGACGGCGCATCAGCGAAGCTCCTTGCTGGGCATCGGCGCGGCGGCACCGCGCGACGCAGGGGCGGGGGCGGCGCCGGGGGCGGGCAGCAGGATGCCCGTGACCGAGGCCCGGTCGTTCAACACGGCGCGGGCGGCGGCGTTGACCTGATCGGCGGTGATGGCGGCGATGCGGCCGGGCCATTCCTCGACGTCGGCCACCTGCTGGCCGGTGGTCAGGGCCGAGCCCAGCACCTGGGCGGCGGTATGCAGGGAATCGCGGGCATAGGCCACACCGGCGCGCAGCCGGGCCTTGGCCCGTTCCACCTCGGCCGGGGTGATGCCCTGCTCCACCACCTTGCGCAATTCGGCCTCGATCGCGGCTTGCAGCTTGGGAACCTCGACACCCGGGCTGGGCGTGGCGCCCACCGAGAAGGTGGTGTGGTCCAGCGCCATGGGATCATAGGACGCGCTGGCCCCGGCGGCGATGCCCTGCTCCACCACCAGCGCCTTGTACAGCCGCGCGGTGGCGCCGCCGCCCATGATCTCGGCCAGCACCTCCAGGGCGTAAGGCTGGGTCTGGTCCTTGGCCGAGGCATAGGTCGGCGCCAGATAGGACCGGCTCCACGACGGCTGTTGCACGCGGGCGTCGGCCACGGTGACGGTGCGCGCCGCCACCGGCGGCGGTTCCTCCAACCGCACGCGCGGCGGAATGGCCTCGGGCGTCAGCGGGCCGTAATAGGTTTCGGCCAGCGCCTTGACCTTTTCCGGCTGCACGTCGCCCGCCACCACCAGGATGGCGTTGTTGGGCGCGTACCAGCGGCGATAGAACTCCAGCGCGTCCTCGCGGGTCAGTTGGGCGATCTCGGAATCCCAGCCGATGATCGGACGGCGATAGGGGTGGTTGACGTACAGCGCCGCCTCGACCTGTTCATGCAACAGGGCGCCCGGGCTGTTGTCGGTGCGCGACCGCCGTTCCTCGCGCACCACGTCGCGTTCGGTGATCACGTCCTTGTCGGCCAGGGTCAGGTTGCGCATGCGGTCCGCTTCCATCTTCATCACCGCTTCCAGCCGGTCGGCGGCGACGTTCTGGAAATAGGCGGTGTAGTCGGACGAGGTGAAGGCGTTGTCCCGCCCGCCCATGCGCGCCACGATCTTCGAGAACTCGCCCGGCGGCACGCTGGGGGTGCCCTTGAACATCAGATGTTCCAGCAGGTGGGCGATGCCGCTTTTGCCCGGCACCTCGTCGGCGGCGCCGACCCGGTACCACACCATGTGACTGACGATGGGCGCGCGGTGGTTTTCCACCACCACCACCTTCAGGCCGTTCTCCAACTGGTAGGTGGTGGGATTGAACACCTGCGCCGCCGCCGGAAGCGGAGCCAGCAGCGCGGCGGCCAGGGCAAAACGAGTGAAAGTCATTGGTCCTCCGGGGGGAATCCGGGCGTGTGATTCGGCATATAGGCCGGGAAAATGGCCGCGGCAAGGCAAAGAAAAAGCCCTCTCCCGCCGGGGAGAGGGCTTTTGCGTGATCCGGGGATCAGTCGAAGATGCCTTCCAGCATACCCTTGCGGCGGCGCGAGATGCGCGGGCTGTCGCCGTCGCCGACCGAGCGGCCCAGGGCCTGGTTCTCGCGGATGCGCTGGGCTTCCTTGCTGGCGTCAAGCTGTTCGCCCGCGCCGGGGCCGTCGGGCTTGCGCCAGAACACCACCTTGTCGGTGAAGCTCTTGTCTGCATCAGCCAGGGCCTGGGTTTCCTTGTTGATCAGCACGCGGATGTCGGGCTGGATCTGCTCGGTCCCCGCCTTCTTCAGCAGGGCGACGTCGCCCTGGGTGCGACCGGCGGTGCTGATGGGCGTGCCGGTCTGGCGGCCGGCCAGGGCGGCGCGGGCCTGATCGCGGACATTGCCTTCCTGCGGGCGCACGGCGCCGGGGGCAGGCGGGCGCAGCGAGAAATCCGGCGGCATGGACAGCGGCGCACGCTCCACCACCTGGAACTCGTCCGGCGGAGCCTTTTCGAAACCCAGCGCCTTGCGGGCGTCGGTGCAGCCGGACAGGGCGATCGCGGAACCGGCGGCCACGGAAGCGGCGAGCAGGACGCGGAGGAAGGTGGGCGTGGAGTTGCGCATCATGGCCCTAATTTTTAGTCGAAGACGACTTGGCGAGCAAGGCATCCAGCACCAGCAGGACGGCCCCGACAGTGATGGCGGAATCCGCCACGTTGAAGGCGGGCCAATGATAACCCATGACATGCACGTCTAGGAAGTCGGCAACCGCCCCCCAGCGCACGCGATCGATCACATTCCCCAAGGCGCCGCCGATGATGCCGCCCAAGGCCAGGACCTCGATCCGGGCGGTGGCCTTGCGCAGCCACAGCGACAGGCCGATGGCGATGGCCACCGACAGCACCGACAGGATGAGCGCGTTCCACTGGCCGTCATTATTGAACATGCCGAACGACACGCCGCGATTCCACGCCATCACCAGATCGAAGAACGGCAGAACCTCGATCCGGACCGGGGAATAGAACGGCGTGTCGAGCACGCCCTCGGGCCGCATCACCAGTTCGACCACCCACCATTTGGTGATCTGGTCGAGCACCATGATCAGCGCGGCCAGCCCCAGGCCAAGGCGCAGCGACCGGGTCACGACGACACCGCATCCGAGCAGCGGCCGCACACGCCCGCATGCTTGTGCTTGCCCACTTCGTTCAGCACCTTCCAGCAGCGCTGGCACTTTTCACCCTCGGCCGGGCTGGGCAGCACGCCCACGCCGGGCACGTCGGCCAGGGCGAAGGCGCCTTCGGGCGCCGCGCCGTCCACCAGCAACAGGCCCGAGGTGATGCAGATTTCCGCCATGTCCAGGCCGTCCAGGGCATTGCGCAGCGCGGCATCGGCCACGTACAGCGCCGGGCTGGCCTGAAGGCTGGAGCCGATGCGCTTGGCGACGCGCTCGATCTCCAGCGCGCCGGTGACGACGCGGCGCACGGCGCGCACCTTGTCCCACTTGGCGGCCAGCACATCGTCCCGCCACGCGGCCGGGATTTCCGGGAAGCCTTGCAGATGGACCGAACCCTCCGCCGACGGGTGGCGGGCCAGCCACGCCTCTTCGGCGGTGAAGCAGGTGAACGGCGCCAGCCACTTGCACAGGGTGTCCAGCAGCAGATCCATCACCGTGCGGGCGGCGCGGCGGCGCGGGCTGGTGACGGAATCGCAGTACAGCGCGTCCTTGCGGATGTCGAAATAGAACGCCGACAGATCGACCGCGCAGAAATTGTGCAGTTCGTTGAACCAACCATGGAATTCGAAATCGTTGCAGGCTTGCTTCAGGCCCGCATCGATCTCGGTCAGGCGGTGCAGCACCCAGCGTTCCAGTTCCGGCATTTCGGCCACCGGCAGCGTCTCGGCCTCGGTGATGCCGTCCACGGCGCCCAGCAGATAGCGCAGGGTGTTGCGCAGGCGGCGGTAGATGTCCACCTGGGTCTTGAGGATTTCCGCGCCGATGCGCAGATCGTCGGAATAATCCGAGCCCACCACCCACAGGCGCAGGATATCGGCGCCCTGGACGCCGACCACGTCCTGGGGCGACACCACGTTGCCCAGCGACTTGGACATCTTGCGGCCCTGCTCGTCCAGCACGAAGCCGTGGGTCAGCACCGCCTGGTAGGGGGCGCGGCCACGGGTGCCGCAGCTTTCCAGCAGCGAGGAATGGAACCAGCCGCGATGCTGGTCCGAGCCTTCCAGGTACAGGCTGGCCGGCCAGGTGGTGTCGCTCCATTCGCCGCCATCCAGCACGAAGGCGTGGGTGCAGCCGGAATCGAACCACACGTCCAGCACGTCGAACACCTGTTCGAACTGGTCGGGGTCGTAATTGTTACCCAGGAAGCGGGCGGGCGGGCTGGTGTACCAGGCATCCGAGCCCTCTTCCTCGAAGGCGGCGACGATGCGGCCCATGACCTCGGCATCGCGCAAGGGCTGGCCGGTCATCTTGTCGATGAACACGGTGATCGGCACACCCCAGGCGCGCTGACGCGACAGGCACCAATCGGGGCGGGTGGCGATCATGGCGCCGATGCGGTTGCGGCCCTGATCGGGGACGAAGCGGGTGTCGTCGATGGCCTTCAGCGCCTTTTCCCGCAGACCATGGCTTTCCATGGACACGAACCATTGCGGCGTGGTGCGGAAGATCAGCGGCGCCTTGGAACGCCAGGAATGGGGGTACGAGTGTTCGACCTTGCCATGGGCCAGCAGATTGCCGCAGGCGGTCATGGCCTCGATCACCGGCTTGGCGACCGGGCTGTAATACTTGCCGTTCTTGCCCTGGGCCAGCACGCTTTGCCCGGCGAAGATGGCGACCGACGGGTAATAGGTGCCGTCGGGCTGCACGGTGTCGGGCACCTGGATGCCGTTGGCCTTGCCCAGATGGAAATCGTCCTCGCCATGGCCCGGCGCGATGTGCACGAAGCCGGTGCCGGTGTCGGTGGTGACGAAATCACCGGCCAGGGCCGGAACCGGGAAGTCGTAGCCGCCCTTGGCCTCGGGGTGATGCTTGAGCGGGTGATGGCAGATGGTGCCCGCCAGGGCTTCGCCCTTGATGGTGTGCCGCACCGCGAAGGTGGCCTTGGCATCCTTGGCCACCTGCTCGGCCTGATCCTTGACCAGCACCAGACGGTCGCCGACCTTGGCCAGCGAGCCCTCGGCGGCGGCGGTCACGTCCACCACCACGTAGTCGAACTCGGCGCCATAGGCCACGGCGCGGTTGCCCGGCATGGTCCACGGCGTGGTGGTCCAGATCACCACGTTGGCGCCCTCGACTTCCGGGCAGCCGGGGGTGACGATGGGGAACTTGACCCAGATGGTGACGCTGGTGTGGTCGTGGTACTCGACCTCGGCCTCGGCCAAAGCGGTCTTTTCCACCACCGACCACATCACCGGCTTGACGCCCTTGTACAAGGACCCGTCCAGCAGGAACTTGCCCAACTCGCGGGCGATGGTGGCTTCCGCCGCATTGGTCATGGTGGTGTAGGGATGGTCCCAGTCACCTTCCACGCCCAGGCGCTTGAATTCCTCGCGCTGGATGTCGATCCAGCCGCGCGCGAACTGGCGGCATTCCTCGCGGAACTGCACCACCGGCACCTGATCCTTGTCCAGACCGGCAGCGCGGTACTTTTCCTCGATCTTCCATTCGATGGGCAGGCCGTGGCAGTCCCAGCCGGGGATGTAATGCACATCCTTGCCCAGCATGAACTGGGTGCGGTTGATGACGTCCTTGAGAATCTTGTTGAGCGCGTGACCGATGTGCAAATGCCCGTTCGCATAGGGCGGGCCGTCATGCAGCATGAACTTGTCGCGGCCCTTCGCCACCGTGCGCATGCGCTCGAACAGGCCGATCTCGGCCCAGCGCGCCAGCAGCTTGGGCTCCAGTTCGGGCAGGCCGGCCTTCATGGGGAAATCGGTCTTGGGCAGGAAGACGGTCGACTTGTAGTCCACGCTCATCGGACTTCTCTTCAGTTATCGCCAACCGGCACGAACGGGCCGGGGCTTTCGGGAAAATGGCGGTCGGCGAGCAGGTCGCGGGCCGCCCGGGCATCGGCCTCGATCTGCGCCTTCAGCGCGGCGAGGCCGGAAAATTTCAGTTCGGGGCGCAGGTAATCCACCAGCGCCACCCGCAGATGCTTGCCGTACAGATCCACATCGGCGCCCAGCAGGTGGACCTCCAGGATCTCGTCGGTCTTGTCGAAGGTCGGGCGGCGCCCGAAATTGGCGACGCCGTCGTGCCACACCGTCGCCCCGCCCAGATCGACGCCCGCCCGCACCGCATAGACGCCGGTGGCCGGGCGCTGGTATTCACCCAGGGCGAAATTGGCGGTGGGAAAGCCGATGGTGCGGCCGCGCGCGTCGCCGTGCTCGACCCGGCCTTCCACTTCCCAGTAATGGCCCAGCAGCTTGGCGGCGTCGGCGGGACGCCCCCCCACCAGGAACTCGCGCACGCGGGTCGAGGAAAAGACGTCGCCATCGGGGGCGATTTCCGGCGGCACGCTGGTGAAACCGAAATTGCCCTCGGCCGCCATCTTCTGCAACAGCGCGCCGGTGCCCTGACGGCCCTTGCCGAAGACGTAATCGTAGCCCACCACCACATGCCGCGCCGCCAGCCCGCACACCAGGATGGAGCCGACGAATTCGATGGCGGTCAGATTGGCGAAGGCGGCATCGAAATGCTGCATGACCAGCAGATCGGCGCCCAGCGCCTCGATCAGCCGGGCCTTGACGCGGAACGGGGTCAGGCGGAACGGCGGCTGGTCGGGCTTGAAGAAACTGCGCGGATGCGGCTCGAAGCTCATCACCGCCAGCGGCGCCCCCAGCTCGTCGGCGATGCGGCGGGCAGCGCCGATCACCGCCTGATGCCCCTTGTGCACGCCGTCGAAATTGCCAAGCGCCACCACGCACCCCTTGAGATCGGGTGGCAGTTCGCCGCAATGACGGATCAGACGCATGGCAGACAAGGCGGATTCATCCCTGGAACCGAGAACGGTAAGGGGTATCCGATGCCGCAGCGAATCGCAACCGGTTATGGCCCCCTCCCCTGGCGAGGGGGCCGTCCCTTAATGCTGTTCGCGGGTCGCGGTGAACTTGACGTTGGGGAAGTCCTGCTGGGCGCGGTTCAATTGCCAGGTGTTGCGCGCCAGATAGACCGGGGCGCCGTCGCGGTCCTCGGCCATGTTGGACTTGTTGGCGGCCATGAACTTTTCCAGGTCCTTGGCATCCTCGGCGGCGACCCAGCGGGCGGTGACGAAGCCGCCATCCTCGAACCCGGCCTTGATGTTGTATTCGCTTTCGATGCGGGTGGTCAGCACGTCGAATTGCAGCGGGCCGACCACGCCGACGATCCAGCTTGAGCCGTCCACCGGCTTGAACACCTGGGACACACCTTCCTCGGCCAGATCGTCCAGCGCCTTCTTCAACTGCTTGGCCTTCATGGGGTCGTCCAGGCGGGCGCGGCGCAGCACTTCCGGGGCGAAGGTGGGGATGCCCAGGAAGTGGAAATCCTCGGACTCGCTCAGCGTGTCGCCGATGCGCAACTGGCCGTGGTTGGGAATGCCCATGATGTCGCCGGCATAGGCTTCCTCAGCCAGTTCGCGCTCGCGCGCCAGGAAGAACACCGGGTTGACCAGGGCCATGACCTTGCCCGAGCGCACATGCTTCAGCTTCATGCCGCGCTTGAAGCGGCCCGAGCACAGGCGGAAGAAGGCGATGCGGTCGCGGTGGTTGGGGTCCATGTTGGCCTGGACCTTGAACACGAAGCCGGTGACCTTTTCCTCGGTCGGCTCGACGGTCCGGGTGCTGGTCTTGCGCGCCAGCGGGCTGGGCGCCAGACGGCCGACGCCGCGCAGCAATTCGGCGACGCCGAAGGTCTTCAGGGCCGAGCCGAAGAACACCGGGGTCAGGTGCCCGGCACGAAAGCTTTCCAGGTCGAATTCGGGATAGCCGCCGCGCACCAGCTCGACCTCGTCGCGCAGCCGGGCCGCCGCCGCTTCGCCCACCGCCTCGTCCAGCTTGGGACTGTCCAGCGGCGCATCCACCACCGCCGCCGCGATGTGGTCGCCACGGCCGGGATCGAACATGATGACGCGGTCGTTGACCAGATCGTAGACGCCCTTGAGGTCGCGGCCCATGCCGATGGGCCACGTCACCGGGCAGACGTCCAGCGCCAGGGTCTTCTCCACCTCGTCCAGCAGGTCGATGGGCTCGCGGCCCTCGCGGTCGACCTTGTTGATGAAGGTGATGATGGGCATGTCGCGCATGCGGCAGACCTCGAACAGCTTCAAGGTCTGGGTCTCGATGCCCTTGGCGGCGTCCAGCACCATGATGGCCGAGTCGACGGCGGTCAGGGTGCGATAGGTGTCTTCCGAGAAATCTTCGTGGCCGGGCGTGTCGAGCAGGTTATAGGTCAGATCCTCGTGCTCGAAGGTCATGACCGAGGCCGACACCGAGATGCCGCGCTCCTTTTCGATGGCCATCCAGTCCGAGCGGGTGCGGCGCTGCTCGCCACGGGCGCGCACGGCACCGGCCATCTGAATGGCGCCGCCGAACATCAGCAGCTTTTCCGTCAGCGTCGTCTTACCGGCGTCGGGGTGGGAGATGATGGCGAAGGTGCGCCGCAGCGCCAGTTCGGTCGAGAGCGTGGTCATGGCGGCGGTGATGGCGCGGATCGGCTATAAAATCAAGAGGATTGAAGGATAAGGGTATTATGCTGACCATTCCCACCGACCCCGATCTGGACAGCCGCCTGTACCGCGTCGCCCGCGCCCTGGGCCAAACGCCCGAGCAATGCGCCCTGGCGGCGCTGCGTGCGTGGCTGGCCGACCACGAGGACGCCATGGAAAGCACCCGCCGCCTGGGCGGCGACGGCATCGCCCGTCTGCCGGACGGATTTTACGATTAGCCCTTGGGCCGCCGCACCACGGTGAACCAGTAATCCTCGATGGCGTGGATGGCCTGGAAGAATTCCATCACGTCCAGCGGCTTGGTGACGAAGCCCGCCGCGCCCAGGGAATAGGATGCCTCCACATCCCGTTCCACGTCCGAGGTGGTCAGCACCACCACCGGAATCAGATGCAGGTCGGGATCGGCCTTGATGGCGCGCAGCACCTCGCGGCCGTTCAGGCGCGGCAGGTTGAGGTCCAGCAGCAGCAAATCGGGGCGTCGGGCGCCGGGCAATTCGCCGCGCAGATAGGCCAGCGCCTGTTCGCCGTCCTCGACCACGTCCAGCGAACAATAAAAGCGCCCTTCGCGCAGGGCCGCCCGCACCAGCCCGGCATCGGCCGGAAGATCCTCGGCCAGCAGGATGTGGAAAGGGGGGGTGTCGGTCATGATTGGCCTCGTTGCGGCAGGGCGACGTGCACGATGGTGCCGCGATCGGGTTCGGATTCCAGCCAGATGCGGCCGCCCGCCCGCTCGACGATCTTGCGGGCCAGGGCCAGACCGATGCCGGTGCCGGGATATTGCGTCTGGGTGTGCAGCCGCTCGAACGGCAGGAACACCTGTTGATGATAGCGCGGATGGATGCCGATGCCGTCATCGGCGACGCTCAGCACCACCTCGCCGTCGGCGACGCCGCCCGCCACGGTGACGCGCGGCGCCCGGCCCGGCACATGGTATTCCACCGCGTTGGTCAGCAAAATCACCAGCAGGTCCACCAGCCGCGCCTCGGCCAGCCACACCGGCGGCACGGCGCCGATCTCCAGCCGGGCGCCGCATTCCGCCACCACGCCGCCCAGCCGGTCCCACGCCTGCCGGACCGCCAGGACGACGTCCACCGGATGGTCGGGCGGCGGCAGCCGGTCGAGCACGATATACAGATGGGCGTCACGCAGCAGACGGCGCAGATAATTGGCGCCGTCCTCGATCACCGCCAGCGCCTCGGCCAGATCGGGGGCCACCGGCTCGGGCAGGCGGCGGCGCAGCACCTGGGCGTAGCACGCCTGAAGCCGGGCCGGTTCCTGAAGGTGGTGGGCCAGGATCTCGCTGAACCGGCGCACGTCCTCGGCCAGCCGTTCGCGTTCGGCCTCGGCCGCCTTGCGTGCGCTGACGTCGCGGTCCAGCCCGATCATGCGCGGCGCGCCGCCCAGCAGGAAGGTGCGGCTGGACCCGGCGAACCAGGCCACCGAGCCATCGGCCCGGCGCAGACGGTATTCCACCGACACCGCCGGACCGGGCGGACGCGGCGCGGCCAGGGTTTCCCAGGCGACGCGGTCCTCGGGCAGCACCCGGTCGCGCCATGCCTGTTGGGTGGCGACGGCCCCGTCGGGCAGACCCAGCCACCCGGCATGACGGGCCGACAGCAGCGGCGCCCCCTCGGCCATGTCCCAGTCCCACGGACCGCCGTCCAGGGTGTCCAGCGCCAGGGCGGCGCGTTCGTTGTCGCGCAGCGCCGCATCGGCCAGACGTTCGTTCAACTCGGACAGGCGGCCGTACAGCACCTGCTGCGGCCGCGCCAGTCCATAGCGCACGATCCCGGCATAGAACAGCATGCCGACCACCACCGCCACCACATGGCCGGTCATGTTCAGCACGCCGTAAACGTCCACGTACAGGGTGAAGCACGCTTCCTCGACCGCCGACAGCACGCAGGCGGCCAGCAACAGCCGCAGCAGCAGCGGCGGGAACATGGCGCGCAACTGCCACAGCCGCGCGGCGGTGATCAGGAAGGCGGCCATCATCAGATATTCGGCCGCCACCTTGAACGGCGTCAGCCCCTGGCCCGCCACGAAGCAATCGGGGAACAATCCGCTGAAGATGGCGCCGCCCAGGGCCAGGGCGGCGGCGGTGCTGACCGCCAGCGCCCCCTGGGGCGACACCCGGCGCGGCCCCAGCAGGGCGGCGGCCAGCAGCGCGGCGCAGGCCAGACCGCGCTGGGCGATCCACAATTGGGTGGCCAGATTGGCGTCGTCGGGGAACACCCCCATGCCCTTGAACGCCAGCATGTGCAGGGCGTCCAGCACCGCCACCGGCCCCAGCGCGATGCTGGACAGCAGCAGCACCGGGTTGTCCAGGTGCTTGCGCACGTTCCACGCCAGGGCAAAGGTGGTCAGCGCCACCACGATCAGGAACAGTTCCACCAGGGTGTGGAACAGCAGATAGGAATGGGCGCGGGTGGCGATGACGGCGAGCAGCAGGGCGGCGACACCAATCAGGTGCCAGTCGGGCCGCTTGCCGAAAAGAAGATGCGCGGCCATCGCAAAGAGGGTCCGTTGCTGTTGATTATCCCCCAACGCGACCATTATGCCCGAAAGTATGCGGCACGCACAGCCATACCTCGGCAGGAGATAGGGATATTCCTCAGCGTTCGCGGCGCAGGGTGAAGCGCACCACCTCGCCCTTGCGGCCGGTGGCGAAGCCGTACAGCTTGCCCGAATCGGTCAGCACGCCCTGGAAACGAAAGGCGCCCTGCCCGGCCACCAGGGTCACGGTGCAGCCGCTGAGCGATTCGGCGCCGCCGGTGATCTGGGCGCCGTCCTGCCAGCCGAAATCGGCGTTCATGCCGCCCTTTCGGTCCAGGGTCCAGGCCAGGGTGTCGCCCGCGCGGGTGAATTCCCACCGCGCCTGCGGCGCCACCCAGCGCCCCAGCAGCCAATCGCCATTGCTGGGCCGCGTGGTGTCGCACGCCGCCTCGGGCAGCGGTTCCGGCGGGCCGATCTTGGGGAATTGCGGCAGGTCCTCGGCGGCGGCGGGCAAGGCGGCGGCCAGCAGCAGGACGGCGGGGATCAGGGCGATACGCATCGGGAAACTCACTTCTTGGCGGCGGGCAGATAGCCGCGATCGGTCATGCACAGATTGGCGTAGCCCTGGATGGAGCGTTTGGCCTGGGCGCGGTCGTAATCGCGGAACACCGCCGAGGAGCCGTTATCCTCGGAATAGCCCACCTGGGCCTCGGCCCACCGCTTGCAGGCCGACCAGTCGCGGCCCCATTGTTCCTTGGGCACGTCGGGATTCTGCCACGGCACCGAAGAGGCGGCGCAGCCCGCCAGGGCGGCGGCGGCAACACAGACGACAATGGCACGGCGCACGGCGGCGTTTCCCATACAGATGGATCGGGCGGCCATTCCGCCACAGGGCGCGCCATGTTGCAACCTCGGGAAATCGCCCTGCCTCGGGTTGTGACACCCCCCTGCCCCGTTTATACTGCCACGCACCATAAAAAGCCGCCCAAGGGCGGCGGACACAGAGGAGCACCCTATGAGCGGCGAGTCCCTGAACGGCTTTTACTTCGAGGAACTGTCCCTGGGCCAGACGGCAGTGTTCGGCAAGACCGTCACCGAGGCCGACATCGCCGCCTTCGCGGGCGTGTCCGGCGACACCAACCCGGTGCACCTGAACGAGGAATACGCCAAGGGCACCATGTTCAAGGGCCGCATCGCCCACGGCATGCTGTCGGCCGCCTTCATCTCGACCGTGTTCGGCACCAAGCTGCCCGGCCCGGGCTGCATCTACGTCTCGCAGAGCCTGAAGTTCAAGGCGCCGGTCAAGATCGGCGACACCGTGATGGCCCGCGTCGAGATCACCGCCCTGGCCCCGGAAAAGAAGTTCGCCACCTTCAAGACCCAGTGCCTGGTCGGCGACAAGGTGGTGCTGGACGGCGAAGCCACCCTGATGGTGCCCAGCAAGGGCTAATCTTTCAGCCCTCTCCCTCCGGGGAGGGGGCTTTTCTTTTTTGCAGCCGCGCCTTGACCCCCCGGTGCAGCACATACACCGCCAGGGCGATGGCCGCCGCCGCCAGGATGCGGTGTTCCCAGACCTTGAGGCGGCCCATCATGCCCTCGATGGCCTGGCCGAAGGCGTAGCCCAGGCTGCCCACCGCCACCGCCCACACCGCCGCCGAGATCAGGTTGAGCACGGCGAAGCGCAGGGCCGAGATGGACGACAGGCCGACGGCCACCGGGCTGACGGCGCGCAGGCCGTAGAGAAAGCGGAACGACAGCACGAACCAATCACCCCAGCGGTCCAGCAGCTTGCCGACCTTGTCGGCGGCGGCGGCGCTTTTCGGGTGTTTCGCCAGCCATGCCTTGCCGTAGCGCCGCCCGATCCAGAACCACAATTGGTCGCCGGTGAACGAGCCGACGAAGGCGCACAGCATGACCAGATCGAGGCGCAACAGACCCTGGTTGGCGGCGAAGCCCGCCAGCACCGGCACCGTTTCGCCCTCGAAGAAGGTGCCCGCCAGCACCGCCAGATAGCCGAACCGGGCGATCAGTTCTTCCATGGCTACCGGCGACAGACCGCCACCGCCTCCAGATGGGCCGAGAACGGGAACTGGTCGATGGGCGTCACCTGTTCGATGACGTAGCCGCCATCGCGCAGCACCCGCAGGTCGCGGGCCAGGGTGGCCGGGTTGCACGACACCGCCACCACCAGCGGCGGGCCGCTTTCGGCCAGGATTTCCGCCTGGGCCATGGCCCCGGCGCGCGGCGGGTCGAACACCAGGGCCTGGAACTTCTTCAGCTCGGGCGCCAACAGCGGGCGCCGCGCCAGATCGCGCACCTCGGCGGTGACGCGCAGGCCGTGGGCGTTGGCGGCGGATTCCAGGGCGCGGATGGGGGCCTCTTCGCCCTCGGCGGCATAGACGGCGCGGCCCGATGCCGCCAGCGGCAGGGTGAAGCTGCCGCAGCCGGAATAGAGATCGGCGACGTTCTGGGCATCGCCCACCGCCGCCAGCACCCGCTCGGCGATGGCCAATTCACCGCCCCGGGTCGGTTGCAGGAAGCCGCCGGGCGCCGGTTCCACCGTGACACCGCCAAACCGCACCAAGGCCGGGCGGCGGCGGGCGATGGGGTCGATGAAGCCGGCACCGGGACGGCGCCAGCTCAGCCGCGCCAAATCCTGGGCATCGGCGAAAGCCGCCAGCTTCTCGCGGTCGAACAGATCCAGACGGGCATCGGCCTCGACCAGCACATCCAGGCCGTTTTCGGTCAGGGCGACCACCACGTCGCCGTCCTCGCCATCGGCGACGATGTCGGCCAGCATGGCGCGCAAGGCGGGCAGCGCCGCCGCCAGCATCGGGTCCAGCAACAGGCAGGACTGAATATCCACCACCGCGTGGCTGGCCCGCGCGTTGAAGCCCAGTTGGGTCTGGCCCTTGCGCCGGGAAAAGGCGAAGGCGGCGCGGCGGCGCGAGCCGGGCGGCACCCGCACCAGTTCACCCACCGCCACCTCGCCAAGACCGGCGCGCGACAATTGGGTGATCAGCAGCGACCGCTTCCACGGGCCATAGAGCCCGTCATCCACATGCTGCAACGCGCAGCCGCCGCAGCGGGCGAAATGCGGACAGGGCGGCTCGGCCCGGCCGGGGCCGGGCACCAGCACCTCGATCAGCGCGGCGGCCAGACCGTCGCCGCGCCGCCCCTCGACACGGGCCACCACCTTGTCGCCGGGCACGGTGAAGGGCACGAACACCTGTTCGCCGCCCAGCCGCGCCACGCCGTCGCCGCGCGCCCCGATCTCCTCGATCTCCACCTCGACCGAGCGGGCGGGCGGCGGGGCCTTGCCCTTGGAACGGGCGGCGGAATGGGGGCGCTTGAACGGACGGTTCTTCATCGACGGGATACCGGAGGAGTTACTTGCGACAGGTCGGAAACGAAGCGCGACAATAGCTCGGACGCGCCACGGTTCAAGGCCGTTACCGCCGCCTCGGGGCCTTTTCCGTCCAGCGCCGGTTCCACCACATAGGTTTTCAGCAGGACCAGCGTGCCGTCGCGCGCCGACACCGCCGCCAGTTGCAGCTTGATCACCACCTTGCCCTGGGCGGGCAACGCCTCGAACCGGAACAGGCGGCCGCGCACCATCCAGTCGGGCGGCACCCGCAGATCGGGCGTCACCACCTGCTCGGCCATGTTGGCGGCGCGCAGCGCCTCGGCCAATTCCATCTGCAAGGCGGTGGCGGGCGGATCGCTCCACAGATCATAGCGCCAGCGCGCCAGGGTGCCGTCGGTATCCTGATAGACCAGCCCGCGTTCCGACAACATGCCGTCCACGTCCAGCCGGTTGACCTCCATCACCCCCGCGAACACCGGCCGCGCCAAAGCCGCCACGGCGGGCACCGCCTCCAGCCGGTAATGATTGTCCCTGGGCGGCGGCGGCGACGAACAGGCGGCCAGCCCCAGCACGGCAGCCAGCAGGATAGGACACGGATGGACACGGATGGACACGGAAGAAAACCACCCCATACCCTGCCGCCGCGCGCTGTTATCCGTGTTCATCCGTGTCCATCCGTGTCTCATGATGATGCCCCTACCGCCGTCCCGGCCCGTCCTCGCGCGGTTTGGTGCCGCCGATCAGGATGCCGGGGTTTTCGCGGATCTGGCGGCTGAATTCGTTGAAATTGCGGCTGCTGCTTTCCAGGTTGTACGTCACCGAATCGATGTTGCGCGCCACGCTTTGCAGGGTGTAGCGCAGATCCTTGAGGCTGCCTTCCACCACCGGCGAGCTTTTTTCCAGCATGGCCAGCACCACATCGACGCGGGCGCGGCTTTCCTTGAGCCCGGCGGTCAGGTCGGCGACGTTTTGCAGGGTCTGGCCGATGCGCTCGGCGTTCTGGTCGGTCAGCACCTGCCCCGACAGGGTGCCGGTCATCTTTTGCACGTCGGCGGTGATGCGCGGCGTCTTGACCGCCAGATCGGACGAGATGGCGACCAGATTGGCCAGCAATTCCGGCGCCTGTTTCTCCAGCAGGCCGCCGACCACGTCCACCTTGGCGTTGATGTTGGCGAGCAGCGGCAGCAGGCCCTGCTGGTTCAGCACCGCCACCTGCCCGGCCATTTCGTTCATGGTGGCGAAGATGTTGGCGGCGGGACCGCCGGGAATTTGCGAACCGGGCGGCAGCATGCGTTCCGAGGCGCCGCCCTTGATGTCCACGGTCATGGCCGCCAGGATGCCGGAGGCGGCGACACGGGCCATGCTGCCCTCGGGGATCGGCCAGTTCTCGCGCACCGACAGCACCACGCGAAAGCTGGTGCGGCCGTCGGCGCGCAGCGGCACGATGTCGTCCACCTGCCCGACCACGAAGCCTTCATACGTCACCTTGGTGCCGAACTTGACGCCCTGGACGTTGTTCAGATGGGTGACATAGGTGTCCATGCTGCCGGTGCGGCCGGTCAGCAGCGCCACCACCACCAGCAGCGCCAGCAGCATGACCGAGACGAAGCCGCCGACGATCACGTAATTGATGCGCACGTCCTTCATAGCGATTTCCTTGGCGGGGGCTCGTCCTCGTCCCCGTCCTTGATGCCCATCAGGCGCCGCAGATAGGCGTCGGGATCGACCTCGGCCTGTTCGGTGCGGCGGTTCAGCAGGTTCTGGATGCGCGGATTGGGGCTGGCGCGGATTTCGTCCACCGATCCAAGCGCCAGCACCTCGCCCTTGTCCAGCACGCAGATGCGGTCGGCGATCTTGAACGCCGAATCCAGATCGTGCGTCACCACCACGATGGACATGCCCATGGCGTCGCGCAGCCGCAGGATCAGATCGTCGATGCTGGAGGCGACCACCGGGTCCAGCCCGGCCGAGGGCTCGTCGCAGAACAGCAGCTTGGGGTCCATGACGATGGCGCGGGCCAGGGCGGCGCGCTTGATCATGCCGCCCGACAATTCCGACGGCATCAGGTCTTCGAACCCGGCCAGGCTGACCACTTCCAGTTTCAGGCGGGTGACGATGCCGATGGTGGTTTCGTCCAGTCTGGTATGTTCGCGCAGCGGCAGGGCGATGTTGTCGCCGACGCTCATGGAGGAAAACAGCGCGCCCGACTGGAACGCCACCCCCATGCGGGTGCGCAATTCCTGCATCTCGACCGGGCTGAGGGCGTTGATGTCGCGGCCCAGCACGCGGATGGTGCCGGAGGACGGCCGCAGCAGCCCCAGCAGGTGGTTGAGCAACGTGGTCTTGCCCGAGCCCGAGCCGCCCATGATCACGAAGATTTCGCCCGCCCGCACTTCCAGGCTGACGCCTTTCAGGATGTGGCGGGGGCCGTAATAGGTCTGGAGGTCGCGGACCTCGATAAAGGTTTCGCCGGTCATCGCGTCACCATGAAGGCGAACACCATGTCGGTGATGATGATGGCGGAAATGGCGTGCACCACCGAGCGCGTGGTCATGCGCCCGACCCCTTCGGCGCCGCCCGACACCGAGGCGCCGTTGACCACGCCGACGATGGTGATCAGCACGGCGAAGATGGCGCTTTTCGCCAGGCCGTGCATGAAATCGTTGAGCTTGAGGATGGTCAGCAATTCGTCGCCATAGGCGGCCAGCGAGGTCTGCAACTGCGCCGAGACGTAAAGCCCGGCGGCCAGCAGGCTGACCAGATCGGCCCACAGGGTCATCAGCGGCATCATCACCACCATGGCGACCAGCGGCGGCACCACCAGGAACCGCACCGGACTGATGCCCATGACCGAAAGCGCGTCGATTTCCTGGTTGATGCGCATGGTGCCCAGCCGCGCCGCCAAGGCGCTGCCCGAGCGCCCGGCCACCAGGATGCCGGTGATCAGCGGCGAGAATTCACGCACGGTGGAAAGCGCGATGCCCAACGTCACCCGGCTTTCGGCGCCGAAGGTGCGCAGGGTGTAGATGCCCTGGATGGCCAGCATCAGGCCGATGGTGGCGGCCAGGATGGTGACGATGGGCAGGGCCTGGATGCCGGTTTCCATGGCCTGGAGGACGATGGGCCGCAACCGCACCGGCTGCCGCCGGGTCCGCCCGGCCGCCAGCCACCACAGCGCCTGCCCCAACAGGCTGGCGGCGAAGCCGAATTCCTCCACCGCGCGGATGGTGGCACGGCCCATACGGTCCAACAGGGCGTGCAGGCGGGGAGGCATGGGAGAAGGGTCCTAACTGGCGAGAGCGGCTTCCGCAGTCTCGGCCAGAGCGAACACCTTGTCCAGCCGCGCCAGTTGCAACACCCGCATGACCGGGGCGCTGACCGCCACCAGCACGAAGCGGGTGCCGTTCCGGCGTGCCGCCTGATACGCCTCGACCAGACAGGCAATGCCGGAACTGTCGATATAGGACACGCCCGCCAGATCCACCAGCACGTCGCGCTGGGCGAACATCAAATCCATCAGGTGGTGGCGCAGGGCGGGCGAGTGTTGCAGGTCGATCTCGCCGGTCAGGCTGACCGTGACCACGTTGCCCTGGTCGTTGCTGTGCATCTTCATCGGTCGTCGATCCGCTTGGTCATCAGCAGCATGTTACCCGACCCGGACGGCGCCGGGTGGAATTCCACCCGGTCCATGACCGAGCGGATGAAATGGGTGCCCAGCCCGCCGGGACGAACGTCGTCCAGGGAACGCGGCGCGATGGTGGCGCAATCCACCGGCGGCGCCCGGTCGATCAGCCGCACCGCCAGGGACTCGCCCTCGCGCGTCATGCGCACCCGGATGTCGCCGTCCGGGCAGCCGCCATAGGCGTGACGGATGATGTTCTGACAGGCTTCGTCCACCGCCAGCACCACGTCCTGGGCCTCGCCCTCGCCGCAGCCCAGACGGCAGGCGGCCTCGGCCACCGCGCGGCGGATGGCGGCCAGCGCCTCGGCACGGGCCGGGAACGGCCGGTCCAGCGCCGCCTCGGGGATTTCCACCAGCAGCAGGGTGGCATCGTCGCGCAAGGCGGCACCGTCCGGCGCCACCGCGTCGATCACCGCCCCCAGCCGTTCCGACGGCGGCAAATCCGCGTGACGCAACAACAGCGCCTCGATGCCCTCGCCGCCCAGCATGGCGCCGTCCTCGTCCCGCGCCTCGGTCAGACCGTCGGTGAACAGCGCCAGGGTGCCGCCGCCCAAATCGACCTCGCATTCCGGGCAGCCGTCGGCGAACAGCAAGGGATCGATGCCCAGCGGCGGCAGTCCGCCGTCGATGGACTGAACCCGCCCGTCCTTGAGCAGCAGCGGCGGTTCGTGCCCGGCATTGGCCAGTACCACCCGGCGGGCCGCCGGGTCCAGAACCCCCGCCACCATGGTGACGAACATGCCCGCCGAATTGGTTTCCGCCAGTTCGGAATCGATGGCCGCCAACAGGGCGCCGGGACCGTCCAGCCGCTTGGCGAGGCAACGGAACAGGCTGGCGGTCTTGGCCATCAACAGGGCGGCGTTCATGCCCTTGCCGGAAACATCGGCGATGGCGAAGGCGATGCGGCCGTCGGCCAGCGCCACCACGTCGAAGAAATCGCCGGAAACACCGCGCGCCGGGCGGTTGACGCCATGCACCGGGAAATCGTCGGGACGCGGCGGCGGCAGCATGGCGCGCTGGATGTCGGCGGCCAAGGCCAGTTCGCGCCGGAACGCCTCCTGTTCCGCCATGGCGGCGGCCTGCCGGGCGTTGATCAGCGCCAGCGCCGCCGACGACGCCAGGGCCTGCAACACCCGGCGGTCGTCGTCGTCGAAAGCCTGATGGCCGCGCTTGTTGAACAATTCGATGGCGCCCAGCCGTTCATCGCGCACCGACAGCGGCGCGCACAACACGGTGCGGGTGGTGAAACCGGTGGCGTCATCCACCTTCTGGGTGAAATCGGGATCGGTGCCGGTGTCGCGCACCAATTGCGGCGCGTTGCGATGGACCGAGCGCCAGACGATGCCGTCGCCGGGCGGCAGCCGCAGGCCGGTGACGTCGGCCGGTCCCCAGCAGGCGCGGCACACCAATTCGCCGCTGTCGCCGTCCATCAGGAACAGCGAGGCGGCCTCGGCCTCCATGCGGGTGGCGATATGTTCCAGCCCGACGCGCAGGGTTTCCTCCACGTCGCGGGAACGGGCGAAATCGGCGGTCATGCCCGCGATCAGGTCCAGATCGTCGGCCAAATCCGGCGGCAGGGCGGCGGCACTCGTGTCGGTCATGGACAGGGATGATGAACCGGAATGTCCCGTTCAACAAGTCCCTACGCGCGTTACGGGAAAGGACGCCCGAAGGCGCCCCGGTTTCAGTCCCGCTGTTCGGGGCGATATTCGGTGACTTCCCAGGTGCCGTCCTTGGACTGGCAGGCGGTGACGTCGCGGTTGACGTGCTGGTCGCCGAAGCTGGCGTCCTGCTTCAGCGGGCGGCAATTGCGGCCAGAGCGGTCGGCATATTGCGCCCCGGCGGCCACCACCGAGCCCTTGCTGCCCCGTTCCGTGGACCACGACACCGGCTTGCCGTCCTCGGCCACGGCGATGGTGGCACGGGCGTGCTTTTCCTCGGCGGCGGCGTCCATGTAGGTTCCGGCGGCATAGCCGGCCACCGCGCCGCCCAGCGCGCCGACCCAGGTGCCCTGGGTGGCGGTGGCGGCGACGGCGCGGCCGATGCCCGCGCCCAGGGCGGCGCCCCCGGCGGTGCCGTAGATCTGGCTGTCGCTGGGGCTGGACGAGCACCCGGCCAAAGCCACCGCGACGGCCAGAACGGCCACACCCTTGCGCACCATATTCCCCCTCCTCATGAAACTCTTGCGGGGGATATTAGCGCAATCGGCGGGGCCGCGTCACCGTCCGCTGATCATCAGGCCGTCCGTCACCGTCCGCTGATCATCAGGCCGTCCGTCACCGTCCGGCGATGGTCAACCCATCCACCCGCAATGTCGGGCAGTCCACACCGGTGCGGAAGACCAGATCGTTGGCCGGAACCAGGTTCAGCAGCATGTCGCGCAGATTGCCCGCGATGGTGATTTCCGAGACGGGGAAGGCGATTTCGCCGCCTTCGATCCAGAACCCGGCGGCGCCGCGCGAATAATCGCCCGTCACCATGTTGACGCCCTGGCCGAACAGATCGGTGACATAGAAGCCCGAGGGGATGTCGCCGACCATCTCGGCCACGGTGATCTCGCCCGGTTCCAGGTACAGGTTGCTGGCCGAGGGGCTGGGCGGCGAGGCGGTGCCGCGCGTGGCGTGGCCGGTGCTTTTCATGCCCAATTGCCGGGCCGAGCGGCAATCCAGCAGCCAGGAATTCAGGATGCCGTCCTCGACCACCGCCAGCTTGCGGGTGGCGACGCCTTCGCCGTCGCAGGGGCGCGAACGCAGGCCGCGCACCCGGTGCGGGTCGTCCACCACGCGGATGCCCGGCGCGCAGATGCGCTTGCCCAGGGAATCCTTGAGGAAGCTGGTGCCGCGCGCCACGCCCGCGCCGTTGATGGCGCCGGACAGGCTGCCCAGCAGGCCGCGGCTGACGCGCGGGTCGAACACCACCGGCACCTGGCAGCTTTTGACCTTGCGCGCCCCCAGGCGACGCACGGCGCGGCGCCCGGCCTCGTGGCCGATATCCTCGGCCGCGCGCAGATCGGCCAGATGCACGGCCGAGGCATAATCGTAATCCCGTTCCATGCCGGTGGCGCCCTCGCCCGCCAGAACCGAGGCCGACAGCGACGACGACGTCACCGCATAGGCATGGGAAAAGCCGTTGGAACCGACGAAGGCCACCGCCGACCGTCCCCACCCGGCGTCGGCGCCTTCGGAATTGGTGATTCCGGGCACGGCGCGGGCGGCGTCCTCGGCCCGGCGGCACATGTCCAGCAGATGCTCGGCCGAGGGTTCCTCGGAATCGCAATTGTCCAGTTCGGGGAAGCTGGTGGCCAGTTCGGCGGGATCGGCCAGACCGGCATAGGGGTCCTCGGGGACGGTGCGGGCCATGGCGACGGCGCGCTCCACCAGTTCATCCAGGGCGGCGGCCGAGCGGTCGGACGACGACACCAGCGCCTGTCGCTTGCCCAGCAGCACGCGCAGACCCAGATCGCCGCCTTCCGAACGTTCCAGCCGTTCCAGCTTGCCCAGGCGCCAGCCCACCGACACCGATACCGAATCCAGCAGCACCGCGTCGGCGGAATCGGCGCCGGCCGCCTTCGCCTTGGCCACCAGGCTTTCCAGCAGGGCAAGCGTGTCGGACATGGGGGTTCCTCCGGGCGGGGTGACGGGGATGACGGGAAGACGGCACGGCGTGGCCGTGGCGCGACGACCAACGCTAGCACGCCGCCCGGCCACAGGGAACCCGGCCCGTTCGGCGAAACGGTTCATGCCTCGACATCCTGGCCTGAACCCCTGCTATCATGGCCGCCCCGTGAACGAACCCCGGAGGACGGCGTGCGCCGGATGACATTGGTGGCGGCCCTGCTGCTGTGCGGCGGCGCCCAGGCGCTGGAACTGGATGGACGGCTGGAACAGGGCGGCATCGCCATGGGCAAGGCCCGCCCGGGCAGCATGGTGCGCCTGGACGGGCGCGACGTGCCCACCGCCGCCGACGGCACCTTCCTGTTGGGCTTCGGCCGCGATGCCCCCGAACAGGCGGTGCTGGAGGCCGACGGCCAGCGCCGGGTGCTGACCATCGCCCGCCGCGAATGGAAGGTGCAGCGCATCCAGGGCCTGCCCCCGGCCAAGGTGACGCCCGACCCGGCCGAACTGGCCCGCATCAAGGCCGAGAACGAATTGGTGGCGGCACGGCGCGCCGTGGTTTCGCTGCTGCCGCTGTTCCGGTCGGGGCTGGCGCAACCGGCGGACGGCCCGGTTTCCGGGGTGTTCGGCAGCCAGCGCATCCTGAACGGCGAGGGCCGCGCCCCCCATTCCGGCACCGACATCGCCGCCCCCACCGGCGCCCCGGCGCGCAGCGTGGCCGACGGCGTCGTCACCCTGGCCCATCCCGACATGTTCTTCACCGGCGCCACCGTGATGATCGATCACGGCCTGGGCCTGCAAAGCGTCTATGCCCACCTGTCGCGGCTGGACGTGGCCGAGGGCCAGCGCGTGAGCAAGGGCCAGATTATCGGCGCGGTCGGCGCCTCGGGCCGTGCCACCGGGCCGCATCTGCATTGGGGCATCACCTGGCTGGACGTGCGCCTGGACCCCGAAACGGCGCAGGCGGCGTTGGGCACAGCCGCCCCACCCCATACTTCAGATATAGAAAACCGCTGACACATCCCGGCCCGACCAACACCCAAGGCTTTCCGCGCCTTTGCTACCTTGGTATAGGGTTCCCACCGGAGATTGCCCACCCGCCGCGCCGTCACACCTGTTAACGAGGCGTTAATGCGCACAAGCAGTGGTTGATTGATCCCCCTAAAAAAATTGGCGAGAATCATTCCAAGGAAGACGCCAAAGGGGGACAGGGCCATGGGACAGGCGGGCCACGATCTTCATGCCGACGGACGTTGCGGTCATTGCCGCTATTGGTTCGAGCGTTGCTGCCACGCCCTGGCCCTGGCGGAAGGTGCCGACCGTACCCCGACCGCTTGCGGCCACTTCACCCGCGCCGTGCCGACGCCCCGCCAAACGGCGGAGGCGGCGCCATGCTGACCGCCATCCGCATCCCCGACCCGGTGCGCGACGCCCTGGTCGCGCTGGCCCCGGCCCTGGCCCATCTGCTGGCGGGGTGGGCGATCCTGGGCTGAAGCGTCCGTCCCCCTGCTACGCCGCCTCGGCGGTTCCGGCGTCGCGGACGCCGCGCAGGAAGCGTTCCACGTAGCGCCGCAATTCCGTGGCCTGCCCCGACAATTCCCCGGCCGCCTGCAACACCTCGGTCGCGGTGGTTCCGGCGGTGTGGGCGGCCAGGCTGACCTCGACGATATTGTGCGACACCTCTTGCGTGCCGCTGGCCGCCTGTTCCACGTTGCGGGCGATTTCATGGGTGGCGGCGGTCTGTTCCTCGACCGCGGCCGCCACTTCCGCCGAATTGCGGCTGATGTCGCCGATGATGGCGGCAATGGTGCCGATGGCGTCGGCGGCCTCGCGGGCCGAGGATTGCACGGCGCCGATCTGTTCGGTGATCTCGGCGGTGGCGCGGGCCGTCTGGTTGGCCAGGTTCTTGACCTCGGACGCCACCACGGCGAAGCCCTTGCCGGCGTCGCCCGCCCGCGCCGCCTCGATGGTCGCGTTCAGGGCCAGCAGGTTGGTTTGCGCCGCGATGGCGGAAATCAGGTCCACCACCTCGTTGATGCGTCCGGCGGCGGCGTTCAGCCCCTGCACGATCTCGCCCGAGCGGCGGGCCTCGTTGACCGCCGTTTCGGCGATGCGGGCCGAGGAATCCACCTGCCGGGCGATCTCGGCTTCCGTCACCGACAATTCCTCGGTGGCGGCGGCCACGGTCTGCACGTTCATGGCCGCCTGTCCGGCGGCCGAGGCCACGGCCGAGGATTGCAGCCGGGTCTGTTCGGCGATGGCCGACATGGATTGGCTGGTGGCCTGCATCTGGGTGGCGGCGGCCGTCACCGACTTGGCCACCTCGGCGATCTGGACGTCGAATTCGGCGGCCAGCCGCTCGATCTGGCGCTGGCGTTCCAGTTGCGCCTCTTGCTGGCGCAGGCGTTCGGCGGCGGCGCGCTCGGCCGCCTCGACGTGGTCGCGGAACTTGACCAGACCGCGCGCCAGTTCGCCGATCTCGTCGGGGCGGGCGGTGTGGTCGATCTGGAAATTGTGCTCGTCATTGGTCAGACGCCGGATGGCGACGGTGACGTCGCCCAGTGGCGCGGTGATCTGGCGGCCGATCAGGGTGGCGATCAGCCCGACCAGGGCCAGGATGGCCAGGGCGGCCAGACCGAACCACACGGCGCGGCTGCGGAAGGCGGCGGCCACGTCGTCCACGTAGATGCCCGACCCGATCACCCAGCCCCACGGGGCGAAGCCCGCCACATAGGACAGCTTGGCCACCGGCGTTTCCGAGCCCGGCTTGGGCCATTGGTAATTGACGAAGCCGCCGCCGCTTTCGCTGACGCGGCGGTTCATCTCGCGGAACAGGTACAGGCCCGCCGGGTCGCGCATGGACTCCATGCTGGACCCCAGCAGCTTGGCGTTGGGATGGGCCAGCATGGTGGAGCCGTCGAGACGGTGGACCCACAGGTATTCGGTGCCGTCGTAACGCAGGGCGGCGATGGCGGCCAGGGCCTGGGCCTGGGCCTCGTCGCGGCTCAGGGTGCCCTCGGCCTCGCGGCGCTGGTAATGCTCCAGCAGGCTGCGCCCGACATCGACGATATGGCGGGTTTTGATCTCGCGGTCGACCAGCAGGTCTTCCCGCATCTGATGAACGCTGTAGGCCACCACGGCCAGCGTGCCCAGCACGGCCGTGGCGACGATCAGCCAAAGCCGACCACCGATCCGCATGGTTTTCCCTCCCCAACGAGTGTCACTCTGAACGGCAACTATCTCGTGCAGCCGGGGAGTATCACCAACCGCGGATCATCCGTCAACTTTAGCATATGAAAGTATCCAAAAGAGGTAGGGTCAAGCCCCGTTTCGGGGGCTTCCCGGCCTATCCCCGCGTCCTTTTCAGCGCCTCCTCCAGCGCGTCGCACACGGTATTCAACACCTTGACGCGGGCGAACGGCTTGTCGTTGGCCTCGACCAAGGTCCATGGCGCGATGGTGGTCGAGGTTTTCTCGACCATGTCGTTGACCGCCGCTTCATACAGCGGCCACTTGTCGCGGTTGCGCCAGTCCTCTTCGGTCAACTTCCACTTCTTGTATTCGATTTCGCCGCGCTGATTGAAGCGCGCCAACTGTTCTTCGGGGGTGATGTGCAGCCAGAACTTGCACAACACGGTGTTGGCCTGGACCATCTGGTCCTCGAACTCGGTGATCTCGCCATAGGCGCGCTGCCAGGCTTCCTCGGAACAGAAGCCCTCGACCCGCTCCACCAGCACGCGGCCGTACCACGACCGGTCGAAGATGGTGACGCGGCCGGCGCGGGCCAGATGGCGCCAGAACCGCCACAGGTAATGCTGGGCGCGCTCTTCCTCGGTGGGGGCGGCGATGGGGTGGACCTGATAGTCGCGGGCGTTCAGCGCACTGGCCAGACGGCGGATGGTGCCGCCCTTGCCCGCCGCGTCCCAGCCCTCGAACACCAGCACGGTCGAGATGCCCTTGTCCTGGGCGCGGCGGTGCAGTTGCGACAATCGTCCGCGCCCTTCCTGAAGGATGCGGTTGTATTCCTCGCCGCTGACCGTGCGGGTCATGTCCAGCGACGACAGGATGGACGGCTGGGCGCTCAGCACCGAGGACTTGTTTTCCTGAACCTTTTTGGCGGGCTTCTTCAACTCGGCCGTCACCTTCTTGGTGACGGCGCGGGTTTCCAGATGGCGCAGGATGGCGTCGCGCACCGCATGCAGCACCACCGAAGTGCGGTAGCGCGGGTCCACGCCCTCGACGATCTGCCACGGCGCATGCCCGCGCGATGTCTTCATGATCAGCCGCTCGGCGGCGGCGATGAACTTGTCGTACTGGCGATAATGCTTCCAGTCCTTGTCCGACACCTGCCAGGCGGTCAGCGGGTCTTCCTCAAGCTTCTTCAGCCGCTTTTTCTGCGCCTTTTCCGACAGGTGCATCCAGAACTTCAGGACCAGCGCGCCCTCGTCGGCCAGGGTCTTTTCAAAGCGGACGATGCGGCCCAGTTCCTCGTCCATCTCGGCCGTGGAAATCTCGCCCGAGGCGCGGGCCAGGAAGGGATGGTGGTACCACGACGACAGGAACAGCCCCATCTTGCCCTTGGGCGGCAGGTCGCGCCAATAGCGCCAGTAATGGGGGCGTTCGCGTTCCTCGTCCGAGGGCGGACCATAGGCGCGGGTGACGATCCAGCGCGGGTCCATCCACTCGTTCAGCAGGTTGACCGTCTCGTTCTTGCCCGCGCCGTCCACACCGGCGAACACCACGATCACCGGGAAGTCGGCCTCGCGCAGACGCTGCTGCAAATCCAGCAATTCGGTGCGCAAGGTCGACGCCATGGCGTCGAAATCCTCGCGGCTGACCTTGCGGCCCAGTTCGGCGGCCTCGAACATGACGCCCTTCCCCCCTTCGTCATGAAAACGTAAGGGAAGACGCTAAGCCTTTATCCGGCGACGCTCAAGGGCTGAACTGATTCAGCAGGAATGCAAGCCCGGCGCACAGGCCAAGGCACAGCACCACCGCCAGGGCCAGCCGCTTGGGGTCGTTGCGATGTTCGGCCATGCCCTACCTCCAGATGGGTTTGCCGCTGCCCGGCAGGCCGTATTCGGCCCAGCGTTCGGACACCTTGTCCACCACGTCCTGCTCCATGCGCAGCTTGACGCCCCATTCGCGGTGGGTTTCCGGCGGCCATTTGTTGGTGGCGTCCAGGCCGATCTTGCCGCCCAGCCCCGATTCCGGGCTGGCGAAATCCAGATAATCGATGGGCGTGCCCTCGATCACCGTGATGTCGCGGGCCGGGTCCATGCGGGTGCTGATGGCCCACATGACGTCCTTCCAGTCCCGCGCGTTGATGTCGTCGTCCACCACGATGACGAACTTGGTGTACATGAACTGCTTCAGGAAGCTCCACACCCCAACATCACCCGCTTGGCGTGGCCGGGATAGGCCTTTTTCATGCTGACCACGGCGATGCGGTAGGAACAGCCCTCGGGCGGCAGCCAGAAATCCTTGATCTCGGGGAATTGCTGGGCCAGCAGCGGGATGAACACCTCGTTCAGCGCCTCGCCCAGCACGCTGGGTTCATCCGGCGGGCGGCCGGTGAAGGTGGACAGATAGATGGGGTCGCGGCGCATGGTGATGGCCGAGACGCGGAACACCGGGAAATCCTCGACATTGTTGTAATAGCCGGTGTGGTCGCCATAGGGGCCTTCGGGACCGAACTCGTCCAGCATGACGTGGCCTTCCAGCACGATCTCGGCCTCGGCCGGGACCTTGAGCGGCACCGTCTTGCATTCCACCAATTCCACCTTCTTGCCGCGCAGCAGTCCGGCGAACTGGTATTCGCTCAGGGTTTCCGGCACCGGGGTGACGGCGGCGATGATGGTGCCGGGATCGGCGCCGATCACCACGGCGGCGGGCATGGGCTCGCGCTTGGCGCCCGCCCAGCGCTGGTAATGCTGGGCGCCGCCGCGATGCTTCAGCCAGCGCATCAGCGTGGTGTCGCGCCCCGTCACCTGCATGCGATAGATGCCCAGGTTGAAATTGTCGCGCTTGTCGCCCTTGGTGTCGGGGCCTTGCGTCACCACCAGCGGCCAGGTGATCAGCGGCGCCGGTTCGCCCGGCCAGCAGCCCTGGATGGGCAATTGCGACAGATCCACCTGATCGCCGGTCAGCACCACCTGCTGGCAGGGCGCGCCGCCCACCGTCTTGGGCTTCATGGACATGACGGTCTTGGCCAGCGGCAGCATGTCCCACGCCTCGCGCAGCGACCCCGGCGGTTCCGGCTGCTTCAGGAAGGCCAGGGTTTCGCCCACCTCGCGCAGTTGATGGGGCTCGCGGTCCATGCCCCAGGCCACCCGCTCGACCGTGCCGAACAGGTTGACCAGCACCGGCATGGCATATTTCGAGCCATCGGGCCGCACCACGTTTTCGAACAGAACCGCCGGGCCGTTCTCGGCCAGCAGGCGGGTCTGGATCTCGGTCATTTCCAGCGACGGCGACACCGGCGCGGAAACCCGCACCAGACGGCCTTCGGCCTCCAGCTTGTGGATGAAATCGCGCAGGGATGCGTAGGGCAAGGGCGGCCTCCGGTGAAACGGCGGCCAGGGTGGCGCCAAGCGGTGGCGGGCGTCAACCCCACAGCGCGCCGGGGCGTGTTGCGGCGCGAAACCGGGTCTATACCCGGCTTGGCGGTTCTGGCGAATCCCTGTACTCTGTGACGTGGTGTGACGGGGGTTTTGGACGCCGCTCCGGCGCCAACGATGTGAGGGACGGGACATGGCCGCGGCAACGCAGGAACAGCGCTATCGCACGCTGATCGAACTGGGCATCGCCCTGTCGGCCGAGCGCAACCACGACCGCCTGATGGAGAAAATTCTCCTGGGCGCCAAATCCATGACCAACGCCGATGGCGGCACGCTGTATCTCGTGACCGAGGCCAAGGACGGCCTGAAGTTCGAGATCATGCTGAACGACACCCTGGACGTCGCCATGGGCGGCACCACCGGCAAGCCGATCCCGTTCCCGCCGCTCAGGCTGTACGACGATGCCGGCGCCCCCAACCACAAGAACGTGGCGTCCTATTGCGCGCTGTCCGGCACCACGGTCAACATCGCCGACGCCTATGACGTGGACAAGTTCGACTTCACCGGCACCAAGGCGTTCGATGCCAAGACCGGCTATCGGTCGAAATCCTTCCTGACCGTGCCGCTGAAGAATTACGAGAACGAAGTCATCGGCGTCCTGCAACTGATCAACGCCCGCGACCGCAAGAACAACGTGGTGGCCTTCGCCGCCGACATCACGCCACTGATCGAGGCGCTGTCGTCGCAGGCGGCGGTGGCGCTGGACAATGCCCGCCTGATCGAAGCCCAGAAACACCTGTTCAAAAGCTTCATCCAGGTGATCGCGGGCAGCATCGACGCCAAGTCGCCCTATACCGGCGGCCATTGCAACCGCGTTCCCACCATCACCTTCATGCTGGCCAAGGCGGCGTGCGAAAGCACCGAGGGTCCGTTCAAGGACTTCATGCTGACCGAGGACGAATGGTACGAGCTGGAGGTCGCCGCCGGTCTGCACGATTGCGGCAAGGTGACGACGCCGGAATACATCGTCGACAAGGCCACCAAGCTTGAAACCATCTACAACCGCATCCACGAAGTGCGCATGCGCTTCGAGGTTCTGAAGCGCGACGCGGTCATCGATTATCTGCAAGGCGTCATCACCGGCGAGCAGCCCGAGCCCGAGTTGAAGGCGGCCATGGATGCGCGGCTGGAACAACTGGACGCGGATTTCGCCTTCATCGCCGAATGCAACGTCGGCGGCGAGTTCATGGCCCCCGAGAAGATCGAACGCATGAACGCCATCGCCCAGCAGACCTGGGTGCGCACCCTGGACGACCATCTGGGCCTGTCCATCGACGAGATGCGCCGCCGCCAGCCCGACGAACCCAAGCCGCCGGTGGTGGAAAACCTGCTGTCCGACAAGGATTGGCACGTCATCCCGCACGACGTGCCGGTGGACATGGCGCTGTACGATGCCGAGGGCTTCGCCATGCGGCCCTGCGCCAACAAGTACAATCTGGGCGAACTCTACAACCTTGCCATCGGCCGCGGCACCCTGACCGCCGAGGACCGCTTCAAGATCAACGAGCACATCACCCAGACCATCCTGATGCTGAAGGCCCTGCCCTTCCCCAAGAATCTGGCCCGCGTGCCGGAATGGGCGGGCGGCCACCACGAAAAGATGGACGGCACCGGCTATCCCAAGGGCCTGAAGCGCGAGGACATGTCCATCCCCGCCCGCATGATGGCCATCGCCGACATCTTCGAGGCGCTGACCGCCGCCGACCGCCCGTACAAGAAGCCCAAGACCCTGTCGGAATCGCTGAAGATCATGTCGTTCATGGTCAAGGACCAGCATATCGACGCCGAATTGTGGCAGTTGTTCCTGACCTCGGGCGTGTGGAAGGTCTATGCCCAGCAATACCTGCGGCCCGACCAGATCGACGATGTGGACATCACCGCCTATCTGCCCAAGCCGGTGGCGGCATAGTTGACATTGCGCCCCATTGCCTTATCTGTCCCCGCTGGACAGCAGGGGAAGGACCATCATGCTTGAACGATTGATCGAACGCTTCCTGTTCGGCGGCCGCTGGCTGCTGGTGCCGCTGTATATCGGCCTGACGCTGGTGCTGGTGCTGTTCTCGGTGAAGTTCTTCCAGGAATTGCTGCATCTGGCCCCGGCGCTGCCGTCCATGCATGAAAGCGACCTGATCCTGGCCGCGCTGGCGCTGGCCGATCTGGTGCTGGTGGCCAACCTGCTGGTCATGGTGGTGCTGTCGGGCTACGAGAACTTCGTGTCGCGCATCGACCACGCCGAGGGCCAGTTGTCGTGGCTGGGCAAGGTGGATGCGGGCACGCTGAAGATCAAGGTGGCGGCCAGCATCGTCGCCATTTCCTCGATCCATCTGCTCAAGGCCTTCGTCAAGGCGGAAACCATCGCCAACGACAAGCTGCTGTGGCTGGTGATCATCCACCTGACCTTCGTGGTGTCGGCGCTGTTGCTGGCCTTCGTGGACAAGATCGCCTTCGCCACCCACCGCGAGCATTGAGGGGCCGCCCCGTGGAAGAACTGAATTTCGTGTCGCTGCCGCTGGCGGCGCTTCTGGCCCTGGTGGGTGGTCCGCTGCTGCTGCGCCGCGCGGGCTATCCGGCGGGCAAGATGGTGTTCGGCACCCTGACCGGTCTGGTGGTGCTGCTGGGGGCGTGGGGCATGATCTCCAACATCCAGCACCACGCCGACCTTCAGGCGGTGCCGCTGGGCTGGCTGGTGCCCCTGGCCGCGCTGTACGCCGCCTGGCGCTGGCGCGACCGGCTGTAGGAAAAAGAGAAGCCCCCACCCCGGCCCTCCCCCACGCCTGTGGCGCGAGGGAGGGAGAAAAAACCACCCTCCCCTGCCAGGCGGGGGAGGGCCGGGGTGGGGGCCTTGCCTTACTGCACCCAGCGGTTCAGATAGGTGCGGATCAGGCCGTCCATCTGGGTATCCACGTCGCGGATCATGCTGTCGGTGATTTCATACAGCACCCGGTCGCGGTCGTTCAGCGAGGCCCCCTCGGCCACGGTCTTGGTGCGGGTGGCGCGGGCGACCACGTCGGCGATGGGCAGATGGCGTTCGTCCAGGATCTGGATGGCCACGTCCAGACTGCCGTCGAAGCGCACGGATTGTTCGTCCTTGAACATGCCGCTCAGGCTTTTGTCGGTCTGCAACGGCACCTCGACCACGCGGGCGTCGCGGATCACCACGCGGGCATAGCCGGTGCGGCCGACCGGACGCAGCCGGTCCTGGGCCCAGCGCACGGTGGCGTTTTCGGGGCTGACCGGCATCAGATGCTCGATGTTCGGACGCTTGCCCGGCGAGACGTATTCCGGAACGATCTCCAACTGGCCCACGTCCAGGCGGAACGGGACGCGGTCGGCGAAGCTGATCTCGGGCAGCTTCTGGACGACGGGCTTGGTTTCGCAGGCGGCGAGGGCCAGGACGCAGGCCAGCGCCATCACCACGCGGGAGCGGCGGAGGAACATCGGAAGGCTTCCCATTCAAAAGTGGAAATCGCGGGCCATTGTGGCACGCGACACCCAGGCGTCAAGCCTGTCCGGCGTTCTGTTCGCGCGTGGTGCGGGGCATGTAGACCCGTTCCAGCGCGTCGTCGTCAAAACCATAGACGGTCTTGCAGAATTCGCAGGTGATCGTCACCTTGCCCTGCTCGTCCTTCAGGCTCTCGATCTCGGCGCGGGGGATCGAGCGCAAGGCACCGGCGATCTTGTCGTCGGAACAGCGGCACTGCGCCCGCAACGCCTTGGGTTCCCACATTTGCAGGCCCTCGGCGTGGAACAGCCGGTACGGCACCTGCTCGTCCGCCAAAGCGGGGTCCAGCAATTCCGCTTCGGTCAGGCTGGCCAGCAGGATGGTGGCGGTGCGCCACGCCTCTTGCGACTCGTCCTTGGTCAGAATCGGGCTGCCCGGCTGGCCGCCCGGCATGCGCTGGATCATCAGCGCCGCCGCCGAGGCCGGACCCGAGGCCAGCACCACCTCGGTATCCAATTGTTCGGACTGGGTGAAGTACTGGCGGGCACATTCGCCCAAGGTGGCGCCGGTCAGTTCGACGATGCCCTGGTAACGGTCGGTCTGCGGCCCCTGATCGACGGTGAAGGCCAGATAGCCGGTGCCCAGCAGGTCCGGAACGGTTTCCGCCGTCACCTGGGCCAGCGCCTCGGCATCGAACCGGGCATAGCCGCGCAGATCGCCCGCGCTGCTGACGTCGGCCACCACCAGGCTGACCGGGCCGTTGCCCTGGGCCTGAAGGGTGAAGACGCCGTCATATTTCAGCGACCCGGCCAGCACGGCGGCCAGGGCCAGGGTTTCGGACAGCAGGCGGCCGACCGGCGGCGGATAGCCGTGCCCGTCCAGGATGCCCTCGACCGCCGCGCCCAGGCGCACCAGACGGCCGCGCACGGCGCCGCCCGCCACCTGGAACGGCAGGATCAGGTCGTTCAAACGTTCGGTCATTACAACAAGCACCAGCTCATGATGCCCTTTTGCACATGCAGGCGGTTTTCCGCCTCGTCCCACACCACCGATTGCGGGCCGTCCATCACCGCGTCGGTGACTTCCTCGTTGCGGTGGGCGGGCAGGCAATGCATGAACAGGGCCGAGGGATCGGCCTTGGCCATCAGCGCCTCGTTGACCTGATAGGGGGCCAGCAGGGCCGGGCGGTTGCCATCGGTGCAGCCCATGGACACCCAGGTATCCGTGACCACCAGATGGGCGCCGGACACCGCCGCCACCGGATCGGTGCCCAGCACCACCGAGGCGCCCTGTTCGCGCGCCCAGGCGACAACACCGGCATCGGGCGACAGTTCCGGCGGGCAGGCCAGACGGATTTCGCAGCCGAAATGCGCCGCCGCCTGAATCCAGCTGGCGGCGACGTTGTTGCCGTCGCCGACCCACGCCACCACCTTGCCGTTCAGCGGCCCGCGATGTTCCTCGAAGGTCAGGATGTCGGCCATCACCTGGCACGGATGGGTGCGGTCGGTCAGGCCGTTGATCACCGGCACCGTGGCGTATTCCGACAATTCCAGCAGCTTGTTGGGATCGTCGGTGCGGATCATGATGGCGTCCACATAGCGCGACAGCACGCGCGCCGTATCGGCGATGGTTTCGCCGCGGCCCAACTGGCTGTCGCCCTTGGACAACACGATGGCGTCGCCGCCCAGTTGCTTGATGCCGGTTTCAAAGGAAACGCGGGTGCGGGTGGACGGCTTCTCGAAGATCATGGCGAGCGTGCGACCGGCCAGCGGCTTGTCCTTGCCGAACGGCCTGTCGCCGCGCTTGTACGCCGCGCCAAGATCAAGAATGCGCCGCAAGGTCTCGGAATCGAAACGGTCGAGATCCAGGAAATGCCGGGTTTGTCCCGCCCGGGCGCGGCCGGGGTTGACGGTCATTGGCTCACCTCGGAAAGGGTCCGGGTCAGGATGGCGAGGGCTTCCTCGATCTCCTGTTCCCGGATGATCAGCGGCGGCAGCAGCCGCAGCACGTTGTCGCCGGCGCCGACGGTCAGCAGACCGTTGGCCAGCAGCTTGGCCTGAAGCTCGGTATTGGGCATCCGGCACTTGAGGCCGATCATCATGCCCATGCCGCGCACCTGTTCGATGGCGGCGGGAAAGCGTTCCGGCAAATCGGCCAGCCTGGAGCGCAGCACGCCGCCCCAATGGGCGACCTCGTCCATGAAGCCGGGGGCCAGCATGACGTCCAGCACCGCGTCGGCGGCGGCCATGGCCAGCGGATTGCCGCCGAAGGTCGAGCCGTGGGCACCGGCGGTCATGCCGCGCGCCGCCTTTTCGGTCGCCAGACAGGCGCCGACCGGGAAACCGCCGCCCAGGCCCTTGGCGGCGGCCATGATGTCGGGGGCGGCGCCGGTGTGTTCATAGGCGAACAGCGCACCGGTGCGGCCCATGCCGGTCTGCACCTCGTCATAGATCAACAACAGGCCGAATTCGTCGGCGGTGGCGCGCAGACGCTTCAGGTAATCGGGCTCGCCGACGAAGATGCCGCCTTCGCCCTGCACCGGCTCCACCAGGATGGCGGCGGTCTGCGGGCCGATGGCCGCGCGCAGGGCGTTGAGGTTGCCATAGGGCACGTGCACGAAGCCGGGCATGGAGGGATCGAAGCCCTTCATGTGCTTTTCCTGGCCGCCCGCCGCCACGGTCGCCAGGGTGCGGCCATGGAAGGCGCCGTTGGCGCAGATGATCTCGAACCGGCCCTTGTCGCCACCCTCGTAATGGTACTTGCGTGCCATCTTGATGGCGCACTCGTTGGCCTCGGCGCCCGAGTTGCAGAAGAACACGGTGTCGGCGAAGGTGTGCTCGACCAGTTTGGCCGCCACCTTCTCCTGCCCGGCGACCCGGTACAGGTTCGAGGTATGCCACAGCTTGGCCGCCTGCTCTTGCAGGGCCTTGACCAGATGCGGGTGGCAATGGCCCAGCGACGTCACCGCGACACCGGCGCCGAAATCCAGGAATCGTCGCCCGTCGGTGGACCACAGATAAGCACCCTCGCCCCGCTCGAAAGCGACATCGGCACGCGCATAAGTGGGCATCACGACAGGAAACACTTCAACACCTCCCCAACTGCAACGGCGGGAGCCCTCGTCCCCAGTGGACGATCAGGACCTGCCTGCATGAAAAGGAAAGGCGCGACTATCCCCGGAAAAGACCGCAAAGTCAACCTTTTGGCGGAAATATCATGTTCCCGCCCGATCTCGATGACGTCCACGTCGAGATCGGGCTAGGCCCAAGGGGCCGCGCCGCCCCTGCGGCGGGAGCCAAGGGTTTCGGAGAAACCCGCCCGGCGCTTGAGGGCAGATTGATCAAGGCCGCAATTTGTAGCCGGTCGCCAGCATGCGCCAGGTGACGAACAGCAGGACCGCGTCGGCCAGCGCCACCAATCCCAGCCCCAGGCCCAGCGAGCCGTCGGCGTGGCCGATGAAGCCGTAGCGGAAGCCGTCGATCATATGGAAGAACGGATTGGCCAGCGCCAAAGCGTGCCAGCCATCGGGCAGACGGTCGATGGAATAGAAGGTGCCGGACAGGAAGGACAGCGGGGTGACGATGAAATTGGTGACGGCCGCCATATGATCGAACTTGTCGGCCCAGATGCCGCCGATCATGCCCAGCAGCGACAGCATCAGCGACCCCGCTACCGCGTGGAACACGATATACAGCGGTGCGTGGATGTGGATGCGCACGAACAGCGCCATGGCCAGCGTCACCGCCACCCCGACCACCAGCCCGCGCGCCACGCCGCCCAGGGCCACCGCCAGGGTCTGTTCCCCCGCCGACAACGGCGGCATCAGCATGTCGACGATGTTGCCCTGCACCTTGGCGATGATGATGGAGGACGAGGTGTTGGCGAAGGCGTTCTGCACCATGGCCATCATCACCAGGCCCGGCACCAGGAATTCCACGAACGGCACGCCGCCCACATCCGCCGCCACCCGGCCCAGCGCCAGGGCGAACACCGCCAGGAACAACAGCGTCGTCACCACCGGCGCCAGGATGGTCTGGAAATAGACCTTGAGGAAGCGGCGGATTTCCTTGGACAACAGGGTCCAGAAGCCCAGCCAGTTGACGGCGCCATAGGTGCGGGGCTGGGGCGGCAGGATGGTGACGGGTTCGGACATGACGCACTCGATATATTCGGTTTAAGCTTCCGGCATGACCAAGGTACCCGCCAAGATCACGCCATCCTATCTGGAAAACGCCGCGCTTCATTATTTGGAACGCTTCGCCTCGTCCAGCGCCAATCTGCGGCGCGTGCTGATGCGCAAGGTGGCCCGTTCCGTCGCCCATTGGGGCGGCGAAAGCCAGGACCATATTGCCCAGGTGGATGCGACCCTGGCCAAGCTGGCGCGGCTGGGCTACCTCGACGATGCCGCCTATGCGGAAAGCAAGGTGCGCGCCTTGCACCGCTCCGGCAAGGGCACCCGCACCATCCGCGCCACCCTGGCCGCCAAGGGCGTAGGCGGCGAACATGCCGCTGCCGCCCTTGATGCCTTGGCCGAGGACGTGGCCGAGCCCGATCTGGCCGCCGCCATCCGCCTGGCCCGCAAGCGCCGTCTCGGCCCCTTCCGCCTCGATGGCCGTGCCGAACTGCGCAACAAGGATCTGGCCGCCCTGGCCCGCGCCGGGTTCGATTTCGATACCTGCCGCCGTGTTATCGACGCAGAAAGTGTGGAAGAGTTGGAAACCGAATAACGGAACCAGAAAAGCAAAAACGCCGCAGGCGAAGCCTGCGGCGTTTTTGGTGTCGTGTTTAGGTTTCACGTTTCCTTGGAAGACCAGGCAGCGACCTACTCTCCCGTGCCTTAAGACACAGTACCATTGGCGCTGGGGGTTTTCACGGCCGAGTTCGGGATGGGATCGGGTGCAGGCCCCCCGCTATGACCACC
>JAEXAH010000038.1 GCA_023458315.1 Pseudomonadota bacterium
GGCGGGCGGGGGGGGGGGGCCCGCGTTGCCGCACGACCGTATCGAACTGGCCTCGGGCTCGGGCGATTTGCTGCGGCTGCCGCGTCCGGCGCTCAGCGTCTTCGTGGCCAATCCCGACATCGCCGACGTGCAGGTGCCCTCGCCCAACGCCATCTTCCTGCTGGGCAAGAAGGCGGGCACCACCACCCTGTACGCCGTGGACGGCAACGACCGCGAAATCCTGCGCCGGACCGTGGTGGTGCGCCACAACGTCGCCGAGATGCAGGATCTGCTGCGCCAGCGTTTCCCGGCGCACCGCTTCGTCCTGGCCTCGGCGCCCGGCTCGCTCCAGGTGACGGGCAGCGTCGACAACGCCGCCCAGGCGGCGGCGGTGATCGACACGTTGCAGCCCTATCTGACCAAGGAAGAAAAGCTGATCAATTCCCTGGCGGTGCGCACGCCGACCCAGGTGCACCTGCGCGTCCGCATCGCCGAAGTCTCGCGCGAGATCAATCAGCAATTCGGCATCAATTGGCAGATGTTCCTGAAGCCCGGCAATTTCGTCGCGGGCGTCATGAACGGCCGCGATTTCTTCGACGATCCCAAGTCCAGTTGGGTTTTGCCCAGCACCGGCTGGGGCGTCAATGCCGGGTTTCGCACCAAGAATTACGACATCAATTCGGTGATCGACGCGCTGGACCAGGAAGGTCTGGTCAGCGTCATGGCCGAACCGACCCTGACGGCGCTGTCGGGCCAGACCGCCAGTTTCCTGGTGGGCGGCGAATTCCCCATTCCCATCACCCAGGGCAACAGCAATTCGGTCGGCGTCACCTTCAAATCGTTCGGCGTGGCGCTGGACTTCACGCCGACGGTGCTGGGCACCGACCGCATCAGCCTGCTGGTGCGGCCCGAGGTCAGCGAGTTGTCGGCGGCCAATTCGGTGACGCTGAGCGGCTTCAACATTCCCGGCCTGACTGTGCGCCGGGTGGAAACCACGGTGGAACTGGCCAGCGGTCAAAGCTTCGTCATCGGCGGGCTGTTGCAGGACAACATGCGCGACGTGGTCGGCCGCCTGCCGGGCCTGGGCAATCTGCCGGTGCTGGGCAAGCTGTTCTCGTCGCAGAACTATCGCAACAACAAGACCGAACTGGTGGTGATCGTCACCGCCTATACCGTCAAGCCCATGGATGGCGGCCAGTTGCAGACGCCCCTGGCCAATTTGCGCCCGGCCTCGGACGTGGAATACGTGGCCGCCCGGCGGCTGGGCGCCGATCCGCTGGCGGTGGGCGCGCCCCGCCTGCTCGGCCCGGCCGGCTTCGTCTATTAGGGGAGGGCCCGAGCATGTCACGCCTGTCCGCGATCCTGCCGACCATCCTGTTGCCCCTGGCGCTGGCCGCCTGTTTTCCCCGGCCCGACTACACCGACCTGCCCAACGTCCATTCCATTCCCCGTTCGGTCGAGATGCTGGACGACGTGGCGGTGGCCGATCTGGTGGCGCCGACCGGGGCCGAGCGGGCGGCGGTGGCCGCCGCCCTGGACCGTGGCGGCGACAGCGGCCTGCGGGTCAAGGTGCGGCTGCCCCAGGGGGCGCCGCCGCTGGCCGATGCCGACATCCGCGCCCGTGTCGCGGTTCTGGGCATCGACCCGGCCATCGCCGTGGTCGAACGCCATGGCGGCACCGGCGGTGCCCGGTTGCAGTTCCTGCGGGTGACGCTGGGGACGCCCGATTGCGCCGCCATGGTGACGCCGTCCGAGGCCACGGAAACCGCCGACCGGCCGAACATGTCGTTCGGCTGCGCCACCTACAGCAATCTCAGCCGCATGGTCACGGACCCCGCCGACCTGGTGCGCGGCCGCGCCTATGGCGGCGAGGGCGGCGTTCCCGCCGTCCAGGGCGTCGAGCGCTACACCCTGGGCGAGGTGACGCCGTTGCGCCGCAGCACCTCGACCGGCGGCGTCGGCAAGAGCGGCGGTTCGCAATAGCGGGGGGAGGGATGCCCATGTCCTTGATCGACTCTCTGGCCAATCCCACGCGCAGCGTGCCCAATCACGCCGAGTTCGTCGCCTTCCTGGTGGACGAGGCCAGCACCGAGGTGATGGAGCGGTTCGCGCTGAGCCGCATGATGCCGCACACCCATATCCGCCAGGGCACGGTGGCGGACGCCATCGCCTTCATGGCCAAGATGGAGCGGCCGCCGCGCCAGTTGGTGGTGGACATCTCGACCTCGACCATGGCGCTGTCGGAACTGGCGGCGCTGGCCGAGGTCTGCCCGCCCAGCATCTCGGTGGTGGTGATCGGCGAACGCAACGACGTCGGCCTGTTCCGCGAATTGCTGCGCATGGGCGTGGACGAATACATCTCGAAGCCGCTGACCCTGGACCTGCTGACCCGCCTGCTGGGCGGCCCCGGCGCCGCCACGCAGCCGGTGCATCAGGTGCGCACCGGCAAGCTGGTGACGTTCGTCGGGGCGCGGGGCGGCGTCGGCACCTCGACGGTGGCGGCCAACGTGGCGTGGTACCTGTCGCACAACGTGGAACGCCGGGTGGCGCTGCTGGATCTCGACCCCTATGGCGGCCCGCTCAACATCCTGCTGGGCACCCAGTGCAACAACGGCCTGCTCGACGTGCTGAAGAACGTCCGCCGCCTGGACCCGCAATACCTGGAACGGACCATGGTGTCGGTGGGCGGCAAGCTGTTCGTGCTGTCGGCGCAGAACGCCCTGGACAGCGCCGAAAGCCTGGACATCGAGGCGCTGCGCGAATTGGTCGGCGAACTGAAGCGGCACTTCCATTACGTCATCGTCGACATGCCCGGGCGGGCGGGCGGCGCCGCCGTGGCCATGCTCGAGGAGGCGCAGGTGGTGGCGCTGGTGACGGAGCCCTCGGTCTATGCGGCGCGCGAGACGGCGCGGCTGATGCGCACCGCCGAAACCCGCGACGCCCACGCCCCGGTGATGCTGATCGCCAACCAGCCGCGCCAGCCCGGACGCGGCGAACTGGCCATGCGCGATTTCGAAGAGGCGGTGGGCCGCCGCGCCAGCCACGTCCTGCCCTACGACCATGACGGCGCCAGCAAGGCCGAGAATTTGGGGCCGCCGGTGGTGGCCAGCCGCGGCGCCCTGGCCACGGCGTTGAAGCGGGTCGGCGACGACCTGGCGGGCCGCCGTCTGGACGACAAGCCGAAAAAGCATTTCAGCTTCCGTGAGCACCCACTGCTGCGGCAATTGCTGGACTGGAGAATGTGATGTTCGGGCGCAAGCGCGACCCCCTGGACCCCGGCTTGCCCATGGCCACCGAACCGGTGGCGGCGACGGCGGCCGATCCGGTTGCCGCGCCGGTCTGCGCCCCCGCCCCTCCGCCGGTTTGCGCGCCCGCGCCGATCTGTGCCCCCGCGCCGCCGCCGGTCTGCGCCCCGGCGCCGGTGCCCGACGCGGGCGGCGAGGATTTTTCCCGCTCGGACCTGTTCCTGAATTTGCGGACGTCGGTGTTCGCGGCCATCAATGTCTCGGCGGCGGTGGCCCGGTCGCGCGATCAGGTGCGCGGCGACCTGACCCGGCTGGTGTCGGACATCGCCGCCCGCGACCGCCTGCTGCTGACCCTGCCCGAGCAGGCGCGGGCGGTCGAGGAATTGCTGAACGACATGTTCGGCATCGGTCCCATCGAACCGTTGCTGGCCGACGACACCGTCACCGACATCCTGGTCAACGGTCCCGACCAGGTCTATGTGGAACGGCACGGCCGCCTGGAACTGACGCCGCTGCGTTTCCGCGACAACACCCATCTGACCAACGTCGCCCAGCGCATCGCCGCCTCGATCGGCCGCCGGGTGGACGAAAGCAGCCCCATGGTGGACGCCCGTCTGGCCGACGGTTCGCGCGTCAACGTGGTGCTGCCGCCCCTGGCCATTCGCGGCACCTGCCTGTCCATCCGCAAGTTCGCGCGGCGCAACGTCACCCTGCACCGCATGGCCATGCAGGGCAACCTGTCCCCGGCCATGGCCCGTGTGCTGGAAGTGGCCTGCGCCTGCCGCACCAACATCATCATTTCCGGCGGCACCGGCTCGGGCAAGACCACGCTGATGAACGCCATGAGCCGCGTCATCGACGAGCGCGAGCGCATCATCACCATCGAGGACGCCGCCGAACTGCAATTGCAGCAGCCGCATGTGGTCAGCCTGGAAACCCGCCCGGAAAGCATCGAGGGCGCGGGCATGGTCGATCAGCGGCAATTGGTCAAGAACGCGCTGCGCATGCGGCCCGACCGCATCATCCTGGGCGAGACGCGCGGCGCCGAGGCGTTCGACGTGTTGCAGGCCATGAACACCGGCCATGACGGGTCCATGACCACCTTGCACGCCAACACCCCGCGCGACGCGCTGACCCGCCTGGAAAGCATGGTGCTGCTGGCCGCCGGGTCGCTGCCGCTGCTGTCCATCCGCCGCCAGATCGCCAGCGCCGTGCAGATGATCGTGCAGTTGGAACGCATGCGCGACGGCATCCGCCGCATCACCCACGTCACCGAGATCGCGGGCATGGAGGGCGACGTCATCATCACCCAGGATCTGTTCAGCTTCCGCTACGACGACAGCACCTATGGCGACGAGGTGCGCGGCACCTACGAATGCTCGGGGCTGCGGCCGGTGTTCTCGACCCGGGCGTCCTATTACGGTCTGGACAAGGCGCTGATGGAGGCCATGCAGTCATGAGCAACGGCGCCCTGTCCCCGGAAAACCTGGTGACGGCCGTCGCCTTCGTCGGCGTGCTGGCGGTCGGGCTGGGCTGGCTGGTGCTGCGCGGCGCCATGGCCGATTCTCCCCAGGCCCGCATCCGCAAACGCCTGCTGGACAGTGTCGCCCAGGTGGCGCCGGTGGCCGAGGATGGCGGCGGCGACAGCGGTTCGGCCCTGCGCGCCCGGCGGGGCGGCGGCGACATGCTGAGCCGCATGCTGGCCGGGGCGCGCGATCAGGCCCAGCACATGGGCGGCGTCACCGCCCTGCGCTGGCTGGGCGCGGTGGCGGCGGTGGCCATGGTCGCCGCCTTCGCCGCCGTGGCTGCCGCCGGGCTGTCGCTGTGGTGGGCGGCGGGGGCGACCCTGCCCGCCGGGGTGCTGGGCGGCTGGCTGGGCTTTCGCTTCATGACGGCGCGCTATCGGCAACGTTTCCTCGACGGTTTTCCCGACGCCCTGGACCTGATGATCCGCGCGGTGCGGGCGGGCGTGCCGGTGGTGCAGGCGATCATCGGGGCCGGGCGCGAACTGCCCGACCCGGTGGGGCGCGAGTTCCGCATCATGGGCGACGCCCTGCGCCTGGGCATGGACAGCCAGGAAGTGATGGATCAGGCCAGCCAGCGCATCGGCGTGGCCGATTTCCGCTTTTTCGTGGTCTGCCTGCAATTGCAGCGCGAAACCGGCGGCCCGCTGGCCGACACCCTGGACAACCTTTCCGCCATCATCCGCGCCCGGCGCGAGGTGCGCATGAAGACGCGGGCGCTGACCGCCCAGGGCCGGGCCTCGTCCAAGATCATCGCGGCGGTGCCGTTCGCGCTGATGGGGGCGCTGCATTTCATGGGCGGCGGCTATATGGACGTGCTGTTCCACACCCCCAGCGGCCAGCGGGTGCTGTGGCTGGCGGGCGGTCTGGTGTTCACCGGCCTGTTCATCATCTCGCGCATGGCGCGGCTGGAGGATTAGGCCATGACCATGACCGGCGACTGGCTTGAACTGTCCGCCCTGGGCGCCGTGGCGCTGCTGCTGGTGTTGTTCATCCTGAGCCTGGGCGACAAGAAGGGCGGCGCCGCCGAGCGCGCCCGCGCCGTGGTGCGCGAGACGGCGGGCGAGGGCGTCCCCGTCGCCGACGGAGAGGACGGCCCGGACGGCCCGACCCTGCGCGAGCAGGTGGTCAAGGTGCTGGTCGGCTGGGGCCAGAAGCTGCCGCTGTTCAATCCCAAACAGCGCCAGCAGGTGCACAACCAGTTGCTGACCGCCGGTTTCCGCCATCCCCACGCCCTGTCGCTGTACGTGGCGGCCAAGCTGGTGGGCGGCGCGGTCGGCGCGGTGCTGGGGGTGGTGGCCGGACGGTCGCTGGGGGTGGTGCCGCTGATCGCCCTGCTGCTGATCCTGGGCGGTTTGCAGGTGGGCATGCTGGCGCCGGAAATCGCCCTGCGCCGCCGGGTCGCCGCCCGCCGTCAGGCCATCCACCGGGCGTTGCCCGACGCCCTGGACCTGATGGTGATCTGCACCAATGCGGGCTACAGCCTGGGCGCCACCATCCGGCGGCTGTCGGTGGAACTGGCCGATGTCAGCCCGGCCCTGGCCAACGAACTGGAAGTCACCGGCCACGAAATCCAGATGAGCGGCGACCCGGTGGGGGCCTTGCGCAATCTGGCGGAACGGACCGGCGTGCCGTCGCTGCGCGGCATGGTGGCGACGTTGGTGCAGTCGCACCAGTACGGCACCCCCGTCACCCAATCGCTGAAGACCCTGGCCCGCACCGAGCGCACCACCCGCATCCTGACGCTGGAGGAGAAGGGGGCCAAGCTGGCGGCCAAGATGACCATGCCCATGATGTTGCTGATCCTGCCCGCGGTGATGCTGGTGTCCGGCGCGCCCGCCTTTTTGCGCCTGATGGAGTCCATGAAATGACGCGACCGCTGCTTGTCCTGGTGCTGGCCCTGATGCTGGGCGGCTGTGCCGCCGCCAAGCCGGGCGAGAGCGCCCGTGTTGGCTCGCCCGCTGCCGAGGGCAATGCGCGGCTGGCCCGCGCCAGCCTGGACGGCGGCGACACCGCCGCCGCCATCACCCTGTTCCAGCAGGTGCTGAAGTCCAATCCCGACGATTACGACGCCCGGCTGGGGCTGGCCGACGCGTTGTACCAGGCGGGCGAGCCCGACCGCGCCCGCGCCGCCTATACCGAGGCGGCCCGCCGCCGCCCCAAGGAGTTGGAGCCGTTGCTGGCGCTGGGCCGCATCGCCGTGGCCAAGCGCGAATTCGCCGAGGCCGAGACGCGCTATCAGGCCGCCCGCGCCCTGGCCGCCGCCGACCCGCGGCCGCTGTGCGGGCTGGGCGCCGTGCGCGACCTGCAAGGGCGCTTCGACGAGGCCCAGGCCCTGTACCGCGAGGCCCTGGCCGCCCACCCTGAAAACGCCGCCGCCCGCAGCAATCTGGGCCTGTCCCTGGCACTGTCCGGCCACCCGCGCGAGGCGGTCAGCGTGCTGCTGGACGTGGCCACCCAGCCCAGCGCGCCGCCGCAGGCGCGGCAGAACCTGGCCCTGGCCTATGGCCTGATGGGCAATGACGAGGCGGCGGAAAGCGTGCTGGGCATCGAGATGGAACGCACCGCCGTGCGCGCCAATCTGGATTATTACCGTTTCGTGCGCGGCCGCGCCGCCGGTGGCGCGCCATGACGGCGGGCGGCGGGCGGCCGTGGCGCGACCGGCGGGGCATGGCCACCACGGAACTGGCGCTGGTGCTGCCGCTTCTGCTGCTGCTGTCGGCCGGAACCATCGAGGCGGGGCTGATGCTGATGGTGGACGCCAGCCTGGAACTGGGCATGCGCCGGGCCATCCGCTTCGGCATGACCAACCAGGGCGGCGGCACGCGTGAGGACAATATCCGCGCCATGCTGACCGAGGTCATGAAGACCTGGAAGGGCGACGGCACCATCGACCTGACCTTCCGCGCCTATTCCTCGCTGGACAATGTCGGCAGGCCCGAGCCCTTCACCGATGTCAACGGCAACGGCACTTGCGACGCTGGCGAACAGAGCCCGGCGCAGGACATCAACCACAACGGCCAGTGGGATGCCGACATGGCCGCCAGCACGGCGGGCGGCTCGGGCGACATCGTCATCTACACGGCGCGGCTGACCCGGCCGGGCTTCAGCGGGGTGTTGCGGCTGGTGGGAATTACCGAACTGACCTTCTCGCGGCAGATGGCGATCACCAATGAATAGGCGCGGCTCGGTCTCGCTCGAGGTGGCGTTGCTGTTCCCGCTGGCGGTGCTGGTGCTGGTGGGCTTCAGCGAGATGTATTTCTATGTGCGCGCCGCCGCCATCATCGAACGCGTCGCCTTTTCCGTCGCCGATTCGGTGGCCAAGCGGGTGGTGCTCAGCAATTGCAGCCAGCAGACCGATTCGTCCTTTCTCGGCACCCACATGCTGATGGCCGAAATCACCGCCCAACCGCTGGAACTGGCGCGGTCCGGCCAGGTGATCGTGTCGGCGGTGGTGGACGCGGGCGGCGTGCCCCAGGTGGCGTGGCAGCGGCGCAGCACCTATACGCTGGACCAGGATTCGATCCTGGGACGGGTCGGCCAGCCCGCCACCTTGCCCCAGGGCATGACCGTCGCCGCCGTGGCCGGAACCCAGCCCGACACCCTGGTGGTGGTCGAGGTGTTCCATACCTTCCAGCCCTTCGCCGGGGTGCGCAATCTGCTGCCCGATTTGCCGCTGGATGTGACCCTGATCCGCCGGGCCTATGCCCGGGCCCGCGTCGGCAACCTGTCGGTGCTGGGGGTGCAGGCGGGCTGCACCCCGCTGCCAGAGCCGTGATGCAACAGACCGTGATGCAACAAACGGAGTGCGCGCCATGACCGCCCTGTCCGTCAAAGCCGTGCTGAAGGATCGCCGCGGCGTGGTCGGCATCTACCTGACCGCCGCCCTGACCGCCATGGTCATGCTGATGGTCGGCGCGCTGGACCTGATGCGGGTGTCCATCATCCGCGCCCGGGCGCAATCGGCGCTGGATCTGTCGGTGCTGGCCGCCGGGCGCAATCTGGCGGCCGGGGAAGCGCGGTGGAGTGCCGACGCCCAGGCGTATTTCCGTGCCAATTTCGGCGAGTCCGGTCTGGGCGCCACCATCGACGGGCCGACGGTGACGCCGCGCTTGTCGGCGGCGGGCGGGACCGAGGTGCAGTTGGACGCCACCGTCACCGTGCCGCTGATGATCAGCGCCTTCACCGACACCGGCAGCATGACCTTTACCCTGTCCACCGTGGCCCGCCAGCAATCGGTGGCCAATCTGGAAATGGCGCTGGCCATCGACGTCACCGGCTCCATGGCGTCGGCGGGCAAGATGGCCGCCGCTCAAGAGGCGGCCCGGGTGGCCATCGACGCGGTGCTGGGGGAAAACGGCGGCGGCAATTCCTTTGTCGGGCTGGTGCCGTTCAATGAAACGGTCAATCTGGGCAACACGGCCATCACCCGGGCCTGGCTGGACACCACCACCCCGCCGCAGCCGACCTTCACCATCACCAGCCAGTGGCGCGGCTGCATGATGGAACGGCCGCTGGGCGAGGGCGGCGCCTTCGTGCTGGACGACACCCCACCGGGCGAAGGCAGCCGTTTCCGCCCCTATGGCGCGTCGCGCGCCAGCAAGAATGGGTGGGGGCAATGGAACGCCACCGCCTATGTCCCCAAGAACGACGGCTATACCCAGCAGCAAGAGGGCTGCCCGTCGGCACCGGCGTCGTTCCTGGGCGCCGATGCCGCGGCGCTGAAGACGTCGGTGAACAACATGCAGGCCAGCGGCAGCACCATGATCGCCGCCGGGCTGGTGTGGTCGTGGCGCATGCTGTCGCCCGCCTGGCGGGGCGATGCCGGTTGGGACGACGCCGCCTTGCCGCAGGATTTCTCGCCCGCGCTCAACAAGGTGGTGGTGCTGCTGACCGACGGCGACAACGCCATCTGGATGGGGCGCTCGGGCAGCAATTATTACTTCCTCAGCCCGTTCGGCAACGCCGCCAACACTCCGGTCTGGGGCAATCTGGTCGGCCAGAACAACGAACAGGCCGACGACCTGGTGTGGGACGAAGGCGCGGCCGCCGCCGCCTCGCTGTGCGAGCGCATGAAGGCCCGGGGCATCATCATTTTCACCATCCCGTTCGGCAGCAGCGACAACATTTCCGCCAACACGGAAACCCTGTTGCGCGGCTGTGCGTCGGATAGCACGAAATATCTGCGCGCCCACGATAATGAAGGGTTGCGGGACGCATTCAATACTGTCATCAACACGCTCAGCCAACTGACAATCATCCAGTAACACGAGCAGTCGAGGAGATGTCTTCCGCCATGACCCGATCGCCGCGAACCGTGTCCGCCGTCCCGCTTCAGGCCGGCGGGGCCAAGTGCTATTACTGGGTGTGCGCATCGATCATGATGGATGCCGACGACCGGGCCGATGCGCGGGCGGTGGAACGGGTCTATGCCGCCCTGTCCTGTGCCCAGGGCGATGGCTGCGTGCGGGCGGGCGATTGCCGCGAACTGACCCTGGCGGCGCTGGGGCGGCTGGTGCAGGCGCGTCCGCGCGACTGACCGCTCCCCCCGCGGGGGCCTTCTCGGCGGCCGGTGTTTTGGCTATGATGGCGGTGGCGGCGCCTGGGCGCCGGGTGTTCCATGGGCGGACGGCATGCCGAAAAATGTTCTGATTGTTGACGACAGCAAGTTTTCCCGGCTGTCGTTGCGGGCGATCATCGCCGACAAGTTTCCGGACTTCTATATCTGCGAGGCGGCCAACGGCGTCGAGGCCCTGGCCATCGCGGACGAGATGATGCTGGACATGGTCTTCCTGGACTACAACATGCCGGGCGACGACGGGCTGACCGTGGGGCGGGCCATCCACACCCGCCAGCCCAACACCCGGATGGCCATGGTCACGGCCAACGTCCAGGGCGTGCTGGCCGAGGAGGTGCGGGCGGCGGGCATCGAATTCATCGGCAAGCCCATCCGGGCCGAGGCCATCGTCGACTTCCTGAACAGGGCGCGGGCATGAACATTGTCCTGACCGAGATGGAGCGTGACGTCGTCACCGAGTTGTTCAACATCGGTGTGGGGCACGCTGCCGCCGCGTTCGGACAATTGACCCGAGAGAAAGTGCAACTGGCGGTGCCGCGCGTGGACATCGTGTCCTATGCCGAGGCGTCCAGCCAATTGTGTCAGGCGACCGGCGAGCCGATGATCGGCATCCGCCAGGATTTCGAGGGGCCGCTGACCGGGGTGGCGGCGCTGATCTTTCCCGAACGGCGCAGCCTGGAAATCGTGCGCGCCGCCATCGATGACCGTTTCCCGCTGGACGATGTCAGCGAACTGGAACGCGAGACGCTGCTGGAAATCGGCAACATCATCCTGAATTCCTGCCTTGCTTCCATCTCGGACATGCTGGGCATGACCACGGCGGCGTCGCTGCCCCATCTGGTGCACAGCGCGCCGCCCGACCTGCTGGACAATCTTTCGGCGCGCAGCACCTCCATCGACCGCATCGTGCTGTTCCTGCACATCGATTTCAGCGTCAGCCGCCTGAACGTCAGCGGTTATCTGCTGTTCATCCTGGGGGTCGAGGGCTCGGCCCGTTTCCTGGATGCGGTGCGCGGGCTGATCGATCGCTCGGGGCATTGCTGATGATCCTGCCCGCCAACATCATCGACGGACTGGACAGCGGCGTCGTGGTGCTGGACACGGCGCGGCGGGTCGAGGTGTGGAATGCCTGGATGGCGGCGCGCTCGGGTCTGGCGGCCGAAACGGCGCGTGGCCGCGACCTGCTGGAAATCTTCCCGGAACTGGACGGCTCGCATCTGCTGGCGGCGGTGGACCGGGCGTTGCGCCATCGCCTGCCCACGGTGATGTCGCACAATCTGCATCCCCGGGTGTTGCCGCTGTTCAATCGCCACGGCGCCAGCATCGAACCGGTCGAGCAATCGGTGGTGGTGCGGCCCATGACCGATGGCGGCACGGCGGGGTGTCTGATCCAGGTCAGCGACATCACCGCGGCGGTCAAGCGCGACCGCCATCTGCGCGACGTCACCGTCTATAACCGCACCCTGTTCGAGATGGCGGTGGACCCCATGGCCACGGTGGACCGGGGCGGGGTGCTGCTGGACGTCAACCCGGCCTTTGAAGTGCTGGCCGGGGCGCCGCGCCAGACCCTGTTGGGCAGCCGCTTCGACGGCCTGTTCACCAAGCCGGTCGAGGCCGGGCGGCTGATCGCCCGCGCCCTGGCCGAAGGCCGCGCCAACGACGTGCTGCTCAGCCTGCGTCACGCGGGCGGCGACGACCGTCACGTCTCGCTCAGCGCCGCCCCGGTTCCGGCCCGCAGCGATGGCGGTACCGTGGTGTTCCTGGTGGCGCGCGACCTGACCGACCGCATCGAGGCCGAGCGCGAACTGGCCAAGAAGACCCGCATCATCGAACGGTCCAATGCCGAACTTGCGCAATTCGCCTATGTGGTGTCGCACGATTTGCGCCAGCCGCTGCGCACCATCAGCAGCTTCCTGACCCTGATCGAGCGCCGCCTGGGCACCGACATCAGCGAGGAATTGCGCGAATTCATCGGTTTCGCCGTGGACGGCGCCAAGCGCATGGACCGGCTGATCGTCGATCTGCTGAATTATTCCCGCATCGGCCGCCAGGGCGCGCCGTTCGAATCCCTGGATTTGGGCGAGGTGCTGGCCGAGGCCATGGCCAATCTGGGCACGGTCATCGTCGAGGCCCACGCCCAGATCAGCGTGCCGGAACACCTGCCGACGGTGCGCGGGTGCCGCACCGAACTGGCGCGGCTGTTCCAGAACCTGATCGCCAACGCCATCAAATACGTCGCCCGCGACACCATTCCGGTGATCCGCGTCGAATGCCACGCCGATGGGGACGGCTGGCTGTTGTCGGTGGCCGACAACGGCATCGGCATTCCAGCCGACAGTCTGGAACGGGTGTTCGGCCTGTTCCAGCGCCTGAACGCCCCCGACCAGGGCGAAGGCACCGGCATCGGTCTGGCGGTGTGTCGCAAGATCGTCGATCGCCATCGTGGCCGCATCTGGGTGGAATCCGGATCGGGCCACGGCTCGACCTTCTTCGTGGCGCTGCCCAAGGACGCCGCGCCCGAGGGCTGAGCCCTCTTTTTTCAGACCACGGGCCGCGCCCTATTCCACCCGACGCAAGGTGACGGTGAAGGTGCTGCCGTCGCCGGGGCGCGAGGTCACGGTGACGGTGCCGCCGTGGTTTTCCGTCACCCGCTTGACGATGGCCAGGCCGATGCCGGTGCCCTGGTATTTCGCGGTGCCGTGCAGGCGCTGGAAGATGCGGAAGATGCGGTCGAAATATTGCGGGTCGATGCCGATGCCGTTGTCGGTCACGCTGACCGCCACCATGTCGCCGTGGGTTTCCGCCCGCACCTGGACATGGGGCGGCCGGTCGGGGGCGCGGTATTTCAGGGCGTTGCCGATCAGGTTCTGGAACAGCCGGGTCAGTTGCACCGGGTCGCCATGCACATGCAGTCGGTCATCCACCCCGATCTCGACGGTGGCGTCGGGCGGCACCTCCAGCACCTCCAGCGCGGCGGCGATGGGTTGGGCCAGCGGCACCGCCACCATGGCGTTGTCGGCGCGGGTGACGCGGGAAAAGGCCAGCAGGTCCAGGATCAGCGTGTCCATGCGCTGGGCGCCGTTGCGCACATAGGCCATGAACTCGCGCCCGTCCTCGTCGAGCCGGTCCAAATAGCGCCGTTCCAGCAGGCCGATATAGCTGGAGATCTGGCGCAGCGGTTCGCGCAGATCGTGGCTGGCCACATAGGCGAATTGTTCCAATTCCTCGTTGGAGCGGCGGATGGTGGCCATCTGCGCCTCGATGCGCGCCTTGTCCTCCACTTCCTCGGTGATATCGCGCGAGAACACCGCCAGCAGGGGCGGGCCATCGGGATTGGGCACCGGGGTGATGGTGTTCATCAGGTGGCGGCCGCCGCGCACGTCGCGCAGCACCAGGGTTTCGCCGTCGCGCGCCACCCGGTCGCAGGCGGCGCGGCGGCGTTCGGCGATGTCGGGCGGGAACAGCGAGAACAGGTCGCGGCCGATCAATTCGTCCACGGTGTGGCCGAAGCGTTGGGCGAACACCTGATTGCAGGCCAGCAACTGGCCGCTGTCGTCGATCAGCATGGTGGCGTCCGAGGTGGCGTTCAGTAGCGCCTGCACCAATTCCTGGCGTCGGGCGCGTTCACCCTCGGCGCGGCGGCGGTCGGACACGTCGTGCAGCACGCCCTCGGACCCGCCGCCTTCGGCTTCGGACAGGCGGCGGGCGCTGACCGACACCCAGACGGTAGAGCCGTCGCGGCGGCGCAGTTCCACATCGAAGCCGCGGACGCGGCCGCCCAGACCGTCCATGCGGTCCAGCAGCACCTGCCGCTGTTCCGGCCGCAGATAGAAGTCGCAGACGTCGCGGCCCAGCACCTCGGCCGCCGTCCAGCCCAGCAGATCCTCGACCGAGCGCGACACCAGCACCACCCGGCCCTGGCGGTCGGTGCGGTAAAAGACGTCGCTCATGTTGTCGAGCACGGCCAGCAGGTCCTGCTCGGGCAACCGGGTGTCGGCTGGGGTCATCGGGCCTCCGCCATGGGATGGGAAAAGTGTAGAACATCCCCCCATTGCGGCGGAAGGGGGCTTATCCTCCCAGGCGGCGGGCGATGGGCAGGAACTCGGCCACCACCTGTTCGTACAGGGCGCGCTTGAACGGCACGATCAGGCCGGGCACGTCCTCGAGCCGCGTCCACCGCCATTCCGAGAATTCCGGATGCTCGGTGGCGATGTCGATGTCGGCGTCACTGCCCAGGAAGCGCAGGGCGAACCATTTCTGTTTCTGCCCGCGCCAGCGGCCGTTCTGCCAGGAATCGGCCACGGCGGGCGGCAGGTCATAGGAAATCCAGGCGCGGCTTTCGCCGATGATCTCGGCCTTGGCGGTGCCGATTTCCTCTTCCAGTTCGCGCAGGGCGGCGGTTGCCGGGGTCTCGTCGTCGTCGATGCCGCCCTGGGGGAATTGCCAGGCGTTTTCCTTGGTGTCCAGGCGCTTGGCGGTGAACACCAATCCCTGGGCATTGAACAGCACCAGCCCCACATTGGGGCGATAGGGGCGGTCGTGATAGGGGATCAGCTTGCTCATGACTTCCCGTTTTGCTTGACGATGGCCGAGGCGGGAGCCAGCGCCACCCCCTGGTCGTTCAACCGCTCGAACCAGCCCAGCAGGCGGTCGAAGGCCACCGGACGCGGGCTGACCACCAGCAGACCGTGGCCGCTGTCCCGGGCGGCGCGGGCGGCGGCGCTCAGGCGGGCCTCGATGGCGTCGCGGAACAAATCCACATCCACGGTCGCCGTGACGGCGGCATGGGGCAGGTCGGTTTCCACCTTGGCGCCCTCGGCGGCGAACAGCAGGCCGCGATCCTTCAGCGCCACCAGCACCGGGTTCAGCTTGCCCGAACGGACGAAGGCGCCGTCCGGGGCCAGCACGCCGATGGCGCCGGGCGCGCGGGCCAGCACCTGTTCCAGTCGGCTGATGTTCTCTTCCGGCGGGTTGGCCACCAACAGGCCCCACGGGCCGGGATCGCGGGCGGGAAAGCCCACCGCTTCGGCCGGCAGCATGACCATGATCTCGTGGCCGAATTCGCGCGCCCGCTTGATCCACTTGTCCAGCGCCCCGGCATAGGGGCTGAAGGCCAGGGTCACTTCGGGCGGCAGCTTGGTGATGGCCGCCTCGGTGGCGTCCTTGTCCAGCCCCAGGCCGGTGACGACCACCGCCAGACGCGGCTTGGCGCCCGCGTTCTCGAACGGCCGCGAATAGACTTTCCACGGCAGGCGGCCGTCGCGCGGCACCACCGGCAGCGGACCATAGGCGCTTTGCCGCCACAATCCGTCCACCGGCACCGGCGGCAGCGCCACCGGCGGCGTGGCGCGGGCGGGCAGCGTGGCATAGGTGGGCGCCTGATAGGCGGCTGCGGGAATGGGCTGGTCCGGCGCCTTGGGCGTGGGGACCGGGATTGTGGCGGGCACCGGCGGGATGGGCGGCGGTGCGATCACCGGCGGTGGCGGCGGCAGGGCGGCCACTTCCGGCTTGGCGGGTTCGGGCGCGGTTTCCGCCTTGGGCGGCGGCGGGGCCATGGGCATGGGCGCCACGCCCGCGGCTTCCGGTTTGGCAACGGGTTCACCCGCCATGGGCGGCGGCGTCAGGCTGGGGGCGCCGGGCGGGGTCAACAGCGGTCCGGCGCCCAAGGCGGGCGGCGGCGGTTCCGCCGTCCTGCCGCCCAGGCCGGGCATTTGCAGGGCCAGCCGGGGCTGGTCGCCGATGTCCAGCAGGGCGATGACGTCGCGGGTATCCATGTTGGACAGCAGATAGGCGCCGCCGCCCAGGCCGCCGCCCAGCAGCAGCACCAGCAGGCCCAGCAGCAGCGGGCGCAGACTGACGCGGCGACGCGGCTCCGGCTCCACGGAGGCGATCATCCGGTCCGCGATCAGATCCTCGTCGTCCAACGAGAGCATGTTCACCCTTGAAAGCACCGAAACCGTCACATGATGCCAGACCATGCGGACGGTTCGGTTAAGAATTCAATAAGTTGCGGCGCCCCCACCCCGACTCTCCCCCGGCGAACCGGGGGAGGGAGCATTTTCCCCCTCCCCCGCAGGCGCGGGGAAGGGCCGGGGTGGGGGAAACTCGCGGTCAGTTGCCCGGACGGTACAGCGACAGGCCGCGGATCAGGTCCAGGGCGCGGGCCAACTGGTAGTCCTGGGCCGGGTCGCCCATCTTGATGGCCACCGGCGGCTGCTTGGCGTCGGGGGCGGCGCCTTCCTCGGCCGGGGCGGGCTTGGCCTCGGGCGTCGCGGCCGGAGCCGGAACCGGGGCGGCCTTGTCCTTGGCCGGGTCCTTGCCGTTCTTGCTGTCGGGGTTGGACAGCGCCTTGCGCAGCGAGGCTTCGCTGCGGCGGTCGCGTTCGCCGCCCAGCGGCTCGACCTTGGACTGGAACACCTTGATGTCGGGCTCGATGCCCACCGCCTGGATGGAGCGGCCGGACGGGGTGTAGTAGCGCGCGGTGGTCAGGCGCATGGAGCCGTGGCCGGGCAGCGGGATCAGGGTCTGAACCGAGCCCTTGCCGAACGAGCGGGTGCCCAGCAGCAGGGCGCGGCGATGATCCTGCAACGCACCGGCGACGATTTCCGAGGCCGAGGCCGAACCGTCGTTGATCAGCACCACCAGCGGCAGACCCTCGGCGATGTCGCCGCCGCGCGCGTTGAAGCGCTGGGTATCCTCGGCCTTGCGCGAACGGGTCGAAACGATCTCGCCTTTTTCCAGGAAGTCGTCGGACACGGCGATGGCCTGATCCAGCAGACCGCCCGGATTGTTGCGCAGGTCGATGACGTAGCCCGCCAGATCCTTGCCGATGGTCTTCTTCAGTTCGCCCACGTGCTTCAGCAGATCGTTGTGGGTGGTCTGGCTGAACTGGGTGATGCGGATATAGCCGATATTGCCTTCGGGGTGCGAGCGCACGGTCTGGATGCGGATCACCGCGCGGGTCAGCTTGACGTCGAACGGTTCGGCGGCGGCGCGGCGGATGGTCAGCTTGATGTCGGTGTCGGCGCGGCCGCGCATGCGGTCCACCGCTTCGGACAGGGTCAGGCCCATGACCGGCTCGCCGTCCAGGTGGGTGATGAAGTCACCCGGCTGGATGCCCGCGCGATAGGCCGGGGTGTCGTCGATGGGCGACACCACCTTGACCCAGCCGTTTTCCATGGTGACTTCGATGCCAAGGCCGCCGAACTCGCCCTTGGTGCTGATCTCCATGTCGCGCGAGTTCTTTTGGTTCAGATAGCTGGAATGGGGGTCCAGCGAGGTCAGCATGCCGTTCAGCGCCGCCTCGACCAGTTCCTCGTCGTTCACCGGCTCGACATAGTCCGACCGGACTTTCTCGAACACCTCGGCGAACAGCTCCATCAGCTTATAGGTTTCCTTGCGCTCGGCCGCGTGGGCGGGAACAAGCGAGGTGCCGGCCAGCAGGGCAACCGCACCCGCCGCAATCAGAGTCTTGCGAATCATCCACCAACCTTACTTTTTTGAGCGGTGAGCCAGGGCAACGGGTTCACGGGCTGGCCGTTGCGGCGCAGCTCGACATACAACGCGGGTTTCGCCTCGTCCTGTCCCATGATTCCAACGGGCTCTCCCGACAGCAGACGCTGGCCGACGCTGGCGTCGATGCGGGCCATTCCCGCAAGCAGCGTATGATAGCCCTCGCTGTGTTCGATGATCAAGAGCAGGCCATAGCCGCGAAACGGTCCCGAGAATACAACCTGCCCGTCATAGGGGGCGATGACCTGGGCGCCCTGGCGGGTGGCGATCTCCAGGCCCTTGGACACCACGCCGACGTCGTTGGTCTGGCCGTAGCGGGTGATGACGCGGCCGCGCGCCGGGAACGGCATGTGGCCCTGGCCCTGGCTGAACGAACGTTCGGACGACGAGGGGCGGGCGGCGGCGGCCTCGCGCGCGGCGGTTTCCACGGCGCGGGCGGCCTTTTGCGCCGCCAGTTCCTTCTCGCGCGCTTCGGCCTGGGCCTTCTGTTCGGCCTCGCGCGCGGCGCGGGCCTGGGCCATTTCCCGTTCCTTGCGTTCCTTTTCCGCCTTCTTCTCGGCGATCTCGGCCTCGCGCGCGGCTTTTTGCGCCGCCAGTTCCGCTTCGCGCGCCGCCTTTTGCGCGGCGATCTCGGCCTCGCGCGCGGCGCGTTCGGCGGCGGCCTTGGCGGCGGCTTCGGCCTCGCGGCGCTTGCGTTCCTCCTCCAGCCGCACCAGCAGGTCGCGCAGATCCTCGGCCTCGCCCGCCAGCTTTTGCAGGCGTTGCTCGGCGGCCTCGGATTCGGCCAGGGCGGCGGTTTGCAGGCTGGATTTGCGCAGCCACAAATCCTTGAGGCGCGAATGCTCGCCCTCCAGCCGGGCGGCGGTGGTGGCGATGCGTTTCTTTTGCGCGACGATGTCGGCGCGGACGCGGGCCATCATGTCGATCTCGCCCTTGAGGTCCTGGGCGGATCGTTCGATCTGCGGCACGGCGGCGCGCAACAGGATGGCCGAGCGCACGGTATCGGCCGGGGTCTGCGGCTGGGCGACCAGCGCCTCGGTCGGGCGCCAGGCCAGGCGTTGCAGGGCGGTCAGCACGCCGGTCATCTGTTGCGAGCGGCGTTGCAGGGTTTCGCCCTTGTCGCCCTCCAGCCGCTTCAGGTCTTCAAGCTGGGTTTCCAGCTCGTTCAGCACTTCCTCGCTTTCCTGGGCGGCGCGGGCCGAGGCGACCATGTCGCCGCGAATCTGGCCCAATTCGTCGGAAATGGCGCGGGCCTTGCGTTTGATTTCCTCGTGCTCGGCGCGCGACCGCTTCAACTGGTCTTCCAGTTCGTGCAGACGGCGGTCGGCGGCGGCCGGATCGGGCGCCTGCGCCCAACCCGGACCCGCCGCCAGCCCCATCAGCAGGGCCGCCGCGACGACAAGCGTGCTATTCCGCCGCACGACGGCCCGACAGCAGGGCGCGGCCGGTCATCTCGGCCGGTTGCGGCAGGCCCAGCAACGCCAGCAGGGTCGGCGCCACGTCGGCCAGACGGCCGTCGCTCAGCCCGTCGATCCCGGCCGGGCCGTTGACCAGCAGCACGTCCACCGGGCCGGTGGTGTGGGCGGTATAGGGCTCGTGGGTGTCGGGGTCGGTCATCATCTCGGCGTTGCCGTGGTCGGCGGTGATCAGCATCACGCCCCCCGCCGCCTTGACCGCCGCCTCCAGCCGGGCCAGGCAGCCGTCCACGGTGTGGGCGGCCTTCATGGCGGCGTCCAGCATGCCGGTATGGCCGACCATGTCGCCATTGGCATAGTTGACGACGATCAGATCGTACTTGCCGCCGCCGATGGCCTCGACCAGCCGGTCGGTGACTTCGGGGGCCGACATCTCGGGCTGAAGGTCGTAGGTGGCAACCTTGGGGCTGGGCACCAGGATGCGGTCCTCGCCGTCATAGACCTGCTCGCGGCCGCCGTTGAAGAAGAAGGTGACGTGGGCGTACTTCTCGGTCTCGGCGATGCGCAATTGGGTGCGTCCGGCGCCGCTGACCACCTCGCCCAGCAGGTTGCTCAGGGTTTCCGCCGGGAACAGCGTCTGGAAGAACGCGTTCAGATCCTTGGAATATTCGGTCAGCCCCAGGCGCGCCGCCAAGGCGGGGACGCGGGCGCGGGCGAAGCCGTCGAAGGCCGGGTCCACCAGGGTGTGCAGGATTTCACGGGCGCGGTCGGCGCGGAAATTGCCCATCAGCAGGCCGTCGCCGTCTTGCATGCCCGCGTACTCGCCGATCACCACCGGCAACACGAATTCGTCGGTCTTGCCCGCCGCATAGGAGTCATCAATGGCGGCCAGCGCATCGGCGGCGCGCGGCCCCTGGCCCAGCGCCATGGCGTCGAAGGCCAGTTGCACGCGGTCCCAGCGCTTGTCGCGGTCCATGGCGTAATAGCGGCCCGAGACGGTGGCGATCACCGCCTTGGTGTCCTTCAGATCGTTCTGGAACTTGGCGACGAAGTCGCGGGCCGAGCTGGGCGGCGTGTCGCGGCCGTCCAGGAAGGCATGCACGGCGACCTTGACCCCCGCCCCATCGGCGATGCGGGCCAGGGCGGCCAGATGGTCCTGGTGCGAGTGCACGCCGCCGGGGCTCAGCAGCCCCAGGATGTGCAGGGTGCCGCCCTTGGCCTTCAGCGTCGCCAGGGTCTGGCCCAGCAGCGGATGGGCGGCCAGCGAGCCGTCGGCCACCGCTTGGTCGATGCGCGGCAAATCCTGCATGACCACGCGCCCGGCGCCCAGGTTCATGTGGCCCACTTCCGAATTGCCCATCTGCCCGTCGGGCAGGCCGACCGCCAGACCCGAGGTCTGCAACAGGGCGCGCGGCGCCGTCGCCATCAGCCGGTCCCAGGTGGGGGTGTCGGCCAGGGCGATGGCGTTGTCGGTGGGATCGTCGCGGTGGCCCCAGCCGTCAAGGATGCACAGGACGACGGGGCGCGGGGTATGGGCTTGCTTGGTCATGGCGGGCGCTGGTCTGGGACTCTGTGGTTGATCTGGTCCGCCGAAGCGGCTGGCGCAAGCCTATACCTTTTCACCGGCCGGGGCCATGCGGTTGGGGAGGGGGCGTCACAAGGCGTCGGTCGCGTATGCAACCATAGGGGTGCAATGATGTGATCTCATCGCCCCAAGCGGGCGTTACTGGGGAGGGGACCCGATGCCGACCTACGATCTTTACCAACAGACCTTCACATTGTCGTTGGCCATCAATTCCGCCAGCGGCTCGACCGGTTCCGCCGCCGAGGTGGCCGATATCCTCAAGGGCAAGCTTGGCGATCTGCTGGGCAACAGCGACGTGCAGCAACTGATCGGCACCTGGACCCTGGCCTGGGGACCGGCGGTGTGGGAACACCCGCTGGACCTGCGCGGCTATGCCGACAACGCCGTGGCGGTGTTCCACAATTCCGCCACCAATACCTATGTCTGCGCCATCGCCGCCACCAACGCCAATTCGCTGTTCGACTGGACGGTCGAGGATTTCTGGGTCAGCGACAAGGTGCGCTGGGTCTACAATCCCGCCCTGGGCACGCCGTGGATCTCGGCGGCGACCAATTTCGGCATCGGCGTGCTGCTGTCGTTGCGCGACCCGGCCACCGGCACCTATCTGTCCGACTTCCTGCACTCGGTGGCGTCCACCCAGGCGACGCTGATCTTCACCGGGCACAGCCTGGCCGGGGCGTTGTCGCCGACCCTGGCCATGGTGCTGTACGGCACCCCCACCGCGCGGGCGGCGTGGCAGAACGTCCGTGTCTATCCCACCGCCGGGGCGACGCCGGGCAATCTGGCGTTCTCCGCCGCCTTCGCCTTGCAATTCCCGGCGCCCGCCGCCGGGACGCAGCCGTGGCAGCGCTGGAACACCCTGTTGTGGAACGATCTGGACGTGGTGCCGCACGCCTGGGAGGCCCTGAACATGGCCCGCGTGCCGTTCCTTTATAAAGGCGCGGACGCGGTGAAGGTCGAGGTCGGCGCCATCGTCGCCTATGCGCTGTACGAGGCCGGGTTGGACTATATCCACTTGCCCAATTTCCAACTGAAGGGTACCCAGCATTCGGCGTCGGTGGATGATCTGAAAGCGTTCTTCGCCGAACTGTTCTATCAGCACGTCCCCGCCTATCTGACGCTGATCGGCGTGCCGGAACTGGCGCCTTTCCTCAAGCAACTGCCACAGCAGCCGGACGATTCCTCGGCCCAGGCGGCGCTGAGTGCCGCTCAGGCCAACGCCTCGGCCGTGGCGGCCTCGGCGGTCCCGGCGGCGCTGAAGGCGGCGGTCTGATCGGGTGGCGCTGAACCGTCGAATCGGTTCAGCGCCATCCGACCTCCTTGGCGAAATCGTCGAGGGCGTGTTGCAGGTGCAGCCATTCGGCCGGGGGCAATTCGCCCTTGGCCTTGGCGGCGGCCTGGGTTTCCGCCACCGCCTGGGCCAAGGGCGGCAGGCCGACCTTGGCGCGGCGCTGGTCGACCTCGGCCTCGTTCTCGATGGGCAACGGGCTGAGGATGCAATCGTCGTCCCAGTCCATCTGGGTGCCGTAAATCTGCGGCCGCCCTTCCAGGCTGCGGATGCGGTCCTCCAGGGTGGCGGGGTGCCAGGCCGGGATGTCGCCGCGATTGGCCGCCGATTTCATCAGGGTCAGGCAACGGCGCAGGAAATTGGGGCGCGAGATGGCGTGCACGGCGATCTGGAACGCCGCCAGCACGCCGTCCTCGCCGCTTTCGAACTGGCTGGGCCAGCCGTCTTCATCCACCAGCAATTCCAGTTCGCGGGCATTGGCTTCGTGCAATTCGCGCATGCTGGGGTGATAGCCGTCGAACAGGTGGCCGGACAGCGCCAGTTGCGTGCGCAGGCGGCGGTCGTTTTCGGCCAGACGGATCAGAACGTCACGCATCGGGGAATGTCCATCGGTGACGGGGGGTAGCTACCCCTGGCACATAAACCCTTTTGTCCCTGCCGTCCATCGGGCATACGCCTGTGCAGGGCAGCAATACCAAAAGAAACGGCGGCACCCGGAGGTGCCGCCGTCCAGGAAAACGGAAGCGCGTCTTAGCCGCGCGCCCCCGACAGCAGACCGCGGGCGATGACCTGGGCCTGGATTTCCGCCGCGCCCTCGAAGATGTTCAGAATGCGGGCGTCACAGATGATGCGGCTGATCTGGTATTCCTCGGCATAGCCGTTGCCGCCGTGGATCTGCAACGCGTTGTCGGCGTTGGACCACGCCACGCGGGCGCCCAGCAGCTTGGCCATGCCCGCCTCGATGTCGCAGCGGTGGCCGCCGTCCTTTTCGCGCGCCGAGAAATAGGTGAGCTGGCGGGCGATCATGGTTTCCACCGCCGACCACGCCACCTTGCAGGCGACGCGCGGGAACTTGTACAGCGGCTTGCCGAACTGGACGCGGTCCTTGGCGTATTGCAGGCCGACCTCCAGCGCGTTCTGGGCGACGCCCACGGCGCGGGCGGCGGTCTGGATGCGGGCGGATTCGAAGGTTTCCATCAACTGCTTGAAGCCCTGGCCCTCGACCCCGCCCAGCAAATTGGCGGCGGGAACCTTGAAGCCGTCGAAGCCCAGTTCGTATTCCTTCATGCCGCGATAGCCCAGCACCTTGATCTCGCCGCCGGTCATGCCGGGGGTGGGGAAGGGCTCGGCCTCGGTGCCGCGCTGCTTGGGGGCCAGCAGCATGGACAGGCCGCGCCAATCCTTGGTGTCGGGATTGGTGCGCACCAGCAGGGTCATCAGGTCGGACCGGCTGGCATGGGTGATCCAGGTCTTGTTGCCGGTCACCACCCATTCGTCGCCGTCCTTGACGGCGCGGGTGCGCAGGCTGCCCAGGTCGGACCCGGTGTTGGGCTCGGTGAACACGGCGGTCGGCAGGATCTCGCCCGAGGCGATGCGGGGCAGCCATTCCTGCTTTTGCTCTTCGGTGCCGCCCAGGCGGATCAGTTCGCCGGCGATCTCGGCGCGGGTGCCCAAGCTGCCGACGCCGATATAGCCGCGCGACAATTCCTCGGTGACGACGCACATGGCGGTCTTGCCCATGCCCAGGCCGCCGTATTCTTCGGGCAGGGTCAGGCCGAACACGCCCATTTCGGCGACGCTGTCCAGCACCTCCATGGGGATCAGTTCGTCCTTCAGGTGCCATTCGTGGCAATGGGGCGCCACCTCGGCCTCGACGAACTTGCGGAACTGGTCGCGGATCATCTCCAGCGTTTCATCGTCCAGACCCAGGTCGCCGAAATGGTGGCCGTCCTCGATCAGTTGGGCGATGCGCACGCGCACGGCCGGGGTATTGCCCTGGCGGCGCAGCAGGCTCAGTTCGTCGCCGTGGAATTTGTGGCAGACCTTGCTGTCCAGGCCCAGGTCGATGGGGCGGATGTATTCGCCCTGGCTCATGGGGATGCCGCCGAAGATCTGGGCGCCGTATTCGCCGAACGCCGATTGCAGCATCAGCGATTCCAGTTCGCCCAGGCGACCGGCGGCCTCCAGGCGCTTGGCCCATTCCAGCATCTGCTCCAGCGCCGCCACATAGGTGGACAGCCAGGCATAGCCGTGGGCGGCTTCCTGGTTGGCCTCGAACAGGGCGGAATCGATCTTGCCGTCCTTGCTCACCATGGCGGTGACGGCGTCCTTGGCGGCGGCGCGCAGGCCGCGCAGCGGCTCAAGGGCGGCGGAACAGGTGGCGATCAGGTCGGGCAGCAGCACGGTGGTCATCGGGCGTCCTCGGTCTGGGAAATCGGCCCCTCTCCCGCCGGGGCGGGAGAGGGGGGGAAAGGGGGCTTATTCGCCCTCGATGCAGTCTTCGACGGTGTAGCGGCCGGGCTTCTTGGCCTGGACCATCACCGCCATGTTGCCGGGCTTGTGCAGGTTGCGCAGCATCTGCATGTGGGCCTTCGGGATATCGTCCCAGGAATAGCATTCCGACATGCACGGGTCGATGCGGCGTTCGATCACCAGCTGGTTGGCCTGCGACGCCTGCAACAGGTTGGCGAAGTGGCTGCCCTGGATACGCTTCTGGCGCATCCACACGAAGCGGGCGTCGAAGGTCAGGTTGAAGCCGGTGGTACCGGCGCAGAACACCACCATGCCGCCGCGCTTGACCACGTTGCACGACACCGGGAAGGTGGCTTCACCGGGGTGTTCGAACACGAAATCGACGTCGTTGCCCTTGCCGGTGATGTCCCAGATGGCCTTGCCGAACTCGCGCACCTTGCCCATGTACTTCTTGAACTCTTCCTGGTCGCCGTCCACGTCGGGAAGCTGGCCCCAGCAATCGAAGTCCTTGCGGTTGATCACGCCCTTGGCGCCCAGGCCCAGGACGAACTCGCGCTTGTCCTCTTCCGAGATGACGCCGATGGCGTTGGCGCCCGACACGGCGATCAACTGGATGGCCATGGAGCCCAGGCCGCCCGCGGCACCCCACACCAGCACGTTATGGCCGGGGCGCAGGACGTGCGGACGGTGGCCGAACAGCATGCGATAGGCGGTGGCCAGGGTCAGGGTGTAGCAGGCGCTTTCTTCCCAGGTCAGGTGCTTGGGACGGGCCATCAACTGCTGGGCCTGGACGCGGGTGAACTGCGCGAACGAGCCGTCGGGGGTTTCGTAGCCCCAGATGCGCTGGGTCGGCGAGTTCATGGGGTCGCCGCCGTTGCATTCCTCGTCGTCGCCGTCGGTCTGGTTGCAATGCACCACGACCTCGTCGCCGACCTTCCAGCGCTTCACCTTGGAACCGACCTTCCACACGATGCCCGAGGCGTCGGACCCGGCGATGTGGTAGGGCGCCTTGTGGTAGTCGAAGGGCGAGATCGGCTTGCCCAGCGCGGCCCACACGCCGTTGTAGTTGACGCCCGCCGCCATCACCATGATCAGCACTTCATGGGGATCGATGTCGGGGGTCTCGACCACCTCGACCTGCATGGCGGTGTCCGGGTTGCCGTGCCGTTCCTTGCGGATGCACCAGGCGTACATCTGCTTCGGCACGTGGCCCAGCGGCGGGATCTCGCCAAGCTCGTACAGGTCCTTAACCGTCTGTCCGGCCGAATTCGCCGCGTCGCTCATCCGAGTCTCTCCTCGTCTTCCGAAAACCACTCTGTTTGCCCGTTCGGGGAATCTCGGGGGATTCCCTTCGTTCCGTCGCCGGGGCGGTTTGGCGCGTCCGGCTCTCTTTCGCGTTGTAGCGTTTTGCGGCTTTCTTCGCAATGCACAAAATGATAGTTTGTTTCGCGTAGTCCGGGGAACGGGAAATTTTAGGTCGTATGGCCCCGGGCTTTCGTTAGGATGATGACCACGGCGCCCCAGCACGGCCCGAGCAGAGAAGGTGACGAGGAATGACGGAAAAGACCCCCGCCCGCGAGAAGCCCTGGCTGTTTCGCACCTATTCGGGCCACAGCTCGGCGGCGGAATCCAACAAGCTGTTCCGCACCAATCTGGGCAAGGGCCAGACCGGCCTGTCCATCGCCTTCGACCTGCCGACCCAGACCGGCTATGATTCGGATCACGTGCTGGCGCGCGGCGAGGTCGGCAAGGTCGGCGTGCCGGTGTGCCATATCGGCGACATGCAGACGCTGTTCCAGGATATCCCCCTGGAAAAGATGAACACGTCCATGACCATCAACGCGCCCGCCGCCTGGCTGCTGTCGCTGTACATCGCCACGGCGGAAAAGCAGGGCGCGGCGCGGGCCAGCCTGAACGGCACCACCCAGAACGACATCATCAAGGAATACCTGTCGCGCGGCACCTATATCTTCGGGCCGCAGCCGTCCTTGAAGCTGACCAGCGACGTCATCGCCTTCACCTACCGCGAGGTTCCCAAGTGGAACCCCATGAACGTCTGCTCGTACCATCTGCAAGAGGCGGGGGCGACGCCGGAACAGGAATTGGCCTTCGCCCTGGCCACCGCCATCGCCGTGCTGGACACCGTGCGTCCCACCGTCCCGGCCGAGGACTTCCCGGTGGTGGTCAGCCGCATCTCGTTCTTCGTCAATGCTGGCATCCGCTTCGTCACCGAGCTGTGCAAGATGCGCTCGTTCACCTATCTGTGGGACGAGATTTGCCAGAACCGCTACGGCATCACCGACGAAAAGGCCCGGCGCTTCCGCTATGGCGTCCAGGTCAATTCCCTGGGCCTGACCGAGCCGCAGCCGGAAAACAACGTCTACCGCATCTTGCTGGAGATGCTGGCGGTGGTGCTGTCCAAGGACGCCCGCGCCCGCGCCGTGCAGCTTCCCGCCTGGAACGAGGCGTTGGGTCTGCCGCGCCCGTGGGACCAGCAATGGTCGCTGCGCCTGCAACAGATCATGGCCTATGAAACCGACCTGCTGGAATACGGCGACATCTTCAACGGTTCGGTCGAGATCGCCCGCAAGGTCGAGGAACTGATGGCCCAGGCCCGCGAGGAACTGGCCCGCATCGACGGCATGGGCGGCGCCGTGGCGGCGGTGGAATCCAGCTACATGAAGCAGAAGCTGGTGGAATCCAACGCCCGCCGCATCGCCGGGATCGAATCGGGCGAGCAGATCGTGGTCGGCGTCAACAAGTGGACGGAAACCGAGCCCAGCCCGCTGACCGGCGGCGACGGCTCGATCCTGACCGTCGATCCCAAGGCCGAGCAGGAACAGATCGAGCGTCTGAAGGCGTTCAAGGCTTCCCGCGACGCCGCCGCCGTGGACAAGGCCCTGGCCGAGTTGCGCGCCGCCGCCAGCGAAGGCCGCAACGTCATGGAGCCCAGCATCGCCGCCGCCCATGCGGGCGTCACCACCGGCGAATGGGCGCAGACCCTGCGCGACGTGTTCGGGGAATACCGGGCGCCGACCGGCGTGTCGCGGGCCTCGGCCAATGCCAAGGGCGACAAGATCGTCGCCGTGCGCGCCCAGGTGGATGCGGTGTCGGCCAAACTGGGGCGCCGCATCAAGATGCTGGTGGGCAAGCCCGGCCTGGACGGCCATTCCAACGGCGCCGAACAGATCGCCGTGCGCGCCCGCGACGCCGGTATGGAAGTGGTGTACGAAGGCATCCGCCTGACCCCCGCCCAGATCGTCAACGCCGCCCTGGAAGAAGGCGTGCACGTGGTCGGCCTCAGCATCCTGTCGGGCAGCCACGTGCCGCTGGTGACGGAAGTGCTGGAACGCATGCGCGCCGCCGGGCTGGCCGACGTGCCGGTGGTGGCGGGCGGCATCATCCCGCCCGAGGATGAAAAGCTGCTGCTGGCCGCCGGGTGCGCCCGCATCTACACCCCCAAGGATTACGACATCACCACCATCATGGGCGACATCGTCGCCCTGGTGGATAGCGGTTCCAAGGCGGCCTGAGACCGCCGCTAACAGCGACAGCCTTGACGGGGCGGCCTTTCGGCCGCCCCTTTTTTTGCTCATGGCGCGGCCACAACCCTTAGTGCTTTCTTCATGGGTTGCGTGCCAGAATTCCCCGTCGTCTCCAGAACGGGGAAGAACCATGCTCAGAATGATCAACAGCGGCGCCGTGCTGCTGGCCCAGTTGCAACTCCGCCTGAGCGCCCGCCAGGGCCAGGGCAAGGCGACGACGCTCAAGGCGTTGGGCGTCACCCTGACCGACGAGCAGGCCGAGACGGTGCGCCGCTCGAAGCAGGCGCTGGACAACATGACCCAGGCCAACAAGGCCCGCAAGGACCAGCGCAAGGCCGCCGCCCGCGACAAGATCGAACGGCTGAAAAAGCAATTGCAGGCTCTGCGCATGATGGCGGTGGCGGGCGATCCCAAATCCATCGCCCGGCAGGCCAAGCGCATCGCCGCCGAACTGGCGGCGGCGGCCAAGGAATACGCGGCGGCGGGCGGTGGCGGGGGCGGCGTCAGCGCCGGGGCCACCGCGACGGACATGCCCAGCGATGCCGATTCGACCGGCGGCGATGCCACCGGCAGCGGTGCCGCTGCCGATGCCAAGGCCGTTGCCGCCACCGCCGCGGCCGAGGCCAAGGCGGGCGAAGTTCAAGCGGAAGAGGGGCAGGCCAAGGACGGCGACAAACCGGCGCCCGGTGCCGGTTTCCAGAAGATCGCCGCCGACATGGCGGAAAAGGCCGCGACGCGTGAGGCCGACGCCAAATTCGCCGACGAGGTGCGGCGGCTGTTCCAGGAAGTCCGGGCCATCCTGGAATTGCAGCGCCGCCGCGCCCGCGACATGGGGCAGGACGAGGGGGAACTGGAGCAGATCGACAAGGAGATCGCCGGAGCCGGTGCCGACATCGACGCCGCCCTGGCGCCCGGCGGGGTCGAGATGTTCACGCCGGTCAGCCTGGAGATTTGAAAGGGGGGGCGGGGATCAGGCCAGCCCGGCCACCCGCTCCTCGAAATCCTGCATCAGATTGTCCCAGGCGTCTTCCAGTTCGGCGCGCAAATCGTCCCAGGTGCCGTCCGGTTCATCGCGCAGGGCGTCCAGTTTTTCCAGCACCAGGTCGCGGCGGTGCTCCAGCCAGACCAGTTGTTCCGCCAATTCACGGCGCAGGCCGTCATGGGGCGACATGCCCAGACGGCAATGGATGCTGTCGATGCGGATCGACAGGTCGCGCAGCCTTTGCCGCATGACCGCCTGATAGGTGTCATGGCCCATGGGGGCATCCCTTCCGTTCAGGATGGAACCTGTGCACAGGCTGCGCCCTTTGCCCGGATGAATGCAATCATTCATCCGGGTTATGCACAGGGTCACAGGATGGCGAGAACGCTTTCCGGCGGGCGGCCCAGGGCGGCCTTGGCGCCGTTGACCACGATGGGGCGCTCGATGATCGCCGGATGGGCCGCCATGGCGGCGATCAGGGCGGCATCGTCCAGGGCGGCGGGGTCGATGCCCGCCTCGGCCGCTTCCTTCTTGCGCACGATCTCGGCGGGCTTCTTGCCCAGGGCGGCCAGGATGGCGGCCAGTTCGGCGGCGCTGGGCGGGGTCTTCAGGTATTCCACCACGCGGGGCGCGATGCCCTTGTCCTCGATCAGCTTCAGCGTCTCGCGCGATTTGCTGCAACGGGGGTTGTGATAGATGGTGACGTCGGTCATGGTGGCGGTGCCTTGATGTTGCTTGCGTTGGCGGACAGTGCAAGGTAGGCATCCGCCCCACTTTCGTCAAAGTCCGCGTCCATGCTGGACGCCCCTGTCGCCACGACCACAGATCGACCATGACCCGCATGCTTCGTCAGACATGCGCCGCCCTGCTGCTGGCGCTGACCGTTATGTTCCCCCTTGCCGCCGCCGCCCAGGACGGCGCGGCGGTCAAGGCCGAGGATTTGCAGAAGCTGGTGGCCACCCTGGAAAACGACGGCGACCGCCAGAAGCTGGTGGGCCAGTTGAAGACCCTGTTGGCCGCCCAGCGCCAGACGGCGCCCGAGGCGGAAACCGGCGTGCTGGCCTCGGTGACGGAACGGTTGGAAAGCCTGGGCGACGAGGTGATGGACGCGGTCGGCGTCCTGCGCGACCTGCCGCGACTGGCGGCGTGGATCGGCCATCAGGCGGCCGATCCGGTATTGCGCGATCGTTGGCTGGACACCGCCGGACGGCTGCTGGCGCTGCTGGCCGTCGCCATCGCCGCCGATCAGATCCTGATGCGGCTGCTGCGTCGGGCCGAGGGACTGACCCAGCCGCGCGAAACGGCGCCGCCGCTGTTGCTGGTGCGGCTGCCGCTGGGCGTCGCCCGCGCCCTGCTGCGCACCCTGCCGGTGGGCGCCGCCGTGGCCGCCGCCTGGGCCTTGTCCGGGGTGTTGGGGCTGGGCGGCAATCTGCGGGTGGCCGGGGGCATGATGGTCACGGCCTATGCCTCGGTGCGGTTGCTGATGGTGGTGGCGCGGCTGCTGGCGGCGCCGCGCACGGCGTCGCTGCGCCTGCTGCCGGTGGATGACGAAACCGCCGAATATCTGGTGATCTGGTCGCGCCGTCTGGCGGGGACCGCCATGTTCGGCGGGCTGGTGGTGCAGGCCATGCTGCTGCTGGGCCTGCCGCGCGGTGCCGGGGCGGTGGCGTTCAAGGCGCTGGGCCTGTCCATCGCCACCATGCTGGTGATCTTCATCCTGCAAAACCGCCAGGCGGTGGCCGCCTTCCTGCGCGGCGAGGGCGGGCGCCTTCAGGGCATGCGCGCCCGGCTGGCGGAAATCTGGCACATCCTGGCGGTGCTGTACGTGGTGGCCGGATACGCGGTGTGGGCGCTGAAGGTCAAGGGCGGTTTCGATTTCATGCTGCGCGCCAGTTTGCTCAGCGTCGCCATCCTGGCGGTGGCCGGGCTGTTGTCGACGGCGCTGGGCCGCCTGATCGAGCGCGGCTTCGCCGTCAGCCAGGACGTGCGCGACAGCTTTCCCCGGCTGGAAGACCGCGCCAACCGCTATCTGCCGGTGCTGCACGTGGTGCTGCGCGGCACGGTGGCGGTGCTGACCGTGCTGGCCCTGGCGCAAGCCTGGGGGCTGGACACGCTGGGGCTGCTGGCCTCGGACGGCGGCCGCCGGGTGGTGTCGGCGCTGATCTCCATCGCCGCCGTGCTGCTGGGCGCCATGGTGGTGTGGGAAATCGTCTCGGGGGCCATCGAACGCTATCTGGCGGCCACCGACGGCGACGGCAACGCCCTGGCCCGTTCGTCGCGCGTCCGCACCTTGCTGCCGCTGGCCCGCAACGCCCTGTTCGTGGTGCTGGTGGTGATGGTGTCGCTGATCGTGCTGTCGGAACTGGGCGTCAACATCGCGCCGCTGCTGGCGGGCGCGGGCGTGGTCGGCGTGGCGGTGGGCTTCGGCTCGCAGACTCTGGTCAAGGACGTGATCACCGGCGCCTTCATCCTGTTCGAGGACACCATGGCGGTGGGCGAGCAGGTGCGGCTGAACGGCACCACCGGCTGGGTGGAAACCATGAGCATCCGCGCCATCCGCCTGCGCGACACGGGTGGGGCCATGCACACCATTCCGTTCAGCGCCGTCAGTTCGGTGGTCAATCTCAGCCGCGACCACGCCTTCGCCAATGTGGAAATCGGCGTCGGCTATGGCGAGGACCCCGACCGCGTCATGGCGGTGATGGCCGAATTGGGCGAGGAGATGCGCGGCGACGAGGTCTTCGGGCCGCTGATCCTGGCGCCCATGGATGTGTGGGGGCTGGCGCGGTTCGACGCCTCGGCGGTGGTGTTCACCGGCCGTTTCCGGACGGTGCCGGGCAAGGACGGCGTGGTGCTGCGCGAGTTCAACCGCCGTATCAAGAAACGCTTCGACGCCGAGGCCATCGAGATCCCCTTCCCCCAGACCACCCTGTGGTTCGGCCAGGACAAGGACGGCGCCGCCCCGCCCGCCCGGCTGGCGCTGCAAGGGGGTACGCGCTCCGATTGATCCTTGCGTTCACACATTTCCTGCGGCAAGGTCCGCGCCCCCACCAGGGACAGGAGCAGGCATGACCGCCACCGAACCGCGTGAAACCGTCACGACCCTTGTCGGCGAGACGGCGCCCTTCCAGCTCAAGGCGGCGTCCATGACCCTGCTGACGCTGAAGGTGCAGGCGCCCGAGGACCCAGACTTCTTTCCCCGCCTGGGCACCATGCTGTCGCTGGCGCCCGGTTTCTATCGCAACGCGCCCATCGTGCTGGACCTGTCGGCCACCGGCCTGAAGCCGCCGGTGGACATGGTCGATTTCTGCACCCGGCTGCGGGCGCTGGGCATCAATCCGGTGGGGG
>JAEXAH010000039.1 GCA_023458315.1 Pseudomonadota bacterium
TAATCAAGGCGAAGGGGGATCGGTGCGGCCACTGCAAACCTCCAGCTGTTTGCCAGAGTGACTCACATTTGGCCGCTCATGGGAATCCCCGCCGTGAGTCGCCGTCAGCGCAGGCTGGTATTATGCCGCGGGAGCCAAGGGACGCGGAGGCCGCATGAGGGTCCCGGTGATCGGTTCCGATCACTGGGATATGGTATGAGGCCGTAGAGGTTTTTACCCGATGCGCCCCAGGGCCAGGCCGCCGCCTGGTCCGGGCGGCGGCGGCGGTGCGCCGATATTGGCCACCGCCTTCATCATCTTGTCCATTTCCTCGGCCGCCTTGGTGGCGGTTTCGACGATGGGGGCGAAGCCGGTTTCGCCCGCCACCCGTTCCAGCAGCGCCTTGGCATGGGCCAGTTCCACCAGGGCCTTGTCTTTCTGCTCGGGCAGCAGCGGCGCCACCTGTTTGCGGGCGCGGGCGGGAATGCGGCGCAACAGACCCAGGCGGCGGTTGGACAGCACCTTGTAGTTCATCACTCCGGCCAGGATGTCGGCGTGATAGCCGGGGTGCAGCGCCTCGAACAGATATTCGATCAGTTCGATCTCGCTGAATTCCAGGATCAGGAAGCTGCGCTGGGTCTTTTGCCAATCGGCGATGAAGGTGCCGACATCGGCCAGACGCTGCGCCAGTTCCGCCTCGAACACGCTGGGCGACAGCATGCGCCACGCCTTGGCCGAGGCCATGGGCAGCTTGCCCGGCAGACCGAAATTGCGCGACAGGTTCTGTGCCACCGCCAGCAGGGCGCGGCTGGGGCTGTCCAGGGTATGGCGGGACCAGCACAGATACAGGGCGTCCAGCGCGGCGAAATCCTGGGACGGCGGCGGATCGGCCAGCAATTGCGCCAGAACGTCCAGCCGTTCGGGCAGCGTCGCATCGCCCTTGTCCACCGGGGGGACGCCCGGGGGCAGGTGGGCGGCGATGATCGCCCCGACGGTGGCGGTCAACGCCGCCGCTTCGTCGCTTTCGGCCGCGGGCGGGGGCAATGGTTCCGGCTCGGGCTCGGGTTCCGGCTCCGGCTCCGGTTCCGGTGTGGGTTCGGGTTCCGGTGCGGGGATTTCGTCGCTCAGGACCAGGACGTCCTCGTCCTCATCCTCGTCGGGGGCGGGCGGGGGTTCCGGCGCCAGGTAATCGTCGGTCAGCACCAGGGCTTCGTCTGCCGCCGGTTCCGCCACCGTTGGGGCGGGGGGCGGCGGTTCGGTCAGGGCGTGCAGGGCGGCGACGATGTTTTGCAGCGTCAGGGTGGTGGCGTCCTCGCTGCCCTCCCCCTCCTCGGGCGGTGCCAGGAAGTCGTCGGTCAGCACCAGGATTTCGTCGGTCGCGTCGGGCTCTGGTTCTGGTTCAGACTCTGGCTCGGGGGGCGGGGGCGGTTCCTCGACGGCCAGGGCGCGCAGGGCGTCGGCGATGACGCTCAGGGCGGCCAGGGTGGAATCGTCGGTTTCGTCCTGGGAATCCTCTTCCTCGCTTTCCGCCAGGATCAGCACGTCGTCGTCGTCGATGTCCAGGGACGGCAGCGGCGCGGGTGGCGGTGCGGGGGCGGGCGGCGATTCCGGTGGCGGGACCAGAGGCCGCGCCTCGTCGTCGGCCAGCGGTTCCAGGCCGCACAGCAATTCCTCGACGCTATAGGGGGCGCCGTCGCGGGCGAAGGCGGCGGGCGGCGGCGGGTCGGGGGTGTCGCCTTCCAGGGCGCGTTCCAGCATCCCGGCCAGATCGTCCGCTGGCAGGCTCATGACGTCCTCGGTGCCTGGGATACGGTCAGGACCGCGCGTGCTGCTCATGGCGTCAGCATAGCCGAGCCCCCGGGAGGCGACCACGAAAGATTGAGCGGGCCGCGCACGGTCAGGCGTCGGCGACGCCGTCGTCCACCGCGCGGGCCAGGGCGCAGAACGCCTCGACCGGCAATTCCTCGGCCCGCGCCGTGGCCGGGATGCCCGCCGCCGCGATCAGCGCTTCGGCGTTGCCCAGGGATTTCAGGCTGGACCGCAGCATCTTGCGGCGCTGGCCGAAGGCGGCGGCGGTGACGCGCTCCATGGTTTCGAAGCGGGCGGGGGCCAGCGGCTGGGCATGGGGGATCAGCTTGACCACCGTGGACATCACGGCGGGCGGCGGGGTAAAGGCGCGCTTGTCCACGTTGAACAGCGGATGGACGCCGCACAGCCACTGGGTGATCACCGACAGGCGGCCGTAATGGGGGCTGCGCGGCTCGGCCGCCAGCCGGTCCACCACTTCCTTCTGGAACATCAGGGTCAGGCTTTCGAACGCCGTGGCGTTGCGCAGCCATTGCAGCAGCAGCACCGTCGAGATGTTGTAGGGCAGGTTGGCGACGATGCGGCGCGGCGCCTCGCCCAGAGTGGTGCAATCCACCTCCAGCGCGTCGCCGGCGATGATGGTCAGGCGGCCGGGATAGGCGGCGGCGATCTCGTTCTGAATGGCGATGGCGCGGTCGTCGCGCTCGATGGCGATGACCTGACGCGCCCCGGCATCCAGCAGGGCGCGGGTCAGGCCGCCGGGGCCGGGACCGATCTCGATGCAGGTGCCGATCGCCAGATTGCCCGCGCCGCGCGCGATGCGGCCGGTCAGGTTCAGGTCGAACAGGAAATGCTGGCCCAGCGACTTGCGGGCGGCAAGTCCGTGGGCGGCGATGACGTCGCGCAGCGGCGGCAGCGGGTCGCTCATGCGGGGATGTCCTGGCGGTTGCGGGCGATGGCGGCGGCCTGGCGCAGGGCTTCCATCAGGCTGGTTTCGTCGGCGGCGCCGGTTCCGGCGATGCCGAAGGCGGTGCCGTGGTCGGGCGAGGTGCGGACGATGGGCAGGCCCAGGGTGATGTTGACGCCTTCGTCGAAGCCCAGGGTCTTCACCGGGATCAGCGCCTGATCGTGGTACATGCACAGCGCCGCGTCATAGGTGGCGCGGGCGGCGGCGTGGAACATGGTGTCGGGCGGCAGCGGCCCGACGGCGTCGATGCCGACGGCGCGCAGATCGTGGACCGCCGGGGCGATCATGTCGATTTCCTCGCGGCCCATGGCGCCGTCCTCGCCCGCATGGGGGTTAAGGCCCGCCACCGCCAGACGCGGCCGGTCGATGCCGAAATCGCGGCGCAGGGCGGCGGCGGCGGTGCGTCCGGCGGCGACGATGGCGGCGCGGTTCAGGGTGGCGACGGCCTCGGCCAGACTGACATGGATGGTGACGGGCACCACCCGCAGGGCGCGGCAGGCCAGCATCATCACCTCGGTCCCGTCCAGCCCCAGCAGGTGGGCCAGGAATTCGGTGTGGCCGGGAAAGCGGAAGCCGCCCTGGTACATCACGCCCTTGTGAATGGGGTTGGTGACGATGGCGCAGGCGGCCCCCGATTGCGCCAGTTCCACCGCCCGGGCGATGGAAGCGCGCACCGAGGCGGCGTTGGCGGGGGCGGGGCGGCCGGGTTCGACGTGCTCGGCCAGGGGTTGCGGCAGCACCGGCAGGGCGTGGCCGAACAGCGCCGCCGCCTGTTCCGGGGCGGCGATGGCGACCACCGGCACTTCCAGCCCCAGCCGGGCGGCCAGGGCGGTCAGGCGGGCGGGATCGTCGATGCAGAAAAAGACGGGCAGGCCCTCGGCCCGGCGCAGCCACGCCTTCAGCGTGATCTCGCCGCCGATGCCCGCCGGTTCCCCCATGGTCAGGGCGACCGGCGCCAGCCCGCGGATGCCGTCGGCCACCCGGTCAGATCCGAATGTCGACGAAAGCCTGGCGGCGCAGGTTGCGCAGATAGCGGCGCGACAGCATGTCCATGCGTTCGTCCTCGATCTGGCGGCGGACCTGTTCGCGGGTCGGTTCCTTGAAGCTCAGGGATTCGACGCGTTCGCACACCATGACCACCTGGATGCCGTCGGCGGTTTCCGACGGCTCGCCGGGGCGCTGCACCGGCAGGGCCGACGCCTGTCGGCGCAGGGCGCCCTCGATCTCGCCCACCCGCTTGTCGGCGATGGTGGCGACATTGGCGCCGAACTTGCGGCCGATGGCCTCGAATTCCGGGCAGGACCGGGCCGGGGCGGTCAGTTGCGCGGCGCGTTGCAGCAATTGCTGCTTGCCCGGCGCATCCTTTTCCTTGGGAATGGGCAGGGTCAGGGTGGACAGAGTGACCTGGGCGTCCTCGGGGCTGGCGACCTGACCGGAAATCCGGCTGTCGTTGACGTGGATGATGGTGAAGCCCGAGGCGGTGCGGATCAGCGGCGAGGTCTGGCCCTTGGCCAATTGTTCGACGGTGCCCGCGATGTCGTCGTCCAGCGCCCCCTGGGCCACCCAGCCCATGGAACCGCCGTTGGCGGCGCTGGGCGAGCGCGAGAACTGGCGGGCCAGGGCGGCGAAGGGGGCGCCCGACTGCAATTGCTGCAACAGCTTTTCGCCGGTCTGGCGGGCGTCGTCCTCGGCGGCGGGGGTGTCCACCGGCAGCAGGATCTCGGACAACAGGTATTCCGGCTGGCCGCGCCGTTCGCGCAGCACGTCCAGACGGTCGGTGACTTCTTCCTCGCCGACCTTGACCTGGGATTGCAGGACGCGGCTGGAGACGCGCATCCAGGTCAGGTCGGCCTTGATCTGCTCGCGCGCCAGTTGGGGGTCGATGCCCGCCCGGGACAATCCGGCGATCAATCCGCCCTTGGGCATGCGATTCTGCTGTTCGATGATGGCGATGCCGTTGTCCAGTTCGGCCGCCGACAGCGAAATCTTGACCCGTGCCGCCTCTTGCAATTGCAGCTTCTCGTCGATCAGCTTGCGCAGCACCTGCGGCGCCACGGCGCGGCGGGCGTCGGGCGAATCGGGCTGACCCGAGAAGGCCAGCGCCATGCGGGTCCGCCCCATCAGTTCGCGGACCGAGATGATGTCGTCATTGACCACGGCGGCGATGCGCTCGACCTCCTGGGCCTGGACGCCGGTGGTCGTGACGACGCTGAGCAGAAGGCAGGCGCTGGCGGCGAGACGGGCGAGCATGGTGGTTCCTTGGCTAGAACGCATTGAACGGAACGCTGCCCAGGGTCTTGAAGACCACGTTGAAGGTCAGCGAATAGCCGGACAGATAATCGCGGTCATAGGTGTAATTGCGGCGCATGTCGGTGATGAAGGTAAAGCATTCGTCGTCATAGACCAGCTTGGTTTCCCATCCCAACGGCCCGCCATCCTCGGTCAGGTCGTAGGTGACGCCGCCGCGCAGCGACCAATAGCGGGTCAGGGCCGACGACAGGTTCCACGCCGCGTAATGGCGACGGTCGAAGCTGTTGCCGTCGCCATCGTCGTCGCTGCGGTCGAACATCAGATAGGACAGGTCGGAGCGCAGGATCGGGCTGCCCATGCTGACGGTGTTCTCGGTGCGGCGCATTTCCAGGGTCTTCTGGTCCAGGCGCACGCGGTTCATCAGCGACAGGTTCCGCGACGGGGCGATATCCAGGCTGCCGACGTAATCCGACAGCTTGTTGTCGAACCCGGCGCCGGGGCGGAAGGTGGTGTCCTCGCGCGTGCGCCAGCCCTGGGCGGCCGAGGCGGCGATCCAGCTTGAATTGCTGGGATAGGCGCGCCAGCGCAGGCCATAGGCGCCGCGCACGCCGCCTTCGACCCGGTCCAGGCCGGGCAGGCGGTTGGGGCGGAAGACGTTGATGTCGTCCAGTTCGAAGCCGATGGAATCCTCGTTGGGGATCTTGGCCGGGTTGTTGCCGTGGGGGCTGGCCGCGACCATGGCCACGGGTTCCAGAATCTGCGGCATGGTCTGGGACGGCCGCACGAACGGCATGCGCCAGTTGGCGGCCACCGTCGGGATGGCGCGCCCGGCATTGGCCGATCCCACATTGGTCAGCTCATCGGAATGATAGGCGTCGCCGCGCAGGCTGGTGCTGACGGTGGTGATGTCGCCCAGGCTGCCGTAATAGGGGCGTTGCCAGCCCATGGTGGTGGACAGGCGGGCGGAATTGGTGCCGGAACTGCGGCCATAGGCCAGTACGTCGGTGTCCAGGGTGTAATAGCCGCCCTTGGCGTCGGGCACGCTCATGTTGGACGAGGTGATGTGCGGCAACACCAGCGGCGATTTGCTGGCGACATCCTGTTCGCGCATGCCCTGGTACGAGAACGCCTCGGCCATGAAATAGCTGCGACGGCCGAATCCTTCCACATAGGGGCGGGTGGTCAGCCACGGCCGCTCGTTGTCCATGCGGTAGGAATAGATGCGGGTGTAGGTGTCGTCGCTGGCCCGTTCCAACTGATAGCCGGTGCGCCAGTTGCGGTCCAGGTCGAAACGGGCGCGCGAATTGATGTGGCCGCGCAGGTCGTCGTCGTATTTGTCGGCGGTCAGGCTGGCGCGGGTCACTTCCTCGCCTTCGGTGCCGCGCCAGCGATGCTCGCCCGCCAGGACCACATGGCGCAGGATGTTGTCGGTTTCCTGAAGTTGTGTGGCCTTCTTGGCGGTGCTGGCCGGGAACAGGAAGCGCGGCGCGAAGGTCAGGTCCTGATTTTCTTTGATCGCCCAGAAATAGGGCACGGTGATGTTGGTGCCGATGTTGCTGGACTGGCCCGCCGTCGGGGTCAGGAAGCCGCTTTGCCGCTTCACCGTCGGGTCGGGATGGGACAGGTACGGGGTGTAGAGTACCGGCACGCCGCCCACTTCCATCCAGGCGTCGCGGTATTCGATCACCTGTTCCTGCTGGTTGTGGGTGATGCGCTTGGCCTTGGCCTGCCACAGTGGGGTGCGGCCGGGATTGCGGCGGCACGGTTCGCAGGCGGTGTAATCGGCATCCTCGAAATCGGTGCGGTTGCCCTCGACCCGGCGGGCGCTGGCGGCGTTCATGCGCGAATTGTCCACCAGGACGGCGCGGATCTGCTGGGCGACGCCTTCCTTGAAGTCGCCGGTCAGCTCGAAATAATTCGAGGTCAGCACCTCGCCGGACGGCTCGGCCAGGATGACGTTGCCCGAGGCGGCGACGATGTCCTGCTTCAGGTTGTAGCTGACCTGATCGGCCACCAGCATGCGGCCGCTTTGGGCGATTTCGACCCGGCCGCGGGCGGTGACGATGCCCAATTCGCGGTCATAGGTGATCTGGTCGGCGGTCATGGCCACCGGCTTTTCGCCGTCGCCTTCGTCGGCCTGGGTGGACTGGCCGGTGATCAGGCCGATGGCGCCGTGCGGGGTCTTTCCGGCGGGGCGCGGGGCGGCGGTGGTTTCCATGGCCGGGGCGGTGGCGGGAACGGCCGTCTGTTGCGGCGCCGGAGTGACGGCGGCCACCGGTTGCGGGCGGCGCGGCGCGGGGGCGGCGGTGCCGCTGGCCTCGTCGCCCCAGGCGTCGCCCCAGCCGCCGATCTCGGCCGCCGACGGGCCGTTGGGCATGGGGATGGCC
>JAEXAH010000040.1 GCA_023458315.1 Pseudomonadota bacterium
TTCCCACGTGTTACTCACCCGTGCGCCACTAAGTCCGAAGACTTCGTTCGACTTGCATGTGTTAGGCCTGCCGCCAGCGTTCGTTCTGAGCCAGGATCAAACTCTCAAGTTGACTTCCGGACTGTCCGAAGACATCCAGAACAGAGCTCGTCCAAAGCAAAAATTACACGCTTGCTTGCAAGATGCGCTTCTTGGCTTCGAACCAGTCTGATATGACCGGCGCCGCCTGCGCATCCCTTCCTTGCGTCTTCACTTTGTCAAAGAGCAGAGAACCTCTCGGCCCCCTCCAGCGCCTCAGCGTCTCCGCTTCGTCGCCAGCCCCGTCAGCGGGGAGGCCGGTTTATATTCAACCGCCGGCCCGGCGTCAACTTCTTTTTTTCAGTCCGCTTCGTTTTCTTTCCGAAGCAAACAGCGGAGAAAGTTGAACCTCCGCTTCTTCCCTCGCCACCGCAGCGGCGAGGCGCGGGTTATAGGCCCGTGAACCGCCGCCGTCAACCCCTTTTTATGACCACCGTGTGACGATCGCCTTGGGGTGCGGACGAAGCTTCACCATATGCCGATCGGCATGCCCTGGCAAGAGGGATCAATAGGACGCCGGATCGCACGCCTGGCGATGCAGCTTGAGCGTCTTGCACAGCTTGCGTGCCGCGTCCTTGTTGGCCAGCGGACCGGCAATGACGCGGGTCCGCCCGCCCGAGGTTTTGAACTGGGCGTCCAGATTGCCCAATTCCTCGGGGAACTTGGCCTTGATGCCGGTCCACAGCTTGCGGGCGCCGTCCTCGGTCTTGGACGAGGCCAGGGCCACGCCCCAATTGGTCGCGGCGGCGGCGGCGGGCTTGGCCGGAGCGGCCGGTCCGGCCGAGCCGGGAGCACCGGGACGCAGGCCGGTGGCGGTCCCCGCCACCCGCTGGCCGGACAATTGGTTGTCGAGGGAGCGTTCGATGGCGTCGCGTTCCTTGCGCGCCTCGGCCTCGGTGATCAGCCCGGCACCGCGCAGGCGCTCCAACCGTCCCACCGCCTGCCCGGCCTCGATCATGTCGCGGGGCGCGGCGGGCGGCATCTCGAAACGGCGCGGCTTTTCCGCCAGCAGGGCGTCGAGGATGACGGCGCGCTCGGCCGCGTGCTCGACGGTGCTCATGCCGCGCGCCTCCAGCGCCGCACTCATGTCGCGCAGGCGGCGGACCACCGCCTCGTCACCGGGAACGGGGCGCTCCAACCCCACGCCGGGCGGCGATTGGGTGAAGGGCAGCATGGCGCCCACATTGGCGGCGCGCCGCTTGCTGTATTCCTCGGGGGTGATCAGTCCCTCGTCCAGCAGGCGCTTGAGAATACGGAAACGCCCGGCGACGTTGGTTTCCGCATCGGAAACCCGGGCGGCCGGAGCGGCGCTGATCGGGTCGAGCTGGCTGGCGTTGATGCCCGGGCGAGTAACGCCGGGCACCGGCACCACGCTGGGCAGCGGCGGCGCGCCAACCCCCGGCGCCCCGGCCGGGCGCCCCGATTCCTGAATGCTGCGCGGCGTCGACCGACCGGTGATCTTGTCGATCACCGCCATGTTGGCGCGGGCGACGTCGATCACCGCGCGCGGCATGATCACCCCGGCATCGCCCGGCGCCATGATGGTTCCCGGCACCTGATTGGTGATGATCACTTCGTAATATTGGCGGGCCAGGTCGTACTGCCCCATGCCCTGATAGGCGATGCCGGCATTGAGCAACGCCACCGGGTCACGCGGGTTATAGCGCAGGGCGGCGATGGCATAGCGTTCGGCCGCCGGAAAGTCGCCACGGGTCAGGGCGGCCGAGGACGCGTCGGTGGCGCCGGCATTGACCATGCCGACCACGGTGTCCTGGGTGCCGCGCGGGTCGAGCACGGGGGCACAACCGGCCATGGCCGCCAACGCCACCACGGCGGCGGCCGTGCGTCCGAGACGGGAAACTGTCCTCATCGTGCTCCCCCGAATACCAAGCTGCCCGAATACCAAGCTGATCGTGGCCTGCCCCTGTCCGTTTCCTGATACACCGAAGGGCGCGGCAAGACTACCCCGCGCAGCATGACGCCAAGGGAGTTCATACTTTGTTAAAAGCAGGAGACAATGCTTCCGGCGGCATTCAACCGCCGGGCCGCCGGTGCTATAGGTGAAGGCGCAGCCACCGGAGGCGTCATGGACGGCACCGAAATCGAGTTGAAGCTGGCCGTTGAGCGGAAATCCCTGGAACGCCTGCGCCGCCTGTCGGCGCTGAAGCCGTTGCGCGATGGCCGCGCCACCACCCGGACGCTGTGGTCCACCTATTACGACACCCCCGACCGACGGCTGGCCCTGGCCGGAATCACCGTGCGGGTCCGTCGGGTGGACGGCGGGCTGGTGCAGACCGTGAAGACGGCGGGCGACCGCGCCTCGGGCCTGTTCGCCCGACGGGAATGGGAAGTTCCGGTCGCCGCCGCCACGCCGGACCCGGCCGCCCTGGCCGCCACCGGCCTGCCGCTGCTGGCCGAGGAGGGACTGGCGGCGACGCTGGTGCCGGTCTTCACCACCGACATCCGCCGCACCCTGCATGTGCTGTCGGGCGAGGACTGGCAGGCGGAAATGGCGGTGGACGTGGGCGAGTTGCGGGCGGGCGACCGCCACGAGGAGGTATGCGAGGTCGAACTGGAACTGCGCGCGGGCACCCCGGCGCATCTGTTCGCCGTGGCCCGCCGCATCGCCGAGGGCGTGCCGGTGCGCCTGCTGACCCTGTCCAAATCCGATCGCGGCCATGCCTTGGCCGAAGGGCGCGCCCGCCGCGCGGTCAAGGCGCCGCCACTGGTCCTGGGCGACGGCATGACCCGGGCCGACGCCTTTCGCGCCATCGCCCGCAACTGCCTGCACCACCTGCTGGCCAACCAGGCGCCCCTGCTGGAAAACGGCGACGGCGAGGCGGTGCACCAGATGCGGGTGGCGCTACGCCGCCTGCGTTCGGCGCTGAAAATCTTCCGGCCGCTGGTGGCGGGGCCACGCCTGACCCTGCTGCGGACCGAGATGGCATGGCTGCTGGCGGCGCTGGGTCCGGCCCGCGACGCCGAGGTCTTCCTGGAAGAGATCATCGAGCCGGTCCTGAGCGGCCATCCCGGCCATGACGGCCTGATGGCCCTGCGCGACCATTGGCGCCAGCAATGGAGCGCCGATCTGTCCGCCGCCCACGCCGCCGTGGCCGAACGCCGCTTCGCCCTGCTGCTGCTGGATCTGGGCGCCTGGGTCGAGGACGGCGAGTGGCAGCGGGCCGCCACCGCGTCCCGGCCGCTGCGTCCCTTCGCCACCAAGGTGCTGGACCGGCTGATGGACCGCATGGAGGCGGCGGGCGGCAAGCGGCTGGACCGCCTGAGCCCCCCTGCCCTGCACCGCGTCCGCATCATCGGCAAGCAATTGCGCTATGCCGGGGAATTCTTCGCCGCCCTGTACGGCAAGGGCACCGCCCGCGATACCCTGACGGTGCTGGCGCGGTTGCAGGACGCGCTGGGCGAGATCAACGACATCGCCGTGGCGGCGCCCCGTCTGGCCACCTGCCACCATATGGGCGACGCCGCCTGGGCCGCCGGAGTGGTGGCGGGCTGGCACGAAGCACGCCGCCCGAACTTGCTGGACACCGCCGGGACGTTGTGGCGCGACCTGCGCAAGCGGCGGCGGTTCTGGAAGGGGTAACAGGTTGCGAAGAAAGGAGCGTCATTCCCACGCAAGCGGGAATCCATGCATCCGCCACTCAGATATGGTTCGGCAAAAATACTGCGTTGCCCCAACATGGACACCCGCTTTCGCGGGTGTGATGCCAAGAAAGAGGCTGAAGCGGAGCTTTTCCGCAGCCAGTTAAACCGGATCGTCCTCGATTTTCTTGCCGTCCAGGTCGCGGGCGGCCTGTTCGGCCTGCTGACGCTCGGCGTCCTTCCGCGCCTTGGTGCGGCCAAAGGCGACGCGGTTGGCGTCGGCCTGACGGCTCTTGTCCTCTTTCGCCTTGGCCTTGCGCCAGCGGTTGAGGTTGATGACGTCGCCCATGGTGGAAACTCCCTATGCCCCGGTCCCGGAGTATAGCCGCAAAACCCCGTCGGGAACGCGGAAAACGACAAAAATGAAAAAGACTGCTTGCGCCCCCCAAAAAGCCCTGCTATATCCCCGGCCCTCACACCGGAGCGGGTGTAGCTCAGTTGGTCAGAGCGCCGGCCTGTCACGCCGGAGGTCGCGGGTTCGAGCCCCGTCACTCGCGCCACTTTCTCCCACGGGAAAAGTGGCGCCTTGCCCCTGGCATAAATCCCCCTTTGCACCTACCTTGATCCCTGGTCACACCAATTTGGACCGGGGGGTTCCATGAAAGTTTCCGTCGTCGGCGCCGGTATGGTCGGCGCGTCCGCCGCTTTCGCCATGGTCATGCGCGGCGCCGCCTCCGAGGTGGTGCTGGTGGACCGCAACCCCGCCCTGGCCGAAGCCCAGGCCCAGGACATCCTGCACGCGACGCCTTTTGCCTATCCGGCGCGCGTTCTTGCCGGGGACTGGGCGGATATTGCCGGGTCGGGCGTGGTGGTGCTGGCGGCGGGCGTCAGCCAGAAGCCGGGGGAAACCCGGCTGGAATTGCTGGCCCGCAACGAAGCGGTGTTCGCCGACATCGTGCCCCGCGTACTGGCGGCGGCGCCCGACGCGGTGCTGCTGGTCGCCACCAACCCGGTGGACATCATGACCGCCATCACCACCCGCCTGTCGGGCCTGCCGCCGTCGCGGGTGATCGGATCAGGAACCATCCTGGACACCGCCCGCTACCGCGCGCTGCTGGGCGAGTTCCTGGGCATCAGCCCCAAATCGGTCCATGCCTGGGTGCTGGGCGAACACGGCGATTCCGAGGTTCTGTGCTGGTCCGGCGCCTCGGTCGGGGCGCTGACCGTCGCCGCGCTGGCGGAACAGCACGGGCGGCCATTGACCGAAACCGACCGCGCCGCCATCGACCAGGGCGTGCGCGGCGCCGCCTACAAGATCATCGCCGGAAAGGGCGCCACCTGGTTCGGCATCGGCGGCGGCATCGCCCGCATCGTCCAGGCCATCGCGGCGGACGAACGGGCGGTGCTGACCGTCTCGACCCTGACCCCCGAGGTCGAGGGCGTGCGCGACGTGGCGCTGTCGCTGCCGCGCGTGGTGGGCGCGGGTGGCGCGGGCGACGCCCTGTGGCCCGATCTGGACGCCCAGGAACGCGCCGCGCTGCGCCACAGCGCCGAGGTGCTGAAGATGGCGGCGGCGGGGTTATGAGCCCCGCCTGCGCCGCGTTTCCTCAGGCCCGGCTCTGCTGGACGTTGTTTGCGTAGTCGAACAACTGGATGGCCATGCTGATCAGGGAATCGGCATCGTCGGGGCGGTTGAGAGCCTCGGACATCAGGCGGGCGGCCTCGAGCTTGATGTCCAGGGTGTTGTTTCCGTAGAGGACGGCAAACTTTTCCGAGCTGCCCATGGCAATTTTCTCCGGGTGTTGAGGCGAAACCCCAGGCTTTCCGCCAGGACCCCGCCGGGTTCTGCCCCAAGCTTTGCAGGCGGCGTGCCAATTTCCGGCGGGCGCCACCACTGCACAAAAAATCAACACCACGAAAAATTCGCCCAATTAATAACCGAATACGCAACATCCCTTAGTTGCGGCGGCGGAATGTGCACATTCCACAGGCAAAGCCGCACCGCCGCCGCCGATGGTTTGGGCAAGGACATGGCGCCCATTTCGTGGGCATCGGAACAATACACTGAAAACAAACAATTTTTGCCCAACCCATACCATTGGCACGCCCCTTGATTATCGCCCGTCCACAGCGTCGCGCACGGCGGCTGGTGGCAAAGAGGGTTGGCAATGGATGCGATGAAGATCGGCGTGGATGTGCTTTTCGTTCTCTTGGGCGCGGTCATGGTGCTGGCCATGCATGCGGGCTTCGCCTTCCTGGAAGTCGGCACCGTCCGCAAGAAGAATCAGGTCAACGCCCTGGTGAAGATCCTGACCGACTTCGCCGTCTCGACCACCGCCTATTTCTTCGTCGGCTACGCCGTGGCCTATGGCATCACCTTTTTCGGCTCGGCCGCCGAACTGACCGGCAAGGCCGAGGGCAGCGCCTTCGCCGCCGGGGGCTACGATCTGGTCAAGTTCTTCTTCCTGGCCACCTTCGCCGCCGCCATCCCCGCCATCATCTCGGGCGGCATCGCCGAGCGCGCCAAGTTCTGGCCGCAACTGATCGCCACCTCGATCCTGGTCGGACTGGTCTATCCGCTGTTCGAAGGCATGGTGTGGGGCACCCGTTTCGGCTTTCAAGACGCCATGAAGGCGCTGTTCGGCGTCGCCTTTCACGATTTCGCCGGGTCGGTGGTGGTGCACGCGGTGGGCGGCTGGGTCGCCCTGGGCGCCGTGCTGATGCTGGGTGCCCGCCGTGGCCGCTATCGCAAGGACGGCCACGTGATCGCCATCCCGCCGTCCAACATCCCGTTCCTGGCGCTGGGATCGTGGATCCTGTGCGCTGGCTGGTTCGGCTTCAACGTCATGAGCGCCCAGACCATGGAAAACGTCTCGGGCCTGGTGGCCATGAACTCGCTGATGGCCATGGTCGGCGGCATCCTGGCCAGCCTGGTCGCGGGCCGCAACGACCCCGGCTTCGTCCATAACGGCGCCCTGGCCGGTCTGGTGGCGGTGTGCGCCGGGTCCGACGTCATGCATCCCATCGGCGCCTTCATCACCGGCGGCATGGCGGGCGGGCTGTTCGTGTTCGCCTTCAACCAGTGCCAGAACAAATGGCGCATCGACGACGTGCTGGGCGTCTGGCCGCTGCACGGCCTGTGCGGCCTGATGGGCGGCGTGCTGTGCGGCGTGTTCGGCCAGGAGGCGCTGGGCGGCCTGGGCGGCGTGTCGCTGGGCGCGCAGATCAGCGGCACCGCCATCGGCGCCGCCCTGGCCCTGGGCGCCGGGCTGGCGGTCTATGGCGGCCTGAAGGCCGTCATGGGCATCCGCCTGTCCGACGAAGAGGAATTCATGGGTGCCGATCTGGCCCTGCACCAGATCACCGCCTATCCCGAGGACGTCACCACCGTCCACGACGAAGCGCCGCTGGCCATCCGCGCCTCGGCCGCGCGGGCGCCGCTGCACGGCTGATCCCTTTCGCCGTCTTCGGCCCGCCGCGTTTCCACGCGGCGGGCCGCGTCATTTTTCGCTGCCACCTGTGATGGATACGCACAGCAGCGCGTGTATCACCCCCTGAAAGCTTGTGGTAATGTGCGCCATTGTTCGGGGGGACAGGGGTGACAACGCGCTATTCCCTGGGTCGTCTGCGACCCACCACCAGCCGGGCGCTGGCCATGATGGGCGGCATCGCCATCGCCGTCATCGTGGTCATGACCACCTACGAGATCTGGCGGCAACGGGCGACCACCATCGCCGCCGCCGAAACCAACCTGTCGGCACTGTCCCAGGCCCTGGCGCAGCAGACCGAGCGCGCCTTCCATTCCGTGGAACTGGTGGTCGAGGCCACCGCCCTGTCGCTGGAGAACGCGGGCGGCATCACCCGCGCCAACGGCCCCGACATGCACCGCATCCTGCGCGCCCGCATCACCGGAACGCCGCAGATCACCGGCGTGGCGGTGATCGACGCCGACGGCCGGGTGGTCAACGGCGCCCGGATGTATCCGCCCGCCCCCGACAACCGGTCCAACCGCGAATATTTCCGCTGGCACCGCGACAACCCCCAGCCCGGCATCCACATTTCCCCGGCCGAGCCGTCGGCGGTTGACGGTGCCATGATGATTCCGGTCAGCCGTCGGCTGTCGGCCCCCGACGGATCGTTCCAGGGGGTGATCATCGCCTCGGTAGATCCCGGCTATTTCCAGCAATCCACCCGCCGCCTGCTGCCGCCCGAGGGCGGCGCCAGCGCCCTGTTCCGCGACGACGGCTATCTGCTGACCCGCACGCCGCAAGTGGACAACATGCGGCCCGGCCAGTCCTATGGCCACCTGCCGGTCTTTCGCCCCGACGCCCCGCGTCACGGCCTGGGCTGGGGGCCAAGCCCGCTGGACAACAGCATTCGCATCCTGGCCTATCACCGCCTGGACATGTACCCGTTGCTGGTCAACATGTCGGTACGGCGCGACGTGCTGCTGGCGGAATGGCAGGGCAGCGCCGTGCGTCTGGCCCTGGCGGCGGGGATGGCGGCGTTGCTGCTGACGCTGGCGGTGGTGGTGCTGGTGCGGCAGTCGCGGCGCGAGGAAGACGTCCACGCCGCCCTGCGCGACAGCGAAAGCCGCCTGCGTTTCGCGCAATACGCCCTGGACCACGCCGCCGACATGGTGTTCTGGGTGGATGACGAAGCCCGCATCCTGTACGCCAACGAGGCCGCCGCCCTGAGCCTCGGCTATCAGCGCGAGGCCCTGTCCGGCATGCTGATCGGACGCATCGACCCGCATTTCTCGGCCGAATTGTGGCCGCGCCTGCTGCGCCGCCTCAAGCAGCGCGGCCATGTCCGCTTCGAAACCCGCATCCTGACCGCCAATGGCGGCGCCTATCCGGCCGAGGTGGCGGGCACCTGCGTCTCCTTCGCCGGGGCCGATTACGTCTGCGCCTTCGTGCGCGACATCAGCCAGCGCAAGCTGGCCGAGGCGGCGCTGGAGGAAAAGACCGCCAAGCTGGAAGCCTCGAACGCCGAACTGGAGCAATTCGCCTATGTGGCCAGCCACGACCTGCGCGAGCCGCTGCGCATGGTCAGCAGTTTCGTCACCCTGCTGGCGCGGCGCTATGGCGAACAATTGAACGACGAGGCGCGGGAATTCATCGCGCTGGCCCAGGACGGCGCCGTGCGCATGGACCGGCTGATCCTGGACCTGCTGGAATATTCCCGCGTCGGCCGCATGGAACGGCCGCTGGCGCCGGTCGAATTGGGCCGGGTGGTGGAACAGGCGCTGCGCGGCCTGGGCCTGGCCGCCGAGGAAGCGGGCGCCGAAATCGAGATCGCCGCCGATTTGCCCACCGTGATCGGCAACGAGGAGGAAATGCTGCGCCTGTGGCTGAATCTGGTGGGCAACGCCATCAAGTACCGCGCCCCCGACCGGCCGCCGCGCATCCGCATCGGCTGGCGGCGGGACGGCGGCGACGTGGTGTGCTGGGTGGCCGACAACGGCATCGGCATCGCCCCCCAGGATTTCGACCGCGTCTTCCGCATCTTCCAGCGCCTGCACGGCCGCGACCGTTACGAAGGCACCGGCATCGGTCTGGCCATCTGCAAGAAGATCGTCGAACGGGCGGGCGGCCGCATCTGGATCGAGTCCATTCCCGGCGAGGGCAGCACCTTCCTGTTCAGCCTGCGGGCGGGCTGACGGCGGCCGCCAGTTCCACCAGCGCCGCGATCACCGCCGCTTCCTGGTCGCGCTGGGGCGAGTGCCCGCAGCGGGGCAGCAGCAGGGCGCGCACCGGTCCGCTCACCCCCTCGGCCACCACGTCCACCTGGGCGCGGCTGGCGTATTCGTCGTCCTCGCCCTGGATCACCACCACCGGCACCGTAATGCGCGGCAGCAAGGGCCGGTAATCCATGGCCTTGAAGCGCGGGTCCAGCCAGGTATCGTTCCAGCCGTGAAAGGCGCAATCCACGTTGGCGCCGTGATGCCGCGCCAGCTTGGGCCGCAGGGTGTCGGCATAGATGTCCCGCACCTGGGCGATGGCGGCGACGCACAGATCCTCGACGAAACTGTGCGGCGCCAACGCCGCGACGCCGCGCACCCGCCGCCCGCGATCCAGCGCCGCATGCACCAGGGCGATGGTGGCGCCGTCGGAATGGCCGACCAGAATGGCATCGGCGATGCCCGCCGCGTCCAGCACCCGGCCCAGCACGTCGCGGGCCTCGCGTTCCAGGTAATCCACCGGGCGCGGCAACGGCACCGGCGACGAGCCGCCATAGCCCTGGCGGGAATAGATGAAAGCGGGCAGACCGCAGGCCGCCGCCACCCTGTCGGGGAAATCGCGCCACAGCGACACCGAACCCAGCCCTTCGTGCAGGAACACCAGCACCGGCTGTCCCGGTCGCGGCATGCCGATGCGGCGGTATTCCAGGCGGATGCCGTCCAGCGTCAGAAAATCCATGATGTCTCCCGGCGACAAGGCGCGACAAAGCCGCCGTGGCCCGTTGGGCGCCACGGCGCGACCACCGCCACGATCAGTCGCGGTCCAGGCCGGACAATGGATCGGGACCGGCCACGTTGCCGTACAGGCGGTGCAGCAGGCCCTTCAGCACCCGGACCTCGTCCTCGCTCATGCCCGCCACGGCCATGCTTTCCCAATCCAGCGCACGGGGCACGATGGCTTCGGTCTTGGCACGGCCTTCCGGGGTCAGCGCGATGATCACCGCGCGGGCATCCTGGCCCGAGCGGCGGCGCGTCACCAGGTTGCGGGCCTCCATGGCGGCGGCGATGCGCGACAGCGTGGACAATTCGATGGCGGTCAGCCGGGCAAGGTCGCCCAGACGCTGCTCGCCCTCGTCCAGCAAGGCCGCCATCACCCGCCACATGGGCAGCGACACGCCAAAGCCGTCCAGTTCACGCGAAACGTTGTTGGCCAGCGAAACGCCGGCGCGACTAAGGAGATAGGGGACATATTCCCCAAGGCGAAAGCGCACGTTCAGATCCTCCCTGACCGTCCTCTGTCGGGACGTGTTCTTGGAATCGATCAATGATTTCCACCGCAAGGGAAGTCAAGAATCTTGTGCGCGCAAAAGGTTCGGGCCGGTTGATCCCGCCCCCCTGCCCGGTGCATTGTGGAACCTTGGCCTTTCAGGAGAATCCGCCCATGTCCACCCTGTTCCAGTTGCCCCAGCCCGCCGTTCCGGTGGTCGGCGAGGACGCGCTGTATCCGGTGCGCCGCGTGTTCTGCGTCGGGCGCAACTATGCCGCCCATGCCCGCGAGATGGGATCGGACCCCAACCGCGAGCCGCCGTTCTATTTCACCAAATCGGCGGATTCCCTGGTGCCGGGCGGCGGCGCCATCCCCTACCCCCCTGCCACCGCCAACCTGCACCACGAGGTCGAGCTGGTGGTGGCGCTGTCCGGCCCGGCCTATCGCGCCACGCCGGAACAGGCGGCCAAGGTGGTGTTCGGCCATGCCATCGGCCTGGACATGACCCGGCGCGACCTGCAATTCGCCGCCCGCGACAAGGGCCGCCCGTGGGATCTGGGCAAGTCGTTCGAGTTCTCGGCCCCCATCACCCCGATCCTGCGCGGCAGCGATCCCATCCTGTCCGGCGCGGTGACGCTGGAGGTCAACGGCGAGATCCGCCAGCGCGGCGATATCGCCGACATGATCTGGTCGGTGCCCGAGGTCATCGCCCACCTGTCGCAATACTACCACCTGGACCGGGGCGACCTGATCTATACCGGCACCCCGGAAGGCGTCAGCGCCGTCCGCCCCGGCGACACCCTGGTCGGCCGCATCGACGGTTTGGCCGATCTGGTCGTGACCATCGCCGAGGGGGATTGAACAGACGGACAGCCGAGGGTAATTGAGCAACAAAAAAGGGGGCCGAGGCCCCCTTTTTCATGCCGTCCTGATCACATGGGGCTGAGGCCCAGGCGGCCGAACAGGCTTTTGTCGTCGCCGGGCTTGGCGTTCTTGGCGGTCAGCAGCTTGTGGCCGCAGAACACCGAATTGGCGCCCGCCAGGAAGCACAGCGCCTGCATTTCCTCGGTCATGCCCTCGCGCCCGGCGCTCAGGCGCACGAACGACTTGGGCATCATGATGCGGGCGGCGGCGATGCAGCGGACGAAGTCGAACGGATCGGGGCGTTCGGCGTCGGCCAGCGGCGTGCCGGGGATCGGGATCAGCAGGTTGATCGGCACGCTGTCGGGGTGCTTGGGCATGTTGGCCAGCTCAAGCAGCATCTTGGCGCGGTCGGTGCGGGTTTCGCCCAGGCCGATGATGCCGCCGGAACAGACGTGCAGACCGGCATCGCGCACCACTTCCAGCGTATCCAGGCGGTCCTGGAAAGTGCGGGTGGAGATGATCTCCTTGTAATGCTCGGGGCTGGTGTCGATGTTGTGGTTGTAATAGTCGAGGCCGGCTTCCTTCAGCCGGTTGGCCTGGAACTTGTCCAGCAGGCCGAAGGTGGCGCAAGTCTGCATGCCCAGCGCCTTGACGCCCTCGATCATGGCGACCGCCACGTCGAAATCGTCGCCCTTGGGGCCGCGCCAGGCGGCGCCCATGCAGAAGCGCGAGGCGCCTTCTTCCTTGGCCTTGCGGGCGGCTTCCACCACCTCTTCCACCGCCATCAGCTTTTCTTTTTCCAGGCCGGTGGCGTAATGGGCCGATTGCGGGCAGTACGAGCAATCCTCGGGGCACGAGCCGGTCTTGATGGAGATCAGCCGCGACACCTGGATCTTGTTGGCGTCGAAGGTCCGGCGGTGCACCTGCTGCGCCTGGAAGATCAGGTCCATGAACGGCGTGGCGAACAGCGCCTCGACCTCTTCCACCGTCCAGTCATGCCGGACCACCACATCGGGGGTGTCGATTTTCGCCGCAGCCGTCACGTTCCCAACCTCCTTAAAGCCTTACTACACAAAGGGTCTTGCCCCTTTTGCGGGGAGCGCAGATTAGAACCGCTTACACCACCTTTGCAACAGAAGCGAAAAGCCACTAGAACACGGGACCCATGCACGACCTTGATACCCGGCTGAACGCAGCCATCGCCGAACAGACCGCGCAGGGCCGCCGACGCACCCTGCGCGACGTCGAGCCCCTGGATGGCGGCCGCATCCGCATGGCCGGGCGCGAGCTGGTCAATTTCTCGTCCAACGACTATCTGGGGCTGTCGCGCCACCCGGCGGTGATCGAGCGCGCCCGCGAATGGGCGGCGCGCTGGGGCGCCGGGTCGGGCGCGGCGCGGCTTGTCACCGGCCATCTGGAAGCGCTGGGCGCCATCGAGGAGAAGATCGCCGCCGCCAAGGGGGTCGAGGCGGCGTTGGTCCTGGCCTCGGGCTGGCAATGCAACGCCTCGGTGCTGCCCGCGCTGCTGGACCGCACGCTGTGGGGCGCCGAGCCGCTGGTCTTCGCCGACCGTCTGAACCACGCCAGCCTGCACATGGGCTGCGCCGCCGCCGGAATCAAGCAGACCCGCTTCCGTCACAACGACCTCGGCCACCTCAAGGAATTGCTGGCGCGCACCGCGCGCGAGCCGGGACCGCGCTTCATCGTCACCGAATCGGTGTTCTCCATGGACGGCGACGCGCCCGACGTGGACCAGTTGGCCGCCATCGCCGAGGAATGGAACGCCCTGCTGTATCTGGACGAGGCCCACGCCACCGGCGTGCTGGGCGTCAACGGCTTCGGCCTGTCGGTGGGGGCGCATGTGGATGTGGCCATGGGCACCTTTTCCAAGGCCATGGGCAGTTTCGGCGCCTATGTGGCGTGTTCCAAGGCGGTCAAGGACTGGCTGGTCAACCGCGCCTCGGGTTTCATCTACGCCACCGCCTTGCCGCCCGCCGTGCTGGGCGCCATGGATGCCGCCATCGATCTGGTGCCGACCCTGGCCCCGGCCCGCGCCCGCCTGCAAGCCATGGCCAAGCACGTGCGCGACCGCTTCCACGAGGCGGGACTGGACACCGGCGCCTCCAGCACCCAGATCGTACCGGTGATCCTGGGCGAAGAGGAGCGCACCCTGCGCGTCGCCGCCCGATTGGAGGAACAGGGATTGCTGGGCATCGCCATCCGGCCGCCGACCGTGCCCAACGGCACCAGCCGCATCCGCTTCGCCCTGTCGGCCGCCCATTCCGACGCCGACATCGAGCGGTTGATCCACGCCACCATCGACGCCGCGAGAACGCCATGAGCCCCATGCGCACCATCGTCTTCGTCCACGGCTGGGGCTTCGATTCCAGCTTCTGGCAACCGGTGGCCGAACGGCTGCCGGAATTCGCCCGGGTGTTCGTGGATTTCGGCTTCCACACCTTGCAGCCCCATCACCCCAAGGTGCCGGGCGCCATCGTGGTCGGCCATTCCATGGGCTTCGCCTGGGCGCTGGCCAATCTGCCGCGGCCGTGGGCCGGGGCGGTGGCGGTCAACGCCTTTCCCCGCTTCACCCGCTCGCCGGATTTCGTCTCGGGCGTGGCGCCGCGCATGGTCGAACGCATGCTGGCCCGCTTCGCCGAGGACCCGGCTCACGTCACCGCCGATTTCCTGGCGCGCTGCGGCGTCGAGGCCCCGGACGTCAGCACCATCCGCCCCGCCGCCTTGGGCGAGGCGCTGCGCTGGCTGGCGGAATGCGACGAACGCGCCGCCCTGCGCGCCCTGGATTGCCCGGTGCTGGCCCTGGCGGGCACCCGCGACGCCATCGTGCCGGAATCCATGAGCCGCGAAGCCTTTGCCGAGGTGCCGCTGACCCTGGCCGAAGGCGCCGACCATCTGCTGCCGCAAAGCCATCCCGATTGGGTGGCCAGCCAGATCCGATTGTTCGCGGCCCATCTGCGATGACCCGCAAGCATCAGGTGGCCCAGGCTTTCGCCGCCGCCGCCGCCACCTATGACGACGCCGCCCTGGCCCAGTCCCGCACCGCCGACCGGCTGGTCGAGCTGGCGGCCGGGCTGAGCCTGCCCGCCCGTCCGACCGTGCTGGAAGTGGGATGCGGCACCGGCCTGCTGACCCGGCGCCTGCTGCCGCGCCTGGGCGGCGACTGGCTGATCACCGATCTGTCGCCCGCCATGGTCGAGGCCGCCGCCGCCCTGATCGGCCGCGACAAGGCGCAGTTCCGAACCATGGACGGCGAATGCCCCGACGCCCCGCCCGGCCTGTTCGATCTGGTGGTCAGCAATCTGGCGGCGCAGTGGTTCGGCGATCTGGGCCGCGCCGTCAACCGCCTGCGCGCCCGTCTGGCCCCCGGCGGCACCCTGCTGCTGTCCACCCTGGGCGCGGGCAGCTTCGCCCAATGGACCGACGCCCACGCCCGGCTGGGGCTGCGGGCGGGCATTCCGGCCTATCCCGATGCCGACACCCTGCGCCGATTGCTGCCGTCCAGCGCCCGCCTGCTGACCGAAACCGTCACCGTGCGCCACGACGACGCCCACGCCTTCGTGCGGGCGCTGAAACGCATCGGCGCCGCCACCCCCGCCCCCGGCCACGTGCCGCTGACGCCCGGCGCGCTGCGCCGGGTGATGCGGAGCATGGGGGCGCCGGTGGACATCGACTACGTTATTCATTACGCGATCATCCCGGCGGAGTGAGAGACATGCGCGGCGTGTTCGTCACCGGCACCGATACCGATGTGGGCAAGACCCTGGTTTCGGCGTGGCTGACCCAGGCATGGCAGGCGGATTACTGGAAGCCGGTGCAGACCGGCGCGGTGGACATCACCGATTACGGCACGGTGGAAAGGCTGGTGCCCGGCGCCACCATCCACCCCCCCGCCTATGTGTTCCAGGCGCCGCTGTCCCCGCACGAGGCGGCGCGGCGCGAACGCGCCCGCATCGATTTGTCGGCGCTGGTGCCGCCCGCCACCGACAATGTGCTGGTGGTCGAAGGCGCGGGCGGCGCCATGGTGCCGCTGAACGACACCGCCCTGACCGTGGACTTCATGGAGCGGCTGGGCCTGCCCGCCTTGGTGGTGGCGCGCTCGGGCCTGGGCACCATCAACCACACCCTGATGACGCTGGAAGTGCTGCGCCGCCGCCGCATCCCCATCCTGGGCGTGGTGATGAACGGCCAGCGCAACCCCGGCAACCGCCAGGCCATCGAACATTTCGGCGGCGTGCCGGTGCTGGCGGAAATCCAGCCGCTGCCCGCCGTGACCGCCGCCATCATCGCCGGTCTGCCCGCGCCCGCCTTCCAGCTTCCGGGGGAATAGAACATGACGCTGTCCTATGACGAGCTGCGCGCCCTGGATGCGCGCCATGTCTGGCATCCCTTCACCCAGGCGGGGGTGGCGCCGCCCGCCACCCTGGCCATCGGCGGCAAGGGCGCCAGCATTTACGCCGCCGACGGCCGCGAATTCCTGGACGTCTGCGCGTCGTGGTGGGTCAACCTGCACGGCCACGGCAACCCGGCCATCGCCCGCGCGGTGGCGGAACAGGCGGCGCGGCTGGAGCAGGTGATCTTCGCCGATTTCACCCACGAACCGGCCGCCCGGCTGGCGGCGCGGGTGGCGCGGCGGCTGCCCGGCGATCTGGACCGGGTGTTCTTTTCCGACGACGGCTCGACCGCCGTCGAGGTCGCCCTGAAGATGGCCCGCCAATACTGGACCAATCAGGGCCACGACCGCCGCGTCTATGTGGGTTTCCAGGGCGGCTATCACGGCGATACCGCCGGGTCCATGTCGGTGGGCCGCTCGTGCGGCATCTTCAGCGCCTGGGAAAACATGATGTTCCCGGTCGAGGTGGTGCCCTATCCCGTCACCTGGGACGACGATGCCGAGGCCGAAGCCAAGGAACAGCGCACCCTGCTGGCCCTGGACGAAGTGCTGGAAAGGAACGCGGGCAAGGTGGCGGCGGTGATCATCGAGCCGCTGGTCCAGGGCGCCGCGGGCATGCGCATGTGCCGCCCCCAATTCCTGCGGGCACTGGAAGCCCGCGTGCGCGAGGCCGGGACCCTGCTGATCCTGGATGAAGTGATGACCGGCTTCGGCCGCACCGGCGACATGTTCGCCTGCGTCAAGGCGGGCATCCATCCCGATTTCGTCTGCTTGTCCAAGGGGTTGACCGGCGGTTTCCTGCCCATGTCGCTGACGGTGACGCGGGAACACGTCTACGAGGCGTTCATCGCCCCCGACATCGCCAAGGCGTTCCTGCACGGCCATTCCTATACCGCCAACCCGCTGGGCTGCGCCGCCGGTCTGGCGTCGCTGGATTTGCTGGAGGCACCGGACTGCCAGCAGCGGCTGAAGGACATCGAGGCCATCCACCGCCAACGCCTGCCCGGCATCGCCCGCCATGCCGGGGTGTCCAAGGCCCGCGTGTGCGGCACCATCGCCGCCTTCGACCTGCAAGGCGATGGCTATGGCGGCGCGTCCAGCCGCAAGCTCAAGGACCGTTTCATGGAAAAGGGTCTGCTGATGCGGCCCATGGGCGACGTTTTGTACCTGCTGCCGCCCTATTGCATCACGGATGTGGAATTGCACCGCGCCTGGGATATCATCGACGGAGTGGTTTCCCGGCTGTGAGGCAGCCATGCTGCGTAGGTCAGTGAGAAACAATGCTCCGCATTGAGGAAATCGTCGGCGCCATGGACGACGAATTCCGCTATGCCCTGGACGCCCTGAGCGACGAACGGCTGGCCGCCCTGGCCGCCGACAAGGCGGCCCTGCGCCGTCTGCGCCCGGTGGGGGTGTCCCACGCCGAGGCCCTGGCCATGATCGCGGCCATCCAGGCCAAGCGCCAGGACGCCCGCGAGCGCGCCGAACTGGCCGAACAGAAGAAACGCGACCGCGCCGCCAGACGCGCCGCCACCCCCAAGACCCCGCGCCCGCGCAAGGCGGCCCCACCGCCCGAGCCCGAGCCAGAGCCAGAACCTGAACCTGGGCCAGAACCCGAACCGGCCCTGGCGCCCCCCTGCCTGACCGCCCCGCCCGAGCCGCCGCGCCTGCCCGCCCCAGCCGCCGCCGGTCCGGCC
>JAEXAH010000041.1 GCA_023458315.1 Pseudomonadota bacterium
CCGTGGTTTCCCTACCGACTCCCAACTGGTAGGCTCAGAGCGCCACCACCACCACCACGGACGGCGCCGTGGTTTCCCTACCGACTCCCAACTGGTAGGCTAGGATTGGGAGGTTCACGGGGCTAACCTTCGCCGTGGTTTCCCTACCGACTCCCAACTGGTAGGCTGTAGCACCGCCAGCAGACGCCGCATTAGCGAGCCGTGGTTTCCCTACCGACTCCCAACTGGTAGGCTTCAGACAAGATCGAAAAGACCGGCGACGCGGCCGTGGTTTCCCTACCGACTCCCAACTGGTAGGCTCACACACAACACATAAGGACGTACAAACATGCCGTGGTTTCCCTACCGACTCCCAACTGGTAGGCTGCCTTCACGGCAACGCACTGAAACTCCTGTGGATTCCGCCCGTTCGCGCGGGCCGAATTCACAGGAGGACCAGTTGGGTCGGGGCGATTTTTTCATTTTTCGGGGCTTCTCCCAACAGCAGGCGCATGCGGCCGTATTGTTTGTCGGTCACTTGCAGGGCGCGGACGCTGCCGCTGGCGGGCAGGTGTTTGCAGACGCGGGCGACGTGTTTCTCGGCGGCGTCGTCGCCCCGGCAGACCCGGGCATAGACCGAGTATTGCAGCATCATATAGCCATCGTCCTTGAGAAAATGGCGAAAGCGGGTGGCGGCGCGGCGGTCGGCCTTGGTGGCGACCGGCAGGTCGAAAAAGACGAACAGCCACAAGATGCGCACCTCCTCGGCTTTCATGCCGTCACTCCGTGTTCGCGGGCTTATCCGATCGGCTCGGGCAGGATCAGCGCATCGGCATCGTTGGCGGCGATGGCGCGGCACAGCGCGGCGGCAACCTGTTCGGTGGCGGCCAGCAGCGGCGTGACGGCGCCGTTCATGCGGCAATCGGCGGACAGCACAGCGGCCATGGCGCGGCGGTCGGCCAGGGTCAGGTCGGGACCGTCGCCCTGTGCGGCCTGGGCAAAGGCCAGCCGGTCGGCGAAGGGGCGGAAGGGTTCGATCACATCGTCGGCCAGGTTAAAGGCGTTGCTGACGCTGGCGTGGTGAATGCCGAAGGCGGGCAACAGGCCGCCCGCCACCAGGGCGCGGGCGATGGCCGAGCGGATGATGGCATAGCCGTAATTCAGCAGCTTGTTGCGGCGGTCCTCGTCATCCTCGCGGCGGAAGCCGTCGAACAGGCATTGCCAGTATTGGCGGGCGGCGCGGGCCTCGACGTTGTCGGGATCGCCGGAACCGACATGGCGGGCCATTTCCGCCACCACCTTGCCGCCGTCACGGCCCAGCGCCGCCAGGGTGGCCGACTGGTTCAGGATCTTGCGCCGCACCACCGCCTGCCACAGCCGTTTCTTCAGCGGCGCCCCCAGGGCGATCTGTTTCCACGCCATCTCGGCTTGGCGATGATGGCCGTGAAAGGGCAGGGCGATGCCGTTCGGGGTGTGGGTGCGGTCGGTGGTGATCACCGCCACCCCGGCCTCCATGCACGCCGACAACAGGCTGGCGGTCAGGGTGGCCTGCGGAGTGTCCAGCACCACCCAGGCCACATCCTCCAGCGGCAGGCGCACCGCCGCGTCCGCCTGTTCCACCACCATCTGGCCGTCGGCCAGGGACAGCCGCGCCGGTTGGCTCAGGTGCACACCTTTCCATGCCATGTCCGGGTCTCCTGTTGGATTTCCGAGCGGTTGCCCAAGCGGTCCACCGCGAATTTGCGGAACGAGGTCAGGGTCTTGACGCCGATGCCCTTGGCGGTCTCGGCCTTGGTGTGCTGCGGCGAGATGGCAATGGCGCCGGTGGAACGGTCCATGCCACGGAAATAGCCTTCGATCACCTCGCCCGAGGGCTTGACCACCTCGACCCAGCACAGCGGATAAAGGCTCCACAGGAAGTCAAAGCCGACGCGGGTATCCAGAACCTCGTCACCGCGCGAGATGGCCTGATAGGGCGGCTCGGCCAGGGTCGCCACCTCGTGCGGATAGACCGGCACCAGATAGTATTCCCATTTGCCCTTGCGGTTGGCCTTGCGGAACACATCGACGCGGGCCATGTCGCCGCGGTCGGCGGCACCGCCGCGCACCGGGACGTCCACCTTTTTGTTGGTGCTCAGCCGCACCTTGCGCATGACGTGGCCCTGGGGCGAGACGGGCGGGGCATCCTTGGGCTTGCCAGCGGCGATCCAGGCGCGCAGGGCGTCGATGGTGCGGTGGTTGCGCTCGGCGTCCTTGATCCGCTCCAAATCCTTCTCGGTCAGCGTTTCGATGGATTTGCGCTCGAACACCACGGGTTCGCCGTCACGCTCGGATACCTGGCGGATGGTGGCGGCATGCCCGGCGCCGCGCGCCCGGCGGCGTTCGGCCCGCGACACGGTGATTCCGTCCAGCGCGGCGATGACATCGGCGCGGAAGCCGGGCCATGGCGGTTCCAGGGCCGACACCTCGCGCGGCAGGGCGCCGATGCCGCGTAACTCCTCGGCTAGATGGCGGGTGCGGTGCCAATCGGTGGGCCAACCCTGCTGTTCGGCCAGTTTGAACAAGGTGGTCAGGCGTTGCAGCATGGACTCGCTGGTCAACGCCACGATCACCGCGTCCAGGGCGTGGTGACGGTCGTCCTCGACCCGCTTGCCCTCGGCATCCTTCTTCAGCCCTTGCAGTCCCCAGGCACGGCGCAGGCGGTCGGTCAGCGGGCCGGGGCGGGCGGCGACAGTGATGTCGGGATAGGTCTTCTTCAGGATGTTGAGCAACAAGGTGCAGGCATAACGGGTGTCGCCCAGATTGCGGCTCTTGAACTTCTCGTCCAGGACCGAGGCATCCTTCAGCAGGTAATTGCGCTTCTTGCGCCCCTTCATCTCCTTGATGTTCTCGACCCTGGCGGTGAAGGCGTCCCAGTTCCAGCCTTCGGCCTGGAACCACTCATAGGGCGTGCGGCCTTTCTTGTTCCGGTTCTCTCCGGTGCGGCACAGGGTCTTGTTGACGAAAGAATCGTCGCCCGAGCGGCTCCACGGCAGGATGTGGTCGATCTCCACCGCATTGTCGGACGACACCAGCAACGGCAGGGGGATCTGCTCGCCGCTGTACAGGCTGAACCCGCGCTGTTCCTTCCACAATTCGTAGCGCAGCATTTCGTCGCCGACCGGGTCACGCTGGAAATCGTCGTGGAATTGCTGGCGCAGCTTGTCCTTTTGCCGGTTGCGCTTCTCGATGCCGCGTTCGATCTCGGCCCGTTCCTCGGCGCTCTTGCCGACCTCGCGGGCCAGTTCCACATGGATGGCGGCGGGCCTGCCGTGGGCGCGGATGATGGCGTTGACCTGCTTCAGCGCCTCGCCCAGCGCCTTGCGTGCTACCGGGTTGGCGATGCTGTCCAGGTCGGTTTCCGGCTGGTTCGAATGGGTGTACCCGGCGGCGGTACAGGCCTTGGAATAGACCTCGCCCCGAGCCAGATGTTCATGCAGGGCGCGGCAAGCCTTGGCCGAGATATGCCCGGCGCCGCGAAAGGCGGCGAAGGCGCCAGCGGCGACACCCGCCATCAGCACGTCCAGGATGGGGGCGTCCAGGGCCAGTTCCGCCAATCCGGCGCGGATGCTGTCCACATCCTCGCGGAAGGTCAGCACCGCCGCCACCCGGTCCAGAATGTCCGGGCGTTTGCGCAGGCTGTCCCATCCCGCCTCGCCCAGCACCTTGAACAAGGCGGCGCTGCCCGGCATGGCCTTGCCCGAGCGGGCGACCACGTCGCGCTTGCCCTCGTCCTCGGGCGCGGTGCCGTCGAAGCGGGCGGTGGGCGCAAGGGCCAGCAGCTTGCGCAGGCGGGCGAAGGTGATGCCCTGCTGGTGGCCGAAATCACGGGTGGCGGCGGCGATCTGCTCGGCGGTCAACGGCGCGCCGTCGATGCGCAGGCTGGTCAACCGGGCCAGCAGGCGGAACATCTCGAACGATGGCGACGGGCGGGCGGCGCGTTTCTCGGCGGGCTCCAGCGGGCAGAACCCGACCTTGTCCTCGGAATCGGCCAGCGGTCGCTGGAAAAAGGCGATCTCGACGAAATCCGCTTCCAGCGTCTCGCTGGCATGGGCGTTGCCCAGGGCGCGCTGGGCGCGCAGCAGGGTGTGCACCTCGCGCTCCAGATCCTCGCGCAGCACCGAGCGGTCATAAAGGCCGTCGCGGTTGCGGCGGCGGCCCTGAAGTTCCGGGTCGTTGAGGAAGGTTTCGGCGACGCTGCGCCACGCCCCTTCCTTCTCGCGCAGTTTGGCGGCGGCGGCCAGCATCTTGCTGGATTCGTCGGGGGCGTTGGCGCCACGGTCGCGTTTGGAATTGGATTTGAAGCCGCGATGCTTGGCGATGTGGCCCAGGGCCAGCGCCAGTTCGCGCGGCGACAGGCGGCGGTCCAGCCCCTCGGCCCGCAACAGCCACGGGTCCAGCCGGTCGGCCAAAGCGGATTTGCATTCATCCGTCAGCAGGCCGTGGCGGTGCAGCAGCGCGCGGATGTCGTTCATACGCTGCCGCCGCCGCCGGATCACCCGCCGCATGCCCCGCGCCACCCGGCGCAACTGGTTGGTGGGAGTGCGTTCCTTGTCGGTTTCCGGCACGTCGAAGGTGCGCGTCCCCAACGCCACCAGCGATTCCTCGGTCACCAAGGCCCAACCGCACGATCCGATGCCCAGGTCGAGACCCAGGGAAACTTCCCCCGCCATGCCAGTTTCCTTTTGCTGCTACTCTTTGTTTTGCTGGATACCAGCATATATTTAAGGTGGTGGGGCGCAAGGCCCCACCTCCGAAAACTATTATGGCGGTTTGCCACATGGGGTGCTCCTAACCCGGCGCGGCCGAAGTTTTTTTTAAAGGATGTTGTTAGTACAACGTAGTGACGGGGCGGCCTGAGGTCAATAGGGCCTATCGGCTATACGCTTCGATCTGTTAAAAGACCCATCTCGACGAGAGCCGGATGTTGTTGCCGTGGTTTCCCCACCGGCTTCCCCACACCAAGGCGTCATTCCCGCGCAAGCGGGAATCCATGGTGCCGCAAGGCCGATAATGGATGTGGTGGCCGCCATGGACTCCCGCTTGCGCGGGAGTGACGGAAGAGAGCGAACTCTCCCTTGACAGGCCGGGGTGGCTTCCGCATTTTGGTTGCGGGAGTCGGTGGGGAAACCACGGTAAGTTGGTAAATCGACTTACGTTGGTTTTCCAATCGCAGGATCATGAATCAACATGCTAGCCCCCTCCGGCGCGAGCCGGGGGGGATTCCTTTTCACAGCGGCGGCAACACCTTGCCGGGATTCATCAGGCCCTGGGGGTCGATGGCGGTCTTGATGCGGTGCATCAGGTCCAGTTCCACCGGCGATTTGTAGCGGGCCATTTCCTCGATCTTCAACAGACCGATACCGTGTTCGGCCGAGACGCTGCCGCCCATGTCGGCGACGATGTCGTGGACGATGCGGTTCATGTCCTGCCACGCATCCAGGAACGCCTGTTTGTCGGCGCCGACCGGCTGGGTCAGGTTGAAATGGATGTTGCCGTCGCCCAGATGGCCGAACGCCACCACCCGAACGCCGGGCATGGCGGCCTCGACCGCCGTAATGCAGCGTTCCAGCATTTCCGGCACGCGCGAGGTGGCGACGGCGACGTCATGCTTGATGGAGCCGCCTTCCTTGCGTTGCGCCTCGGGCACGCCTTCGCGGATGCGCCACAGTGCCTTGCGCTGCTCGCCGGATTCCGCCAGCACCGCATCCAGGGCGCTGCCGTCCTCAAGCGCCGTTTCCAGCACGCTTTCCAGCGCTTCGCGCAGGCCGCCGGGCCGCGACGACGACAATTCGATCAGCAGCACCCAGGGGTGCGGCGCGTCGAACGGGTCGCGGGCGCCCGCGACGTGGCGGACGCACAATTCCACGCCGATGCGCGGGATCAGTTCGCACGCCGTCACCGCATCGCCCGAGGCGGCGCGGGCGGCGGCCAGGATGGAGAGGGCGGCGGCGGGGTCGGGCAGGGCGACCATGGCGGTCGCCATCTCGCGCGGGCGCGGGAACAGCTTCAGCGCGCAGGCGGTGACGATGCCCAGCGTGCCCTCGGCCCCCACGAACAAATTCTTGAGGTCGTAGCCGGTGTTGTCCTTGCGCAACGGCCGCAGGCCGTTCCACACCTGACCGTCGGGCAGCACCACTTCCAGCCCCAGCACCAGATCGCGGGTGTTGCCATAGCGCAGCACGTTGACGCCGCCCGCATTGGTCGAGACGTTGCCGCCGATGCGGCACGAGCCCTCGGCGGCCAGCGACAGCGGGAACAGGCAATTCTGTTCCTCGGCGGCGGTCTGCAAATTGGCGAGCACGCAACCGGCCTCGGCGATCAGGGTGTAATTGACCGGGTCGAGGGCGCGGATGCGGGTCAGCCGCTCGGTCGAGATCACCACACTGCCCGGACCGGATACCGCGCCGCCGCACAGCCCGGTGTTGCCGCCCTGCGGCACCATGGCGATGCCCGCCTGGGCGCAGGCGCGCACCACAGCCGCGACCTCGTCCGTGCTGCCGGGGCGCAGCACCGCCAGGGCGTCGCCCTGGTACAGGCCGCGCTGTTCCTCCAGATAGGGGGCGCGGTCGGCCCCGGTCAGCACGTTGGCGGCGCCGATGATGGCGGCGAAATCGGGGATCATGCCGGTTTCCTGGGGGCTGCCGCCCGCTTCAGACGGTCGTTGATGGCCAGGCCCAAACCGTGATCGGGGATCGGCGCCACGGCGATGGCGGTGAACTCGGGACGGTCGAGGGCGCGCAATTGGGCGAACAGATTGGCCGCCGCTTCCTCCAGATCGCCATTGGGCGACAGATTGGCGGTGCAGGCCACGGCGCCCAGGCCCAAATAGGCCTCGCCCGGCGCCGGTTGGGTGACGTTCAGCCGCACCGGCAGGCCCGGCGCGTAATGGCTTTCCAGCATGCCGGGGCTTTTCGGCGCGTCGGCGTGGTCGGTGGGACGCACCAGACGGCGGCCCAGCGCTTCCTCCAGCGCCTCGACCGCAACCCCGCCGGGGCGCAACAGCGCCGGTTCGTCGCCCGACAGGTCCAGCACGGTGGATTCCACGCCCACCCGGCACGGTCCGCCGTCGAGGATCAGGCCGACCCGCGCCCCCAGGCTTTCCGCCACATGCTCGGCCAGGGTCGGGCTGACGGCGCCGGAACGGTTGGCGCTGGGCGCGGCGATGGGACGGCCCGAGGCGGCGATGACCGCGCGGGCCACCGGATGGTCGGGCAGGCGCACGGCGATGGTGTCCAGCCCGGCCGAGGCCAGAAGCGAGATGGGGGAATCGGCGCGGCGCGGCAACACCAGGGTCAGCGGCCCCGGCCAAAAGCGGGCGATGATGGCGCGGGCGGTATGGGTGACGTGCACCAGCCGCTCCAGATCGGCCGGGTCGGCCACATGGACGATCAGCGGGTTGAAGCTGGGACGGCCCTTGGCCTGGAAGATGGCGGCGACGGCGCGGTCGTTGGTGGCGTCGGCCCCCAGGCCGTAAACGGTCTCGGTGGGGAACGCCACCAGCCGCCCGTCGCGCAGCAACGCCCCCCCTTGGGCGATGGCGGCGGGGGTGGCGGTTTCCATATGGACGGTGTCGGGCAGGGTGGTCATGGCATCGGGGCAGTATGTTCGAGCATCAGGGGATGGAACGGTCCAGCCGTAACACGGATGAACGCGAATGGGCACGGATAAGCACGGATGATCAAGCCTCTTTTCCGGCAGGCACGACGATGGCGGAAGGATAGGAAGGCCATCCGCGCCCATCCGTGCCTATCCATGTTCATCCGTGTTACGGCTGGATTTCACCATCCCTACCGCGCCCGCGCCAGGAAATCGCCGTTGAGGAATTTGGGTTTGCCATAGGCCAGCGGGCGGAAGTCCCAATCCACCACTTCGCCGCCCGCCGCGCGCAGCACGGCGTGACCGGCGGCGGTGTCCCATTCGCTGGTCGGGCCGAAGCGCGGATAGAAATCGGCGGAGCCATCGGCCACCTTGCAGAATTTCAGGCTGGACCCGGCGTTTTCCAGCCGGGCGCCGGGCAGGGCGGCCAGGAAGGCCTCCAGCCGTTCCGGCGCGCGGTGCGAGCGGGAATCCAGCACCACCGCGCCCTTGCCGGGCACCGGGCGGCAGGAAATGGCGGTGCGGCCCTGGGCATCCTCGCGCCAGGCCATGCCGCCCGCGCCGCTCCACAGCACGTCCAGTGCCGGGGCGAAGACCACGCCCGCCGCCGGGACGCCGTCCAAGATCAGGCCGATATTGACGGTGAACTCGCCGTTCTTCTTGACGAATTCCTTGGTGCCGTCCAGCGGGTCGACCAGCCAGAAGGTGCTGCCGACATCGGGGATGCGCCCGGCGGCGGCCTCTTCCTCGGCGACGATGGGAATATGGGGCGTCAGGGCGCGCAGGCCGGGCAGGATCAGCGCCTCGGCCTTCTGGTCGGCTTCCGTCACCGGCGAATCGTCGCCCTTGCGCTCGACCGCGAAATCGGTGGCGTAGACTTCCATGATGGCGGCACCGGCCACACGGGCCAGACGTTCCAGTTCAGGCAGCAGGGCGGCGGGAGTGACGGTCATTCTGGCCTCGGACAGGGACGGGGCCAGCACCATAGACCTTGCGGCGCGCCGCCGTCTACTTCACCTCCCTACTTCACCTCCATTGCCTCGAAGCGGCTGGCCTTGAACTTGTTGGACCAGTGATCGACCCGCATGCCCGCCTTGGCCTTGAGATGGGCCAGGAATTGAGCCGGGTCGGGCAGTTGCTCCCATACCGAGGGCAGGAACAGGGCGCGGTGGCCGCCATCCTCGATGATCAGACCGTCGATGCCGGGGCGAAGCTGGCTCAGCAGATCCAGTTCCGAGGCAAAGCGCATGGGCACCGGCGGCGTCAGCACCGACACCGACAGACTCAGGCCGTCCAGTTCCGGCGCGGTCAGCGGCGGAAAGCGCGGGTCGCCAAAGGCCGCCTTGGCGGCATTGTCCACCACATCCTCGCCCAGAGTGCGCCATGCCAGCGGCGAGCCGATGCAGCCGCGCAACTGGCCCCGGCGCTTCAAGGTGACGAAGCAGGCGCCGGGCCGCGCCAGTGCCGCGTCTTCGGCCTTTGGCGGCGGATTTCCCGCCAGCCCGGCGCGGATGGCGGCCCAGGCCAGCTCGATCAGGCGCGGGCCGGGCAGGGCGGCGGTTTCGGGTTCGTACAGCGCCCAGGCGCCATAGCCCACCACCTTGTCGCGCGGCCCGGCGGTGTCGCCGGAATTGCGCACGTCCAGGGTGCGGATGCGCATGCCGCGCCGTTTGGCAATCAGCAGGGCACCGCCCACCGGCACCCGGCCGCAGGCGCGGTCGCCACCGATGGCCTCGGGCTCCAGCCGTTCGATGGCGGCGACGGTGGCGGCATCGGTGCTTTGGCAGGTGTCGTAATCCAGGTAGTGCGACAGATCGGTGGAGATGACGATCAGGGTTTCCGGCCCGCCCCACACCGCGTCCAGCACGGCGGCGACCACGTCGCGCGGCGTCTCGCCCGCCACCAGCGGCACCAGTTGGAAATCGCCCAGCACCGCTTGCAGGAACGGCAGGTGCACCTCCAGCGAATGCTCGGCGGCGTGGGCCTTGTCCAATTCGCCGACCATGGGCAGGGTCAGCAGGCGCGTCACCGCCTCGCGGTCGATGGCAATTGCTCCCAGCGGCGTGGCATAGCCATCGGCGCCGCAGGTGGCGATGCCGCGAAAGGCGACGCGGTGACTTGGCCCCATCAGCACCACGCGGCTGATGCGGCCGCGCGCCGGGGTCAGCAGGGCATAGGCATGGGCGGCCACCGGGCCGGAATAGATGTATCCGGCATGGGGGGCGATCAGCACCTTGGGCAGCGGCGCGGCGGGATCGGCGGGCGGCGCTTCGGCCAGGAAGGCGGCGATTTGCCGCGACAGTTCGGTCGCGTCGGCGGGATAGAACATGCCCGCGACGGCGGCGGGGCGAAGCGCGGTCATGGTGAAATCTCCCTGCGGCATGGACGCGGTTGAGTGTAGCATGACGGGCATGGAACAGGTGCAAGGCTCGCATTTTCCCGCCCGCCACTGGCATCGTCTCGACGACGGCCGCCTGCAATGCGACGTGTGTCCGCGCTTCTGCAAGCTGCATGACGGCCAGCGCGGCCTGTGCTTCGTGCGGGCGCGGGTGGGGGATGGCTTGGTGTTGACCACTTATGGCCGTTCGTCCGGGTTCTGCGTCGATCCGGTGGAGAAAAAGCCGCTCAATCACTTCCTGCCCGGCACGCCCATCCTGTCCTTCGGCACGGCGGGCTGCAACCTGACCTGCAAGTTCTGCCAGAACTGGGATATCTCGAAAGCGCGCGAGATCGACCGCCTGAACGATGCCGCCAGCCCCGATGCCATCGCCGAGGCGGCGGTACGGCTGGGGTGCCGCTCGGTGGCCTTCACCTATAACGACCCGGTGATCTTTCTGGAATATGCCGTGGACACGGCACGGGCCTGCCGGGCGCGCGGGCTGAAGACGGTGGCGGTGACGGCGGGCTATGTGGCGCCCGAGGCGCGGCGCGAGTTCTTCGCCCATATGGACGCCGCCAATGTGGATTTGAAAGCCTTCACCGAGGATTTCTATCACGATCTGTGCGGCGGCCATCTGGAGGCGGTCAAGGACACCCTGCGCTATCTGTGCCGCGAAACCCAGGTATGGACCGAGATCACCACCCTGCTGATCCCCGGCCAGAACGATTCCGATGCCGAACTGGCGGAATTGTCGGCCTGGGTGGCGGCGGAACTGGGGCTGGACGTGCCGCTGCACTTTTCCGCCTTTCATCCCGACTGGCGCATGCGCGACCTGCCGCCGACCCCGCCCGCCACCCTGGGCCGGGCGCGCGACATCGCCCGTGCCGCCGGGCTGCATCATGTCTATACCGGCAACGTCCATGATCCCCGGGGCGGCTCCACCTGGTGCCCCGGCTGCGGCGGGTTGCTGATCGGCCGCGACTGGTACGAGTTGACGGCGTGGCGGCTGACCGCCGACGGCCATTGCCCCGATTGCGGCACCGTCCTTGCCGGGCGGTTCGAGGCGCGGCCGGGAACCTGGGGGCGCAAGCGCCAGCCGGTGCGGCTATCCACCGTGGGACAAGTGTGATAATGCTCGGCCCCTGTTCGCAGTCGAGGCCGGTTCGTCCGTCATGATCAAGCGCTGGTTGCCCTGGGTGCTCAAGGGCGGAATTTCCTTCGGGCTGATCGCCTGGGTGTTGTCCAAGGTCGATCCCGCCGCCGCCTGGGCCCAGGCCAAGGAAATGGACGGCTGGCTGGCGCTGCTGGCGGTGGTGCTGATGACGGCGCAGATCGTGCTGGGTGCCGTGCGCTGGGCGCTGGTGCTGCGGGCGCTGTCGGCGGCCTTCCACTGGCTGCAAACCCTGTCGGTCTATTACATCGGCGTCTTCTTCTCGATCGTGCTGCCCGGCGCGGTGGGCGGCGACGCGGTGCGCATGTGGTTCGCCCGCCGCAACGGCCTGACCCTGGCCACCGCCGTCAATTCGGTGGCGCTGGAACGCGCCGTCACCGTCTTCGCCCTGGTGCTGCTGGTCTGCCTGTGCCAGCCCATCCTGATGCTGCGCCTGCCCGATTTGCCCGGCGCCTGGGTGTTCCCCATGCTGCTGGCGGTGTGCGTCATCGGCATCCTGGTGCTGGCGGTGCTGGACCGCCTGCCCGAGAACATGCATCGCTGGCGGCTGGTCCGTGGTCTGGCGGTGCTGGCGGTCGATACCCGCAAGCTGTTCTTTCACCCCGGCTTCAGCCTGATCACCATCCTGGTCGCCCTGATCGGCCATGTGAATTTGTCGCTGGTGGCCTATGTGCTGGCCATCGCCCTGGGGCTGGACGTGCACGTGCTGGATTGTCTGGTGTTGGTGCCGCCGGTGATCCTGATCATGACCCTGCCCATTTCCATCGCGGGCTGGGGCGTGCGCGAGACGGCCATGGTGACGGCCTTCGCCTTTGTCGGCGTGTCGCACGATTCGGCGCTGGTGCTGTCCATCCTGTTCGGCATCGTCACCATGCTGACGGCGTTGCCCGGCGGTCTGGTCTTCCTGCTGGCCGGCGGCCGCAAGATGGAAGAAGAGGAACTGGCGGCCGAGGAATCCGAGGGCCGCTAACGCGCCGAGAGCATGCGCCAGCGCAGTTCTTCCTCGCGGGCGCCTTCGACCATGGCCGGGGTCAGCACTAGACAACTTTCCTCGTCCTGCTGGCGCAGGGCCAGACAGACGGGAACCGCCCGTTCCTGCTTCAGTCCGGCCAGCAGGCCGCGATAGCGCAGGCCGCCGTTGAACGGCCGCGTCACCACCACCGCCACGCCGCTGCCCAGTGTCGGCCGCAACTGTCGGGCCATGGCCGCCAATTGGCGGCGGACCACGGCGGGGTCGCGGCCGAATGCCACTTCCAGCGCCCAGCCCTGGGGCAAGGCGGGGGCGGACAGGCCGGATTCGCCGGGGACGCCGCCGCCGCAGGTGTCGCGCGACAGGTCGGGCGCCGGGCCGGGGATGTTGGCAAGCTCGGCGATGGCGCGGCCACCTTGCGCGGTCCAGGCGGCGTTCATCAGGCGGGCGGCCAGGGCGGCGCGCTGGTCCTTGCCGTCGGCGCCCATCACCACGGCGATGGCGCGGCGGCCGCCATGGCTGGCCGCCGCCCCCAGATTATAACCGGCCGGACAGGTGAAGCCGGTCTTCAGCCCCTCGGCGCCGGGATAATTGCCCAGGAAGCCGTTGACGCTGGGCAATTGCGCCTTTTTCCAGGTCATGGCGCGGGTGGCGAACAATCCCCAATGCTGGGGAAAGTCGCGGCGCAGCGCCAGGGCCAGCACCGCCATGTCGCGGGCGGTGGACAGATGGCCGGGCGCGGTCAGGCCGGTGGCGTTGGCGAAGCTGGTGGCGGTCATGCCCAGGCGGCGGGCCTGGGCGGTCATGCGGGCGGCGAAGGCGTCCTCGGTTCCGGCCACCGCTTCGGCCAGGGCCACGGCGGCGTCGTTGGCCGAGCGGGCGACGATGGCGCGCAGGGCGTCGGCCACCGCGATGGTGTCGCCCGCCCGCAATCCCAGCACCGAACCGCCCTGGCCGGCCGCCCGTTCCGACACGCCGATGCGGCCTTCGGACGACAGGCCGCCTTCGGCCAGGGCCTGGAACGCCACGTACAGGGTCATCATCTTGGTCAGCGACGCCGGGTGGCGGGGCTGGCCGCCGCGGTTTTCCACCAGCACGGCGCCGCTGGCGGCGTCCACCACCAGGGTGGCGGGCGGCTCGGCGGCGGCGCAGGGCAGGGACAGGGCGGCAAGAAGCGGCAGCGGCAGCAGACGGCGGATGATCATGGGGCGGGATGATGCCGCCGCCCGCGCCAATGCTCAAGCGGCGTCGATCAGATCGTACAATTCGGTTTCCTCGCGTCCCACCCGCTCGCGCAGGGCGGCCAGCACCGCGCGGGTTTCACGGGCGAAGCGGGCGGGGTCGCGGCCGATGGCCAGCGGTCCGGGCCAGCTTTGGCGATAGGCGTCGAAGCGTTTGCCCAGGTCGCCCATCTCGGCCTCGAAGCGGCTGGCCACCGCCAGCAGGCGCGGGTTCCCGGCGGCCTTGGCGCGCGGGTACAGGCTTTTGTCCTCGATGGCCAGATGCACCGAGAACTTGCCGAACAGGTCGCGCACCACCGCCGCCGCCTCGTCCGGGGAAACGGTGATGGCGTCCAGATCCAGAACGGCGTCGATGCGGGCGGCGATGGCGCGCAGTTCCTCGTGGTGCTGGCGATAGGTGGCGGTCTTGCTCATGGTCTTCTCCGGATTGGTGCTGGGGTGGAGAATAACCAAGCTGGCTGATATGGTATTTGAGTATGGTCAAGGGCTGCGGTGCTCACCTAATCCGCAGCCCTTGAATCAGGTATCAACGGTTCAGAACTGATACCCGATCTTCATCATGGTCAGCCAGTTGTCGGTGGAATCGCCCGATGTCCACTGATAGCGGCTTTCAAAGCCCAGCAGGGCATGGCCCAGCACATAGGTCGAGGACATGCCGAACTGCACCGCCGGACTGTCGTCCACGTCGCGGCCGTCGGCCCACACATAGCCGATGCCGGGACCGGCCCCCAGCCAGAAGCCGTTGGCGGTTTCGAACACCCAATGGGCGTTCCATTCCACCGTGTTCAGTTCCAGCCCGTCATGGTCGGCGTGGTTGTAGGACAGCATGTGGCGCAGCTTGCCGATCACCGGCTCGACGAACGGGTCGTCCACCGAGATCTCGGCGCCATAGGCGGGGGCGGCATCGACGCCCTTGACGTCGCTTTGCCAGATTCCCCCCTTCAGGGCGACGGCCCAATTGGGGGCGTAGGGGGCGGCGTCGCCGCCGCGCGCCGGAAGGGCGGCGGCCAGGACGATCATCGCGGCTGTGGCGGACAGGATCAGGCGGCGCATGGTCATCCTCCTTCGGATGGTGGCCGACGTCCCTATGATATGCGCATTGCCCCCGGGCAATGCCAGGGGTGTGCGCATGGCTGGTCTTCAGGGATTCACGGGCTCGGCGGCGCCGGGGCCAAGGGCGCGCTGCATCAGCAGGCAATCCACCCAGCGGCCGAATTTCCACCCCACCGCCGCCAGCACGCCGACGCGATGGAAGCCGCAGGCGCGATGCACGCCGACCGAACCGGGATTGGCGTCGCCGCCGCCGATCACCGCCACCATCTGCCGACAGCCACGGGTCGCCGCCTGCTCGATCAGCGGTTCCAGCAGGGCGCGGCCCAACCCCTGTCCGGTGTGGTCGGGATGGATGTAGATGGAATCCTCGACCGTCCAGTCATAGGCCGGGCGGGCGCGGTACGGCCCGGCATAGGCGTAACCGGCCACGGCGCCGTCCCGCTCGGCCACCAGCCACGGCAGCCCGTGCCCCAGGATGGCGGCGCGGCGCGCGGCCAGTTCCGCGACACTGGGCGGCACCAGTTCGAAGGTGGCGGTCCCGGTCAGCACATGGTGGCCGTAGATGGCGGCGATCGCGGGCAGATCGGCTTCGGTCGAGGGGCGGATGACGGTGCGCATGCGCTACCATACCTTTGCCGCGACAAGTATCGTCAAGGGCGATTCCCGTACTGACTTAGGTTCTGTATTCTTGGTATCATTGCCGCACGGTGAATACCCGGTTCACGCGTGCGGTTATAGCCATGGGGCGGCGACATGTCGGTGACGAAGCGGACCATCCTGGTGGTCGAGGACGACCCCATGGTCCTGATGGGGTTGCAGATGATCCTGGAAACCTGGGGCATGGAGGTGCTTCCGGCCGAGGACATGCCCCAGGTGCTGGACCGGTTGCAGGGCGGTACGCCCGAACTGATCCTGTCCGACCTGCGCCTGCGCGCCGGGCTGACCGGTTTCGAGGTGGTTGAGAAAGTGCGCGAGCATCTGGGGCGCGCCGTGCCCGCCATCATCCTGACCGGCGAAACCGGCAAGGCGGAATTGGCCGAGGGCCAGCGCCGCCACCTGACCTTCCTGCACAAGCCCATCCAGGCCGAGCCGTTGAAGGCGGCCATCGCCGCCGCGTTTTCCTGACGCGGCGGCCTGTCTTCAGATCCGATAGCCCCTCAGATTCGATAGCCGATGCGCAGGCCGCCCCAGTGGCGGCCTTGCACCGTGATGGGGGCGGAAATGTCCTTCATCATCACATACTGGCCGCCGCCCATGTCGCGGCGATAGGTCTGCAACAGGAAGGGCTGGGTGTTGCGCCCGGCGTTCAGGCCGGTGCGGTCGTTGAAGATGCGGCGGTTGCGGCAATTGGCATTGTTCCACACCGGATCGCGGCCCTGCGGCTGCGAGAATTTGCGGTTGTGGGTCGGCAGATAGCCGTTGCGGTCCACCGCGCAGCAAAAGGTGATGCGGCTGTCCACCGCCAGCACCGCTTCCTGGATGTCCGGCAGCACCTGATCGGTGAAGGCGGTGAAGCGGGTCATGTGCTGTTCCGGGTTGCTGCCGGGAATGGGCTGGTATTTCTCGTCGAACAGGTCGGCCATGCTCAGGCGGTTGCCTTCCACCGCCTTGGCGAAGATCTGGGTGATGCGGGCGGCGTTGGACTGGGCCAGTTCGATGAATTGGGTGTCGCCGGTGCGGAAGCCCGAGGCGGCGATGAAGCCCATCAGATCCTCGGACAGGTCCAGCAGCGACACGATGCGTTCGTCGGCCCGGCGCAGCGAGGCGCTGGTCATGGAAATGCCGTCGAAGAATTTGTCGATTTCGGTGATGACGTCGCCGCATTGGCTGAGCGAGGTGCTGGCGGCGGCCGAGATGTCGCCGACCCGCGATTCCACCGTGCCGATGGCGTCGCCGAACACCGCCACCGCGTGGTTGATGACGCCGACGCCCGCATTGACCGAATCGGCCATCTTCAGGGTGTCGGTCGAGGTGTCGATCAGATCGGTGACGGACCCGGTCAGCTTGTCCACCGTCTGGTCGATGCCCGCGGTGACGTCGCCGGTCTGCCGCGCCAGCCCCTTGACCTCGTTGGCGACCACGGCGAAGCCCTTGCCCGCCTCGCCCGCGCGGGCCGCTTCGATGGTGGCGTTCAGGGCCAGCAGGTTGGTCTGGCGGGCGATCTTCTGGATGTCGCGCGACCGCGTGCTGACCTCGCCCAGCGCGCCTTCCAGTTCCTCCAGCCGTTGTTCGATGCCCTGCACCGATCCCACCAGCCGGTTGATGTCGGCCAGCGCCGCGTCGATGGTGCGCAGCGATTCCCCCGATTGCCGCCCGGCCTGGGCGGTGACGTCGCGGGTTTCCTGGCCTGCCGCGTCGATGCTGCGGATGGCCTCGGCCATGGTGTGGGCGATGCTTTTCAGGTGGGCGAACAGGTCTTCCTGATGCCGCACGAATTTGGCCAGGCCGTCGATGGTGCCCGCGATGTCGGCCACCTCCAGGCTCAGCGTCTCGATCTTTTCCAGGACCTCGGTGGCGAATTCGTCGGCCTTGGTGGCCTCATGGGTCGTGTCGCCCATTTGCAGCGGCATGTGCCCTCCCTGGCGGCAGCCATCAACTTTGAATAGTGTTATTTTTCTTGGGGTGTTCCCCGTTCCTTGAAAACAATATCGACATCGCAAGCAGTCAGGTCAATGACAACCTGTAGAATGCCATGAAACTTTGGGTGTGGTTTTCTGGCCGTTCACAAGCGGGTTACTTTGCATCCGCATACCGTATGCGCAAATGCTGCAACCGCTCGCCCAGCACGGCGCGCACTTGCTCGACGTCACAGCCCATCAGGGCGGCGTCCTCCAGGATGTCTTGCGCCATTTCCTCGAATTCGCTCAGGTTCTGCGCCAGAACCTTGATCTTTTCCAGGCAACTGACCGGCTCGCCGCCGGGGGTCCGCCAGGTCGGTTCGGGACGGGGGGACATGGACCGGACAACCTCGTGACGTGGGTGGTAGCTCCACTGTGCACCAAGGCCGCCCTTGGACGCACGCAGATTTTCACCCCCGGCGACGGGATTGCGCACAGGGGTGGCGCCTTGCTGAATACCTTTGTATTTGCTAATATTCAGGACAGGAGGTGCGCCATGAGCGGTTGGGGTTGTGTGCACGAGGTTCAGGGTCTGTGCTCGCGCGTGGCCGATCGGCCGTGCGATCCGGGCATGAAGGGCTGTGTGCTGGCCGGGCGCTTCCGCTTTTCCAACGAGGAAAAGAACCGCCCGCCGCGCCGGGCGCCTGCCGCCGCGCCCGCCGAGAAAAACGACGGGCCGGTCAATCCAGAGTGACGTAGCCGAAATAGAAATCGGCCACCTGCCGCAATTCTTCCAGCAGGCCGTCATCCTCGCGGCCGCCCAGATGGGCGTGCAGGGCGGGGGCCAGCGCCACGAAGCGTTCGACCAGCGTGGCGTCGAAATGCTTTCCGGCGCCTTCCGTCATGATGGCCAGGGCGCGGTCCAGCGGGAACGGCTCCTTGTACGGACGGCGCGAGGTCAGGGCGTCGAACACGTCGGCGATGGCGAAGATGCGGGCGTTGAGCGGGATGTCCTGGCCCGACAATCCGGCGGGATAGCCGCTGCCGTCCACCTTTTCATGATGGCCGCCCACCACTTCGGCCGCCTGTTGCAGCCAGTGGAAACGGGTGACGATGTCCAGTCCGTGCTGGACATGGGTGCGCATGACGGCGAATTCGTCGTCGTCCAGCTTGCCCGGCTTCAGCAGCACCCGGTCGGGAATGGCGATCTTGCCCACATCGTGCAGAAAGGCGCCCAGGATCAGCGCGCGGATGCGCTCGGCCGCCAGTCCGGCGGCCTCGGCCAGTCGTACCGAATACAGGGTGACGCGGTAATTGTGGGCGTTGGTGTCGCTGTCGCGCTTGGCGATGGCGCTGCCCAGCGCCTCCAGCGTGCCCAGATTGGCGCGCAGCAGATCGCGTGAGCGGGCCATCAGCCGGGCGTTCAGTGACGACATCAGCGGATAGAACAAGGCCGTGGTCGCCAGCACCGCCACCACCACCAGCAAGGTCGCGCGCAAGCCGCCGGTCAGCACCTGGATCATGGTTTCGCGCGGGATGCGGTAGACGCCCTCGAACCAGCCGACCTGATGGCCGTCGGCGGCGACCAGCGGGATCACCATCTGCAAATAGGCGTGGCCCTTGATCAGATGCTTGTCGTACCAGGTTTCGCCGGGCGGCGGGAAATGGTGCACCGACAGGTCGATGGCGTCCTCGACCTCGTCCAGATCCTGGGCGACGGCGTCGGCCACGGCGCGATGGTTGAGGTCGTAGACCTCGGCGATGACGAAATGGTCGCCGTTGAGTTCCGCGCGCTTGGCGATAAAGGCTTCCAGTTCCCGGTCGAAGACGTCGCGCTGTTCCTGGCTCAGGCCGTTCAGGTCGGCGGGCATGGCCGGGGCCTCGCGCCGCGCCTCGGCGGCGCCCATGGCGACGATGGCCTGATCCACCCGTTCCATGTCCAGCCAGGCGACGACGCCGCCCAACAGGCTGGCGATGGTCACGCCTCCGGCGATCAGGCGGCGGGCAAGGCGGCGGTGGAAGGTGTCGGGCATGACGGGATCAGCGCAGTTCCTGCAAGAAATCGCCGACCGGCGCCGGGCCGCTGCTGCGGGCCGCCGCCGCCGGGGCGGCGGGTTCGGCGCGCGGCGCCGTTCCGTCCGGCGGCGCCGACAGGTCGGCGGGCTTGGCCGGTTCTTCCTTTTTCTTCGGCGCGACCTTCAGGCGGGCGTCCAGCGCGGCGATGGCGGCGCGGTCGGTTTCGATGGCCTTGACCCATTCGGCGCGCTCGTTGCGCAGCAGCGCCTCGAACCCCTCGATCCTGGCGATCAGCGGGCCGGTCATTTCCTCGATCTTGCGGGTGTTGTCGGTTTGCAGCGCGGTCTTGATCTTTTCGATCTCTTCCAGCAGGTCGCGCTTGATCCAGCGCGATTTCTTGTCCAGGTCCTCGCCCATCTTGGTCAGGCGGTCCTCGACGTCGGAATTGATCTGAACCTTGATCTCGTAGGCGGACTTGACCAGGTTGGCCATGTACATCATGAGGCCGCCACCGACGATCAGGATCACGCCGGCCGCCAAACTGATGATCAGGACCGTGGAAAAGCCCATGGGTCGCCTTGACGCCGATGTCTGCTGAATACCGCGCTAATGTCCTTCATGCGCGGCGGCATTGCAATAGGCGTTCCGGAATTTTTGCCGCGCCGCGGCGACAACTGCCATTGGATTTGCGGATGTTTTGCATGCGGAATGTCCGCCATGCCCTCTTTTCGCCATGGAGCGGCGGCAGGATGATGGCCTTCGCATCGCTTCCAACCGCCCGAGGGGCCCCATGAGCGTGTTTTCCGAGTGGATCAAGAGCAACGGCGCGTCCGAGGTGGAGTGCCTGGTTCCCGACATGTCCGGCGTGGCGCGCGGCAAGATCGTGCCCGCCGGGAAGTTCGTGTCCATCGCCGAGAACCGGGGGCTGCGCCTGCCCGAAAGCATCTTCGTCCAGACCATCACCGGCGATTACCCGGAAGAGGATGTCACCAGCGTCGCCAACGGCGACGTCTATCTTCGTCCCGACCCCGAAACGATCCGCCGGGTGCCGTGGGTGGACGAAGCCACCGCCTGCGTCATCTGCGACTGCGCCTATCTGGACGGCCGCCCGGTCGAGATCAGCCCGCGCGCCGTGCTGAAAAAGGTGCTGGACCTTTACCACGCGCGCGGCTGGCAACCCATCGTGGCGCCGGAACTGGAATTCTTCCTGGTCAAGCAGAACACCGACAGCGACTATCCGCTGGAACCGCCGGTGGGCCGTTCCGGCCGCGCCGAATCGGGCCGCCCGGCCTATGGCGTCGATGCGGTCAATGAATTCGAAGGGCTGTTCGACCAGCTTTACGCCTATGCCGACATCATGCGGCTGGACGTGGACACCCTGTCGCACGAGGCGGGCAACGGCCAGATGGAGGTCAATTTCGACCACGGCGACGCCCTGGAACTGGCCGATCAGGTGTTCCTGTTCAAGCGCACGGTGCGTCAGGTGGCGTTGCGGCGCGGCGTCTATGCCACCTTCATGGCCAAGCCCATGCAGAACGAGCCGGGCAGCGCCATGCACATCCACCAGAACATCGTGGACCGCGACACCGGCCGCAACCTGTTCGCCAACGACGATGGTTCCGACACCGAAATGTTCCGCCACTTCATCGGCGGCCTGCGCAAATACCTGCCGCAGATGATGCTGATGTTCGCGCCCAACGTGAATTCGTTCCGCCGTCTGGTGCCCGATTTCGATGCCCCCATCAACCTGCATTGGGCGCGCGACAATCGCACGGTCGGCCTGCGCGTGCCGGAATCGGGGCAAGCGTCGCGGCGGGTGGAAAACCGTCTGGCCGGGGCCGACGCCAACCCCTATCTGGCCATCGCCGGGTCGCTGGCCTGCGGCTATCTGGGCATGGTCAACAAGGTCGATCCCGGCGAGCCGCTCAGCGGTTCGGGCTACAGCCGCGCCCATTCGCTGCCCTGGCACATGCACGACGCCCTGGAGAAGCTGAAGGGCGCCCGCAGCGTGCGCGAGGTGCTGGGCGAGGATTTCTGCGACGCCTACATGGCGGTCAAGGAAGAGGAATGGACCGCCTATCAGCGCGTGGTGTCCAGTTGGGAACGCGAGTTCCTGCTGCTCAATGTGTGACGGCCGCCGCCGCCGCGCCCGCGCCGTCCAGGTTGAAATAAGGCAGCATCAGATCCTCGACCGAATATAGTCCGGTGCCGTGGCGCGGCATGTTGTCGATGACGAACAGGATGCCGCTGCCGAACGCCTCGCGCGAGATGGATTCGTGCTTCAGCCGCACCGTCTGGTGGGGAAAGCCGAACAGGATCTCGTGCACGCCGACGATGCCGCCCGCCCGCACGGTCTTGATGGCGTCTTCGGGCAGGCCCAGGGTGGTGGCGATCACCTTGGCGGTGCCGGACACTTCGGGCTTGGTCTTGAAATGCTCTTCGACGATCTCGATGTCGGCGCGCGGCGCGATGCTTTGCAGCACCTTGGCCGCCACCATCAGAAAGTTGACGCCCAGGGTGATGTTGGGTGAATGCAGCACCCGCGTGCGTTTCGCCAACCGCCGCAACAGCGCCAGCGTGTGGTCGGGATAGCACGACACCGCGCTGACGATGGCGATGCCGCGCCGGGCGGCCTCGGCGCCGTAATAATGAACGCCCTCGGCGCCCGAGAAATCCACGATCACGTCCACCGGGTGGCGGTCCAGCAACTGGGCGGCGTCCAGGTCGCGCACCGACAGCATGGCCCCGGGTTCGTCGGAATCGATGCCCAGGATTTCCGGCGCCGTCAGGTCGTGTCGTCCGCGTGTGCGGCGCATCACCCATTGCAGCTTGGTCCTGCGCGATTGCAGCAGGACGGACGACACCGCGCGGCCGGTCCGGCCGAAACCCATCAGTCCAACTTTCATCCGTCTGCCTCGCTGTGTGGTGGGGAGGGATGAATCGAATTCATCGATTGGTCTGATTTGAAAAGCCGATTGTGGCGAGAATGTGGCAAAGGGCGCGGCCCCGACTTCCGTCAGCATTTTTTCACGGTCGGGCCGGGGCGGGACGGGGGGATTCCGGCCTGGGAAACGATGTGGTCAAGTTCCTGATTTCATTGGGTGAAAGCGATGCCGCCGTGGCTGCTTCGCCCCCCGTCGCCGCCCGGGGCGGGCAGGGGGGCGGACACTGCTTTCGACAGGGGGGCGAGTCGTTGTTGACACGGTCCCCCCAAGGCGGCATACCGGCGCTTGGTCGGGAGGCTGGGAGGCTCCCCGAGACCGTTCCATCCCATGAACCGCACGGGGGACGCCCATGATCGCTCGCCTGACCCGCTTCGCCGCCGCCGCCGTTCTTGGCCTGGCGGCCTCGGCCGCCCACGCCGAGGACAAGGTGCTGAACGTCTACAACTGGTCGGACTATATCGCCAAGGACACCTTGGAGAAGTTCACCAAGGAAACCGGCATCAAGGTCAAGTACGACACCTACGGCGACAACGAGGTGCTGGACACCAAGCTGATGGCCGGTCGGTCGGGTTATGACGTGGTGTTCCCGTCCGCCTCGCCGTTCTTCGCCCAGCAGGTCAAGGCGGGCATCTTCCAGAAGCTGGACCTCAGCAAGATCCCCAACGCCGCGGGCGTGGACAAGGACGTGCTGGCGCAATTGTCCAAGGTCGATCCGGGCAACGCCTATGGCCTGCCCTACATGATGTCGGCCACCGGCATCGCCTTCAACATCGACAAGATCAAGAAGATCGACCCCAACGCCCCGGTCGATTCGTGGAAGATCCTGTTCGATCCGGCCGAGATCGCCAAGTACAAGGGCTGCGGCGTCTCCATGCTCGACACCCCGACCGAGGCGGTTCCGGCGTGGCTGGCCTACAAGGGCAAGGACCCGCACACCCAGACCACCGACAGCCTGAAGGAAGCCATGGACGGCCTGTTGCCGATCCGTCCGTCGCTGCGCTACGTCAATTCGGAAAAGTACCGCGCCGACCTGGCCAACGGCGACATCTGCCTGGCGCACGGCTATGTGGGCGACCTGGTGCAGTCGCGGGCGCGGGCCAAGGAAGCCAAGAAGCCGCAGAACATCGGCATCGCCATCCCCAAGGAAGGCGCCATCGTCAACATCGACATGATGGCCATCCCCGCCGACGCGCCGCATCCGGCCGAGGCGCTGGCCTTCATCAACTTCATCCTGCGCCCCGACATCGTGGCCGAGATCACCAACGAAGTGGGTTACGCCAACGCCGTTCCGGCCTCGGCCGCCCATCTGGACCCGGCCATCAAGTCCGACCCGGTGATCTTCCCGCCGGCCGAGGTCAAGGCCAAGCTGTTCACCGCCGCTCCGCCGGCTCCCAAGGATTATGACCGCGCCCGCGCCCGTGCCTGGGCCAAGTTCCGCGCGGCCAAGTAACAAGGTAGGACCCCCACAGTGGCGATCGTCGTTCGTTCGACCCGCGAGGCCGAGGACAAGGCCGGCAAGCCGCCCGCCATCCGCATCGAGGGTGTGAAGAAGCAATTCGGTGACGCCACGGCGGTCGCCGGGGTCGATCTGGTGATCGAGGAGGGAGAGTTCTTCTCCCTCCTCGGCCCGTCCGGCTGTGGCAAGACCACGCTGTTGCGCATGCTGGCGGGGTTCGAGACGCCGACCGACGGCCGCATCCTGATCGCCGGCGAGGACATGACCGGGGTGCCGCCCTACGAGCGCCCGGTCAACATGATGTTCCAGTCCTACGCCCTGTTCCCGCACATGAGCGTCGAGGACAACATCGCCTTCGGCCTCAAGCAGGACGGCGTGCCCAAGGCCGAGATAAAGACCCGCGTCGCCGAGGCGCTGGAACTGGTGCGCATGGGCAAGTTCGCCAAGCGCAAGCCGCACCAGATGTCCGGCGGCCAGCGCCAGCGCGTCGCCCTGGCCCGCTGTCTGGTCAAGCGCCCCAAGGTGGTGCTGCTGGACGAACCGCTGAGCGCGCTGGACAAGAAACTGCGCGAGCAGACCCAGTTCGAACTGGTCAACATTCAGGAAAGCGTCGGCGTCACCTTCGTCATGGTCACGCATGACCAGGAAGAGGCCATGACCATGTCCACCCGCATCGCGGTGATGGACGCGGGCCGCATCCTGCAAGTGGGCCGCCCGCACGAGATTTACGAATATCCCGCCGACCGCATGGTCGCCGACTTCATCGGCACCGCCAATTTCTTCGACGGCGTGGTGGAAAAGGCCGAAAGCGGTCTGCGTTTCCGCGCCAACGGCATCGACGCGCCGCTGGCCATCGACGGCGATCTGGCGGCGGGCACCGTGGCTTCCATCATGGTCCGTCCGGAAAAGATCATCATGAGCCGCGAGGCCCAGCCCGGCGCGCTGAACCAGTTGCGCGGCAAGGTGGTGGAAATCGCCTATCTGGGCGACGTCTCCATCTACCACGTCAAGCTGGCGAGCGGCGCGACCGTGCTGGCCACCAGCGCCAATCTGCGCCATTCCGCCGAACCGGCCGTGACCTGGGAGGACGAGGTGGTGCTGTCCTGGCACCCCGGCAACGCGGTGGTGTTGCCGTGAGGGTGGGAAGCTGGCGCCAGTCCTGGGGCCGCCGGGCGGTCCTGGGCGTGCCCTTCGTCTGGCTGCTGGTCTTCTTCCTGGTGCCGCTGCTGATCGTCGCCAAGATTTCCATCTCGGAAATCCGCGTCGGCGTGCCGCCCTATGAACCGCTGCTGGAATTCGCCGACGGCGCCTTCGTCGCCTTCCGCGCCACCTTCAACAATTTCGTGCTGCTGTTCGAGGACAGCCTGTATGTCGGCGCCTATTTCCAGTCGCTGACCATCGCGGGCCTCTCGACCCTGCTGTGCCTGTTGATCGGCTATCCCATGGCGCTGGCCATCGCGCGGGCGGCGCCCAACCGGCGGCCGCCGCTGCTGTTGCTGGTGATCCTGCCGTTCTGGACGTCGTTCCTGATCCGCGTCTATGCCTGGATGGGCATCCTCAAGGACGAAGGGCTGCTGAACGGCGCCCTGATGTGGCTGGGGGTGATTTCCGAGCCGCTGGTGATCCTGAACACCGACGCCGCCGTCTATATCGGCATCGTCTATTCCTATCTGCCGTTCATGGTGTTGCCGCTGTACGCCACCCTGGAAAAGCTGGACCCGACCTTGCTGGAGGCGGCGGCCGATCTGGGGGCGCGTCCCATCCGCGCCTTCTGGTCGGTGACGCTGCCGCTGTCGGTGCCGGGCATCGTCGCCGGGTCGCTGCTGGTGTTCGTGCCCGCGGTGGGCGAATACGTCATCCCCGACCTGTTGGGCGGCGGCGACACCCAGATGCTGGGCAAGGCGCTGTGGGACATGTTCGCGCTGAACCGCGACTGGCCGTCGGCGGCGGCGCTGGCGGTGGCCATGCTGGCGGCGCTGGCGGTGCCGATCGCGCTGTTCCAGCGCTGGCAATCCAAGCTGGACAATCCGGAGGACCGGGCATGAGGCGGTCGCTGTTCCTCACCTCGTGCCTGGTGTTCGGCTACGCCTTTCTGTACCTGCCCATCGCGCTGCTGGTGGTGTGGTCGTTCAACGCCTCGCGCATCGTCAACGTCTGGGGCGGCTTCTCGACCAAGTGGTATGGCGAGCTGACCCGCAACGACGCCTTCCTGGAAGCGGCCTGGCTGTCGCTGAAGGTGGCGGCGACCAGCGCCACCGCCGCCCTGGTGCTGGGTACGCTGGCCGCCGTGGTGCTGGTGCGCTATGGCAAGTTCCGGGGGCGGCTGCTGTTCAACGGCCTGATCGCCGCGCCGCTGGTCATGCCGGAAATCATCCTGGGCCTGGCCATGCTGCTGCTGTTCGTGGCGCTGGAGCAATTGACCGGCTGGCCCGACGGGCGCGGGTTCTCGACCATCGCCATCGCCCACACCACGGTCGGCATGGCCTATGCCACGGTGGTGATCCGCTCGCGTCTGGCGCAGATGGACGAAAGCCTGGAGGAAGCGGCGCTGGACCTGGGCGCGCGGCCGCTCAAGGTGTTCCTGGTCATCACCCTGCCGGTGATCGCGCCATCGCTGGCCGCCGCGTGGCTGCTGGCCTTCACCCTGTCGCTGGACGACGTGGTGGTGGCGCAATTCGTGTCCGGCCCCGGCGCCACCACCCTGCCCATCGAGGTGTTTTCCTCGGTGCGTCTGGGCGTGTCGCCCCAGGTCAACGCGCTGGGCACCATCATCGTCGCCGTGGTGGCGGTGATCATCCTGGTGGCGTGGCGGCTCAGTCTCAGCAAGAAGCCGAACTAGCGGATTTGCCGTAGGCGGCGAAGGCGCGGCCGCATTGGTCGCGCCAGAATGCCGTCTCGTCCTGGTCTTCGCCCAGGCAGCCCAATTCGCGGGCCAGGGTGAAGAACAGGGCATTGGGACGGCCCGAGGTCTTTTGCACCACCAGTGCCGAAATCAGGAAACCCTGGCCGCCCAGGCTGTCCCGCGACAGATCCGACAGGATGGCGCCGATCTCGGCGCGGTGGCGCGGGTTGCTGGGCGCCATGGCGGCGGGGCGCATGACCTCGCCATAGGTCAGCAGGCGCCCGGCCGCCGCCGCCTCGGCGATGGCTGCCAGCACCAGCAGGCGGCGGTCGCGCTGGTGACTTGCCCGCGCCTGATCCTGGGCGAACAGGGTATGGGGGCTGACGCCGCGCCACGTCTTGTCGCCGCCCTTGACCACGATGCCTTCCAGGCGGCCGCTCTTGATCTGTTCGGACACCGCCGACCGGCTGATGCCCTTCCATTCCGCCACCATGCCCAGCGGGATCATGGCCAGCGACGGGTCTTTGCCCAGGGCCTCCAGATAGGCCGCCACCGATTTGAATTGCATGCCGCCCTCCGCCGTCACGGGCTTCCTTGACGATTATAGGCGGATAACCATCCGGAAAGTATGAAAGAGGTGTATGGCGCAGAGCGGCAGGGTTGCGCCCGCCGCACGGCTGGGCTAGGCATTTTCCTGTTTTAAGTGTATCAAATCCGCATTGATCAATCTAAAGGGCGGGCATCATGGCCGACATCGATTCCATGCTGGACGACATCCTGACCCGCGAGGGCGGCTATGTGAACAACGCCGCCGATCGTGGCGGTCCCACCAAATACGGCATCACCCAGGCCACCCTGGGCGCCTGGCTGGGCCGTGCGGCCACCATCGCCGAGGTGCAGGCCCTGGACCCGGCCACCGCCAAGGCCATCTATGCCAGGAACTATTTCACCGGCCCGCATCTGGATCAATTGCCCGATTTGATCCAGCCGGTGATGCTGGACGCGGCGGTCAATTCCGGCCCCGGCCATGCGGTGAAATGGTTGCAGCAGGTGTTGAACGACACGGGCCATGGCCCGCTGAGTGTGGACGGCGGCATCGGCCCGGCCACCATCGCCGCCGCCAATGCCGCCGCCGCCGCCCTGGGCGGCGGCCTCAACCGCGCCCTGATCGAAATCCGCCGGACCTTCCTGCAACAACTGGCGGTCAACGACCCCAGCCAGCAGCAATTCGAAAAGGGCTGGATGAACCGCTGCGACGCGCTGGAAGCGCAATATTGTTGACGCGCTGGAAGCGCAATATTGCTGACGCGCTGGAAGCGCAATATTGCTGAGAGAGGGGGCGTGTCGCCCCTTGCTCTTTTTGCGCCCTCAAAGGTAGGATGATTGGAGGTCTTACCAAGAGGTGCCCATGGAACCCGTCGTCATCGAACGTCGTTCGCTGGTGGAACAGGCCGCCGACGCCTTGCGCGCCGCCATTGCCGCCGGGGATTGGCCGGTGGGCGGCCGTATCCCGCCCGAGGCGGAACTGGTGCGGCGCCTGGGCGTCAGCCGCAACACACTGCGCGAGGCGGTGCGCTCGCTGGCCCATGCCGGCATGCTGGAGGTGCGGCAGGGCGACGGCACCTATGTGCGGGCCACCACCGATGGCGGCGAAACCCTGCGCAAGATCGGCCGCGCCTCGTTGCGCGACCGCATCGAGGTGCGTTGCGCGCTTGAGGAAGTGGCGGCGCGGCTGGCGGCGCAACGGCGGTCCGAGGCCGAACTGGTCGAGTTGCGAGCCATCCGCGACCGCTGCGAAGGGCTGATTGGCGCCGGTCATATAGATGAGTATATCACCCACGATTTCGCCTTCCATCGCGCCATCGTGGCGGCGTCGGGCAATACGGCGCTGGAGGAATTGTATCTGTATTTCGCCACCGCCATTCGCACCAGCATCCGCCACAGCATCGGCGATGCCGACCTGCCCGAACCTACCGGCGCCCAGCATCGGGTGGTGCTGGAGGCCATCGGGCGTGGCGATGCCGATGGCGCGGCGGCGGCGGTGCGCGATCTGTTTCGGCCGCTGCTGGCGGCGCTGGACGACCTGCTGGTGACGCCATGACCGCGCCGCGTGACGAATTGGCCGAGGAATTGCTGATCGACGCCGAGGACGCGCCGCCCGCCGTTCTGCCCGCCCTGCCGCGCTGGCTGCTGGCCGTCGCCATCCTGGTGGTTGCCTGCAACCTGCGGCCGCCCCTGACCAGCGTCGGGCCGGTGCTGAACGAAATCCGCGCCGACCATGCCGGTCTGGGCGGTCTGGTCGGTCTGCTGACCATGCTGCCGGTGTTGTGCATGGGGCTGGCCGGGCCGCTGGCCCCCGGTCTGGCGCGGCGTTGGGGCGCCGAACGGGTGGTGCTGGGCTGGATGGGCGTGCTGATCGCCGGTCTGGCGTTGCGCGCCCTGGGCGCGGCCCCGGCGCTGTTCCTGGGCACCGCCATCGTCGGCGCCGCCATCGGCGTGATCGGGGTGCTGCTGCCGGGTGTGGTGAAGCGTGATTTCCGCGACCACGGCACCCTGATGACCGGCCTGTTCACCATGTGCCTGTGCTGGGGCGCCGCCTTCGCCGCCGGTATCATGGTGCCGCTGACCCGTCTGCTGGACGGGGCGTGGCCGCTGGCCCTGGGGGCCTGGGTGGTGCCCGCCTTGTGTGCCGCCCTGGTGTGGGCGCCCATGCTGCCGCGCCGCGACGGCCCGACGGTGGCGCCGCCGCCGCCGGTGCGCGGGCTGTGGCGCAACCCGCTGGCATGGCAGGTGACGCTGTTCATGGGGCTGCAATCGTCGCTGGCCTATGCGGTGTTCGGCTGGCTGGCCCCCATCCTGCGCGATCGCGGCCTGGATGCCGCCACCGCCGGATGGCTGGTGTCGTTCTCGGTGGTGGTGCAATTGCCCGCCGCCCTGGTGGCGCCCATCCTGGCCGGTCGTGCCCGCGACCAGCGTCTGGCGGTGACGGTGGCGGTGGCCTGCACCCTGTCGGGGCTGCTGGGCTGCCTGTACGCGCCGGTGGACGGCTGGCTGGTGTGGCTGTGGGCGGCGGTGCTGGGCATCGGCCAGGGGGCGTCGTTCGCGGTGGCGCTGGCGTTGATCGTGCTGCGGTCCCGCGACGGCCATGTGGCGGCGCAATTGTCCAGCATGGCGCAAGGCGTCGGCTATACCCTGGCGGCGTTCTGTCCCATGGCCCTGGGTCTGCTGCGCGAGGCCGCCGGGTCGTGGTCGCCCGCCGGGCCGCTGTTCGTCATGGTGGCGGGGCTGGCGCTGGCCGCCGGTCTGGGCGCCGGGCGCCGCCTGACCCTGTCGGGCGAGGAATGATAAAAGTGGCGAGGACGCTGAGGGGGCCACCGCGGCGTCCTCGCCGACCCCCGCGCCAGGGAGCGCGGGGGGATGGGGACGGGAGGGTCAGGCCGTCCGGGTTTTCGGCACCAGCCGGGCCTCGGCGGCACGGACCAGGGTCTTCAGCTTGGCCAGGGCGGCCGCCTCGATCTGGCGGACGCGCTCGCGGCTGATGTTGTAGCGTTGCGCCAGATCCTCCAGGCGCAGCGGGTTGTCGCGCAGGGTGCGCTGGGCGACGATGTCGCGCTCGCGCTCGGACAATTCGCCCCAGGCGGTTTTCAGCAATTCGCGCCGGTACATCAGTTCCTGGCGCTCGCCCAGGATTTCCTCGGCGTCGGGGCGGTCGTCCATCAGCAACTCGCCATAGGGCGTGCCGCTTTCGCCGACCGGCGCGTCCAGCGAGCGCGGCGATTGGGTCAGCAACCGCTCCATCTCGGCGACGCGGGTGTCGCGAACGCCCAGTTCCTCGGCCACCTGCCGGGTTTCGGCCTGACTGAGCGAGCCGCCCTCGGGGCCGGTCAGCCGCGACTTGAGGCCGCGCAGCTTGAAGAACAGCTTCTTGCGTTCCGCCGACAGGCCGAAATTCACCGGGGTCGAGAAGCGCAGGACGTATTCGAACATGGCGGCGCGCACCCACCACTGGGCATAGGTCGAGAAGCGCAGGTTGCGTTCGGGCTCGAAGCCCTCCAGGGCGCGGACCAGGCCCAGATTGCCCTCGGCCACCAGATCGGCGGTGGGCAGGCCGTAGCCCTTGAACTGCCCGGCGGTCTTGATCACCAGACGCAGATGGGCCTGGATCAGACGGTCGCGGGCGGCGTGGTCGCCGTCCTCGCGCCAGCGGCGAACCAGTTCCGCCTCTTCCTCGCCGCTCAGCAACGGCGTCTCGCGGGCGGCGCGGTAATAGGCGCCGGCGGGGTCGTTGGTGGAAGGTCGGGGGGTCGACATCGGTCGTCTCCGGGTTCGTTGTTCTGAATATGAATTTAGGGGGTACTCCGTGATAAGGCCAATCGAAGCTTCTTGTCCAAATGATAGGATTTAGCTATCAATGCTCCCATGATCACCCTGCGCCAGATGCAATGCCTGATCGCCGTGGCCGACCTGCTGCACTTTCGCAAGGCGGCGGAGCGGCTGCATCTGTCGCAACCGGCGCTGTCGGCGCAGGTGGCCCAGCTCGAGGAGCATCTGGGCGTGCTGCTGCTGGAACGCACCCGGCGCAAGGTGCTGCTGACCCCCACCGGCCGCGAGGTGGCGGAACGGGCGCGGGCCATCCTGCGCGACGTGGCCGATTTGGAGGCGGCGGCCCACAGCGCCCAGGCGCCGTTGTCGGGCACCCTGCGCCTGGGGGTGTTGCGCACGCTGGGGCCGTATCTGCTGCCGCACATGCTGGGCGCCATGCGCGAACGCTATCCCGACCTGAAACTGTATCTGCGCGAGGAACCGCGCGCCCAATTGCTGGCCGATCTGGCGCGCGGCGATTTGGACATGGTGCTGCTGCACCACGCGCCACACGACGACAACCACCTCAGCGTGACGCCGCTGTTCCACGAACCGCTGTGGGCGGCGCTGCCGCCGGGCCACCGGCTGGCCGCCAAGACGGTTCTGGAGCCCGCCGACCTGGCGGGGGAAAAGCTGATCCTGCTGGAACTGGGCGATGGTCTGCGCGACCCCGGCCTGGTGCTGTGCCGGGCGGTGGGTGCGGCCGAGCATCCCGATTTCCGCGCCACCTCGCTGGACGCCCTGCGGCAGATGGTGGCGACCGGGCTGGGCTGCACCCTGCTGCCCGGCCTGTATGTCGAGGCCGAGGCCCTGGCCGACCGTCAGATCGCCGTGCGGCCGCTGACCGATCCGCCGACCCGGCCCATCGATCTGGTGTGGCGCCGCACCACCTCGCGCGCCGAGGAGTTCCGGCTGTTCGCCCGGCTGGTGGAGGAAAACCTGCCGTCGGCGGTCAGATCAGAAACAGGCTGTCCAGCGCCTTGAACAGGTCGTCGCCGAAGGTGGTGCCCTTGTAGACCACCGGAATCCGGCGCGGCAGCAGCGCCAGCCGCTCGTCGTCGGGGTCCAGCGAGGTGATGACCGCGATGGGGGTGTTGCGGGTGCTGGGCATGGCGGCCAGCCCGATGGCCAGATCGATGCCGTCCAGATGCGGCATCAGCGCCGACACCACGATCAGGTCGGGCTTGGATTGCACCACATGGGCGAACGCCTCGATGGTGTCCTCCAGCAGCGAGACGCGGTAGCCGCATTGCTGAAGCTCGCGCTCCACATAGCGGGTCTGGGTGCCGTGCGGCATCACCAGCAGCACCTCGACGCTGCGCACCTGGATGTCGCCCAGTTCGAAGCCCAGGCGGGCGGGCAGCGACCGCACCAGGGCGGCGGCCTCCACATCGCCGGAATCGCCGCCTTCGACCAGCGACAGCATCAGGTCCAGATAGGTTTGCAGATCGTCCCAGACCCGGGGCGGCAGCGCCGCCGGGGCGTGGGTCAGGTAATCCTCGAGCCGATGGCACACCGCCGCCAGGGCGCGCAGGCCGAAATTTCCCGCCGGGCCGCGCAGCCGCACGGCGGCACGGCGAAAGGCGTCCACCACCTCGGCCTCCGGCAGATGGCCGTGACGGCCGGAATCCAGCACCATGTCCAGGTTCTGAAAGGTTTCCACGGCTTCATCGACGAATTCCTGTCGAAGCTCGTCCACGATCTCGGTGGCTGCCTTGCCGCCATCGCCCATGATGCCCACCATCCGCCAATCCTGCCCGCGCCCACTGTAGCCGAGCCCCGGCGGCGCCACCACCCCCCTCTGGCAGCGGAAAATACGCACATCATCCCCCAAGGGGCGCGCTGCGGTGCAGTATCTGCAACCTATGGGAAATATCTGTAGCTTTCCTGATCCGGCAAATCTGTGCGTAAGTGCTCAACACGAAGGTTGCATCGAAGCGGAAAGCGAAAGAAACTAATAAGTCAAAGGTCTGTGTTTGGGGAAAAGCGATCTTGGGCTCGGATCACGCCGTCGAGCGGATTGTCAAACGGGAAATACTCAGTTGCTCGCCGGATACTTCGGTGCTGGACGCCGCCCGCCGGATGGCCGAGCAACGATGTTCCTCCATCATCGTGGTCGAGGACGGCAAGCCGGTCGGCATCTGGACCGAGCGTGACGCCCTGGCCATCGACTTCGAGGATGTGGAGGGCTTTCGCCGCCCCATCTCCCAGGTCATGAGCCACCCCATCAAGACCGTCCATTACAAGACGTCCATCGGCGACACCGGCCTGCGCTTCCAGATGGAGCGGGTGCGGCATTTCGTGGTGGTGGACGATGCCGGCGCGCCCCTGGGCATCGTCAGCCAGTCGGACGTGATCCTGCGCCACGGGGTCGAGCACTTCCTGGTGTTGCGCAACGTCCGTTCCGGACTGGCGCGGCCCATGGTCGCCATCGACGGCGCCGCGCCGCTGAAGCTGGCGGTGGCGCAATTGCGCGCCGCCCAGGCCGACGCCGCCGTGGTGTTGTCGGCCGATGGCGGCGAGCCGGGCATCGTCACCGAACGCGACCTGATCCGGGTCATCGCCGCCGAGGGCGTCCTGCCGTCCTGCGTCGATGCCATCGCCAGCCGTCCGCTGCTGTGCATTTCCGAGGAAGACAGCCTGCTGGCGGCGCGCAACCTGTTGGAAGAACGCCACATCCGCCATGTGGGCGTGCGCGACGTCAACGGCACTCTGCGCGGCCTGCTGTCGTTCTCGGACATCCTGTCCAGCCTGCAATACGAATACGTCCAGCGCCTGGACGAAGCGCTGCGCGAACGGGACGAGGCGCTGCTGCGTTCGCGCAAGGACCTGCATCTGGCGCGCAAGGTGATCGAGGCGTCGCTGGACGGCATCATGATCTGCAACGCCCAGGGTCTGATCGAATTCGTCAACCCGGCCTTCAGCCAACTGACCGGCTATTCGTTCGAGGACGTGTTCGGCAAAAACCCCAGCATCCTGAAATCCGGCCGCCACGACGCCGCTTTCTATCACCGCCTGTGGGGCGCGCTGGACCGCGACGGCGTGTGGCAGGGCGAGGTGTGGAACAAGCGCAAGAACGGCGAAACCTTCCCCGAGTGGCTGACCATCAACGTCATCCGCGACGACCACGGCAAGGTCAGCCAGTACGCGGCGGTGTTCAGCGACATCACCGAACGCAAGAAGGCCGAGGAGCGCATCAAGAACCTGGCCTATTTCGACGTGCTGACCGGCCTGCCCAACCGGCGGCTGTTCACCGACCGGCTTCAGGTGGCGGTGGCCAACGCCCATCGCCACGACCAGCGTCTGGCGATCATGTTCCTGGACCTGGACCTGTTCAAGCGCATCAACGACACCCTGGGCCACGGCGTCGGCGACATGGTGCTGGTGGAAACCTCGCGCCGTCTGAGCCAGTGCGTGCGCGAGGGCGACACGGTGGCGCGGCTGGGCGGCGACGAATTCGTGGTGCTGCTGCCGGAACTGGATCACCTGGAGGACGCCGCCAAGCTGGCCGAGCGGGTGATCGCCCACGTCAAGGCGCCGTTCGTCATCGACGAACACGAATTGTACGTCACAACCTCGATCGGCATCGCCGTCTATCCCGACGACGGCCAGACGGTCGAGCAACTGATCAAGAACGCCGACACCGCCATGTACCGGGCCAAGGATCTGGGGCGCAACGCGTACCAGCTCTACACGCCCTCCATGAACGCCCGTTCGTTCGAGCGTCTGGCCATGGAAAGCTCGTTGCGCCACGCCCTGGCGCGCGGCGAGTTCACCCTGGTCTATCAGGGCAAGGTCGATCTGGTGTCCGGGCGGCTGTCGGGCGTCGAGGCGCTGGTGCGCTGGCGCCACCCCGAGATGGGGCTGGTCAGCCCGGCCGAGTTCATCCCGCTGGCCGAGAACATGGGCCTGATCGGCGATATCGGCGCCTGGGTGCTGAAGGCGGCCTGCCGCCAGTGCAAAAGCTGGCACGATCTGGGCCTGCCGCCGGTACGCATCGCCGTCAATGTCTCGGCCCTGCAATTCCGCGAGGGCGACGTCCCGGCCCTGGTGGCCGAAGCCCTGCGCGAAACCGGCCTGTCGCCGCAATACCTGGAACTGGAACTGACCGAATCGGTGCTGATGCAGCGGGTGGACGAGGTGGCCCAGGTGTTGCGCGAATTGCGCCAGATGGGGGTGCACATCTCCATCGACGATTTCGGCACCGGCTATTCCAGCCTGTCCTATCTGAAGCGCATGCCCATCGACGCGCTGAAGATCGACCGGTCCTTCGTGCACGATCTGCTGGAGGACGGCCACATCGTCGACGGCGAGGGCGCCGAGATCGTCTCGACCATCATCAACCTGGCCCACAACCTGCGCCTGCGCGCGGTGGCCGAGGGTGTGGAAACCGAGGAACAGGCGGCGTTCCTGCGCGAACGCGGCTGCGACGAGATCCAGGGCTACCTGATCAGCCGCCCGGTTTCCGGCGAGGATTTGGTCAGCCTGTTCGACCGAAATCTTCTTCCCGATGCTTGAGGCTGAAATAATCGTCTAAATATCCCCAACTAAAGTTCAGAGCCTTATACCAAATAACATTGTTTTTTCATCTGCTCGCCCGGGCGGCGCGTGGCACACTGAAGGACATCGGCTTTCCGGCGGCATCCGCCGCCTTCCCGCGGGGGGAGGAAGAAGATGGTCCAGCAGCATGCAGCCTCGTCGCCCGAAATGGGCGTTGCCGCGCGCGGTAAACGCTTCATCGTCAAGATTCTGGCGGTGGCGGGTGTCCTGATCGCGCTGTCCTTCGGCGTCCTGGGGTTCTGGGTCTATCAGGTGGCGCGCGGCGGTCTGTTGCAGGAAATCGCCACCGAGGTCGAGATCACCGGCACCTCGGCCGCCGACGGTATCCAGAAATGGCTGGAAGGCCGCCTGCTGGCGGTGGACCTGCTGACCGAGGACGTGGCCCGCACCTCCGACCGCGACGCCATCAAGGCGCTGGTGACGCGCAAGACCTTGTCGGGCATCTTCTCGGAAGCCTATTTCGGCCATGATGCCGACGGCGCCTTCACCACCTCGAACAAATTGCCCATGCCCGAAGGCTACGACCCGCGCAAACGGCCGTGGTACGGGGTGGCGACCAAGAGCGGGGGAACGGCGCTGACGCCGCCCTATGTGGACGCCACCACCCGGAAACTGGTGATCAGCGCGGTGCAGGCGGTGCGGGCCGACGGCGCCCTGCGCGGCGTGGTCGGCGCCGATCTGCCGCTGGACACCTTGCAGACCTTCCTGGGCTCGCTCAAGCTGGGCGGCAAGGGCTTTGTCTTCCTGGTGGATTCCGAGGGAACGGTGCTGGTCCATCCCGACCAGTCCCTGGTGTTGAAGCCGTTCGGCATGCGTCCCGGCGTGGGCGAGGTGGATGACGGCACCTCCATCATCCGCTTCCACGCCATCGATGGGCTGAGCGCCGCCAAATGGTACGTGGGCGTGTCGCTGGACCGCGCCAAGGTCATGGCGCCGTTGCGCACCCTGACCACCGTGCTGGCGGTGGCGGTGGCCGTCACCCTGGCGGTGGTGCTGCCGCTGCTGGGGCTGCTGATCCTGCGGCTGGTGGCGCGGCCCATCACCGGCATGACCGGCGCCATGACCGCCCTGAGCGCCGGGCGTCTGGACGTGGAGATTCCCGGACTGGAGCGCCGCGACGAGATCGGCGCCATGGCCGCCGCGCTGGAGGTGTTCAAGCGCAACGCCCAGGAAATCGCCCGCTTGCAGGCCGAACAGGAACGCCTGCGCCTTGAGGCCGAGCAGGCCCGCCACGCCTTGCTGGAGCGGCTGGCCGGGGATTTCGAGGTCAATGTGTCGTCGCTGCTGCGCGCCGCCTCGACCTCGACCCGCGAGATGGGCGGATTGTGCCAGAGCATGAGCGAGGGCATGGACAGCGCCCGCGCCAGCAGTGAAACCGTGGTCCGCGCCACCGACGAAACCACCGCCAGCGTCCAGACCGTGGCCGCCGCCACCGAGGAATTGTCGGCCTCGATCGACGAGATCGCCCAGCGCGTCACCCAAAGCGCCGACATCGCCACCCAGACCGCCAGCGGTGCGGAAAAGGCGCGTGAAACCATCGAGAACCTGGCCCGTCAGGCGGAAAACGTCGGCGCCATCGTCGGCTTGATCAACGACATCGCCGGTCAGACCAACCTGTTGGCCCTGAACGCCACCATCGAGGCGGCGCGGGCGGGCGACGCGGGCAAGGGCTTCGCCGTGGTCGCCAACGAGGTCAAGTCGCTGGCCAACCAGACGGCACGGGCCACCAGCGAGATCACCACCCAGATCGCCGCCACCCAGCAGGCGACATCGCTGGCGGTCAACGAAATCCGCGCCATCGCCCGTATCGCCCTGCAATCCCAGGAACTGGCGGCGGGCATCGCCAGCGCCATCGAGGAACAGGGCGCCGCCACGCGCGAGATTTCGCAGAACGTCAATCTGGCCGCCAACGGCACCCAGATCGTCGCCACCAACATTCACGGCGTCGGCGACGTGGTCGAGGATGCCGCCCGCCGCAGCCAGCAATTGCGCGACGCCACCGCGAAACTGATGGCCGAGTTCGGCCAGTTGGACGCGCAGGTGCAGAAATTCGTGGCGGGGGTGCGTTCCGCGTAATACCAACCCGGACCGGGCGGGATCAGATGCCCGCGCCCGCCTCGATCAGTCCGGTCTGGCGTTCCACTTCCTTCAGCAAGGCGTGCAGGCTTTGGTCCACATAGCCGTCGGCCTCTAGCTGGCGGACGGTGTTGATCAGATAGTCGCGGTTCAGGCCGGTGCAGCCCTGGGCGTCCATGATGATGGCCGCCTGCCGCTCCAGCGGCAATTCGCCCGCGTAATGGCGGTGCGCGCGGTCGGCGACGAAGGTGTAGGCGGGAATGTCGCGGCCGTCGTCCAGGGTGACGGTCAGGGTGCGGGCGATATAGGCATAGCCCACCAATTCCCGTTCGTTCAGGTATTCCACGGTCAGTTCGGCCTGGGCGGCGGGCACGCGAAAGGCCAGCCCGCGGCACGATCCGCCATGGTCCAGGCCCAGCACCAGCCCGGGATTGGCCGGGGTGCCGCGATAATGCAGGGAATACAGGCAGAACGAGCGGTGCCAGCCCTTCAGGGTGGCGGGCCGTGCCTCGGCGAATTCAAAGCCCGGCCGCCACATCAGCGAGCCGTAGCCGAACACCCAAAGATCGGAATCATGCGTGGACATGGGGCGGCACAATGACCGAGAAGCCCGGCCGTCGCCAGGGTTTTTGTTTATTGCAGGGCGCCGTAAGCGCTTAGGACCGCGTCGCCCAGCGGGCGTTCCAGTTCGGGCGGCAACGCCACCGCCGGGCGCCATTGGCCGTCGCCGCCGCGATAGGTCGGCAGCTTGACCTGGACGGTGGCGAAGCCGCGCGCCTTGCCCGCCACCACCTGGATGCCGTCCAGGCGAAAGGCGATGCCCGCCACCTCGATCTCGGCCGAGGCCAGGGCCAGCAGGTGGGGGTGGTTGACGCGGGTGACGCTGTCCACACGACACGTCACCAGCGCCACCTCGGAACAGCCGTCGGGCACGGGTCAGTCTTCCCGACCGGCGAACAGCGCGGCCACCGCCTGCTTCAGATTGTAGATCGAGGTCTTGCCGCTCAGGCGCAGCACCGGCACGTCCAGGCCGGTGGCGGCGTCGGCGCGGTCGGTGACGACCCAGTCCACACCGGCGGTGCCGTCGCTGGGGGTGAAGCCGATGGAGGCCAACTGGCCGCCGACCGAGGCGGCGTCGGGCGACAGTACCAGACCGACCCGGGGGTGGGCGGTGGCAATGGTTTGAATGCGCTTCATGATGGTCCGTTTCTCTTTGATTTTTTATGGGGGGCGGGTGTGGCGGCGGAGGGGGCTCAGTCCTCGTCCGCGCCGTCGTCTTCCCGGCTGGCCTGGCGGACGTGGGCGACCATTTCCGCCAGCATGCCGTTCACATGGTCGTCGGCCGCCGCATAGAAGATCTGTCGTCCCACCCGTTCGGCCCGCACCAGCCGGGCGCCGCGCAACAGGCGCAGGTGGTGGCTGGTCAACGAGGCGGACACCCCTGCCTCGGTGGCCACGTCGTTGACGCATTTCGGCTCGAACAAACAGGCGAGCAGGATGCGCAAGCGGGTGGGGTCCCCCAGCAGGCGGAAGGTTTCGGTGATGACGGCGATTTGTTCTTCGTCGGAGGCTACACGTCGCATGAGATGATTGTATATATGAACAATTATTCAAATGTCAAGGCCGTGACGGTCCCGGCTGCGTGCGGGGCTGGAATTCCGCGCCCCGACATTATATAGACAATGCCTTGCATCCCGCGTCGGCGGGATCGCCCACCATAAGACGTTTCGAGGACTCGATGGCCGCAGAGTGGACGCCGGACAGCTGGCGCTCTAAACCGATCGTTCAGGTTCCCACCTACCCCGACCAGGCCAAGCTGGCCGAGGCCGAGGCGACCCTGTCCAAGTATCCGCCGCTGGTATTCGCCGGCGAGGCCCGTCGCCTCAAGGCGTCGCTGGCCGACGTGGCCGAGGGCCGGGCGTTCCTGTTGCAGGGCGGTGACTGCGCCGAGAGCTTCCTGGAATTTTCCGCCAACAACATCCGCGACACCTTCCGCGTGCTGTTGCAGATGGCGGTGGTGCTGACCTATGGCGCCGCCATGCCGGTGGTCAAGGTCGGCCGCATGGCGGGCCAGTTCGCCAAGCCGCGCTCGGCCGATACCGAGGTGATCGACGGAATCGAACTGCCCAGCTATCGCGGCGACATCATCAACGGCTCGGAATTCACCCCCGAGGCCCGCATCCCCGATCCCGACCGCATGCTGCGCGCCTACAACCAGTCGGCCGCCACGCTGAACCTGCTGCGCGCCTTCGCCCAGGGCGGCTATGCCGATCTGCACAAGGTGCACCAGTGGACGCTGGGTTGCGTCACCGGCTCGTTGCAGGGCAAGCTGTACGAGGATCTGTGCAATCGCCTGTCGGAAACCCTGGCCTTCATGGAAGCCTGCGGCCTGACCAGCGAAAGCACCCCGCAGATCCGCGAAACCGATTTCTTCACCTCGCACGAGGCGTTGCTGCTGCCCTACGAACAGGCGCTGACCCGCGTCGATTCCACCTCGGGCGACTGGTACGATTGCTCGGCCCACATGCTGTGGATCGGCGAACGCACCCGCCAGTTGGATGCCGGTCACGTGGAATTCCTGCGTGGCGTCAGGAACCCCATCGGCTTCAAGGCCGGTCCCGGCATGTCGCCCGATGAATTGCTGGGCCTGATCGACACCCTGAACCCCGAGAACGAGGCGGGCCGCATCACGGTCATCACCCGCATGGGCGCCGAGAAGATCGAGGAAAAGCTGCCGAACCTGATCCGCGCCGTCGAGCGCGAGGGCCGCAAGGTGGTGTGGTCGTGCGACCCCATGCACGCCAACACCGTCAAGGCCGGTGCCTTCAAGACCCGCGAGTTCGACCGCATCCTGGCCGAAGTCCGGGCGTTCTTCGCCGTGCACAAGGCCGAGGGCACCCATGCCGGCGGCGTGCATTTCGAAATGACCGGCCAGGACGTGACCGAATGCGTCGGCGGCACCCGTGCCGTGACCGAGGCGCGCCTGGGCGACCGTTACCATACCCATTGCGACCCCCGCCTCAACGCCAATCAGGCGTTGGAGCTGGCGTTCCTGATGGCCGACGCGCTCAAGGGCGAACGCGCCCTGGCCAAGAAGAAGGCCGCGTCCCGGTGAACCCGGCGGCCGACGATATCCCGCGCCTGACCGATCATTACTTCAGGCGCACCCGGGAAATCGTCGGCCGATACGGGGATGTGGAAGTCACCTATGCGGTGTTCATGCGCCGCCCCGTGCTGGCCGCCTGGCGGTTGGCGGCCGAATGGCTGGCGGCGGTGCAACGGGAAAAGGGGCGGGCCGTGACGGTCGCGCCCCTTTTTGACGAAGGCGCCTGGGTCGGCGCGGGCGAGCCCATGCTGCTCATCACCGGCTCGTTCCAGGCGCTGGTGGAATGCGAGACGCTGCTGCTGCAAAAGCTGGGCGCCGCCTGCGTCGCCGCCTACAACGCCTATCACATGTGCGTGGATTTGCCCGACGTGGCCTTTCTGGCCATGGAGGCGCGCCATTGCGCGGGCGCCGAGATGCACGAATTGATGGGCTATGCCGCCAGCGTCGGGTCCGAGGCGGCGCGGCGGGCGGTGGGGGCCAAGGGCTTCGTTGGCACCTCGACCGATGCCGCCGCGCCGTTCTTCGGCACCACGGGCGGCAAGGGCACCATGCCCCATGCGCTGATCGGCTATGCCGGGTCGACCCTGCGCGCCGCCGAGATGTTCGTGGAAACCTATCCCGACGACGATCTGATCCTGCTGCCCGATTTCTTCGGCCGCGAGATCACCGACACCCTGGAGGTCTGCCGCCGTTTCCCGGATCTGGCGGCGGCGGGGCGGCTGCATGTGCGGCTCGATACCCATGGCGGCCGCTTCATCGAGGGGCTGGACCCCCAGACCTCGTATGCGGTGCTGGAACGCCACGTCCCCAAGGCCATTCGCGGCTATCGCACCGAGGCCGAGCAGAAGGGGCTGGTCGGCACCGGCGTCTCGGCGGCGGCCATCTGGCACATGCGCGAGCACCTGGACGCCGCCGGGTTCCCCAAGGTCGGCATCGTCGGCTCCAGCGGCTTCGGCCCGGCCAAATGCCGCCTGATGGCCGAGGCCAGGGCGCCGCTGAACGTGGTCGGCACCGGCTCGTTCCTGCCCGCCGATTGGGGGGAAACCTATGCGACCGCCGACATCATCGCCTATGGCGGCGAGCGACGGGTCAAGGTCGGCCGCGAGTTTCTGTGGAGTGCCCTGGACAACCTGTGATCGGAAAGTTGCATCTAATCCGCCTAATGGATAGGAAGCCGCCATTCCAGTTAGGGGTATAATTGGTCTCGCTCAGCCAGAAGGGGGGCGTGCCATGGCCGTCAAATCCGGAATTACCGTCAAGCTGTTGTCCACCGCGGTCCTGGCCGCCATTGGTTTCGTGGTGCTGGCCGTCGTGGCGCTGTCCCAACTCTACGACGTCATGCTTCAGGATCGCGTCGCCAAGGTGCGCAATCTGACCGAGGTGGCGCGCGGCGTCATGCAAGGGTTCCACGACCGCGCCAAGGCCGGGGAATTCAGCCAGGACACCGCCCGGGCCATGGCGCGCGAGGCGTTGCGCGTCATGCGTTACGACAAGGTCGAATATTATTTCCTCTACACCCCCGATGGTCTGTGCCAGTTGCTGCCGCCCAAGCCGCAACTGGAAGGCACCAGCCTGATCGACATGAAGGATTCCGACGGCGTCTTCCTGATCCGCGAAATGATCGCCCAGGCCAAGGCCGGCGGCGGCCCGGTGTTCTATAAATTCCCGCGCCCCGGTTCGGACACGGCGGAACCCAAGGTGTCCTACGCCGCCCTGTTCGAGCCGTGGGATTGGATGGTGGGCACCGGCATCTACATCGACGACGTGAAGGCGGAATTCCGTTCGGTCGCCATCAAGTTCGGCATCGTCTTCGCCGTGGTTCTGGCCGCCTCGGTCGCGCTGGTGACGGCGCTGTCGCGCCATATCGGCGGCGGTGTCATCCGGCTGGTGGCGGTGACGGAACGGCTGGCCGCCCGCGACTACACGGTCCAGGTGCCGGAAACCGCCCGCCGCGACGAAATCGGCCAGTTGGCCAAGGCGGTGGCGGTGTTGCGCGACAGTGCCGCCGAAGCCGAAGCCCTGCGCCAGCGCCAGGAACAGATGAAGCAGGAGGCCGAGGCGGAACGCCGCTCGGGCATGCTCAAGGTCGCCAACGGCTTCGAGGGCAGCGTCAAGCGGGTGGCGGACACCATCACCTCGGCCGCCGCCCAGTTGGAAGGCGCCGCCCAGACGGTGTCGGGGGCGGTGGACACCGCCTCGGAACAGGCCAGTTCGGTGGCCGCCGCCGCCGAGGAAGCCTCGGCCAACGTCGCCACCGTGGCGACCGCCGCCGAGGAATTGTCGTCCTCCATCGCCGAGATCAGCCGCCAGGTGCAATCCGCGTCCTCCATCTCGGGCGAGGCGGTCAGCGAGGCGCAGCGCACCAACCATCTGGTCGAGGGATTGGCCCAGACCGCCACCCGCATCGGCGAAGTGGTGGGGCTGATCAACGATATCGCGGCGCAGACCAACCTGTTGGCGCTGAACGCCACCATCGAGGCGGCGCGGGCGGGCGAGGCGGGCAAGGGCTTCGCCGTGGTGGCGGGCGAGGTCAAATCCCTGGCCACCCAGACCGCGCGGGCCACCGAGGAAATTTCCAGCCAGATCGGCGCCGTGCAGGGCGCCACCCAACAGGCGGTGAACGCCATTCGCGCCATCGTCGGCACCATCACCCGCATCAACGAAATCGCCGGGGCCATCGCGGCGGCGGTCGAGGAACAGGGCGCCGCCACCCAGGAAATCGCCCGCAACGTGCAGCAGGCGGCCGAGGGCACCGCCCAGGTCACGTCCTATCTGGGGCAGTTGACCATGGCGGCCTCGGAGGCGGGCAATTCGGCGGGCGGCATGCTGACCGCCACCCAGGCCCTGGTGGTCGAGGCCCGCACCCTGCGGTCCGAGGTGGACGGCTTCCTGGCCGGTATCCGCGCCTGATTGCTTTTGGCGCTGCGACGGGCGGGCGCTGCGACGGGCGGGATTCCGCCTATGGCAGCGCCCGCAGCATCTGCGCCAGTTTCTCGACACCCCGGAAGGCGGCGCCCAGTTCCACATGGGCCTCGCGCATGGTGCCCGCATCGGGGCAGGGGTGGCCGCCGATGCGGTTGGCTTGCAGCATGCGCACCGCCGCCGCCAGGCTTTGCCCCTTGACGAAGTCCGAGACGCGCTGCACGGCGGCGTAATGCACCGACACATGCGCCGCCAGCTTTTCCGGCAGCAGATGGACGCTGCCCTGGACCGAGCGGAAGCCGCAATCGATGCCCGCCAGCGACGTCACCGACGACACGAACGACACCCCGGCCTCGGCGTTGGGCGGCAGCGGCACCGCCTCGAACGCCAGACGGCGGGTTTCCAGTTCGGTGGCCAGGGTGGCGGCGATGGCGCGGCGGCGGGCGCGGGTTTCGCTGCGGCGCATCAGCAATGCGGTCAGGATGCCGAACAGCGCCGCCAGGAACGCCCCCAGCAGCACCAGAACGCCCAGCGCCCACAGCGGCAGGGGATCGGCCGCCGGGGCGGCGGCTGGTTCGGCGGCAGGCTCGGACGGCGCGGCGACGGCGGGGATCGGGGCGGGGGCCGCCTGGGTTTGCGGCGGCATCACCTCGCGCGGTGGGGGCT
>JAEXAH010000042.1 GCA_023458315.1 Pseudomonadota bacterium
CCACGTTTGTCCGCGGGCATCTCAGCGGAAAGACGGGAACAGGCGGCGCCGCGTGGATGCCCGGATCAAGTCCGGGCATGACGGAAACGGTTGCTGAGCCAACAGACCCGCAAATCCGCGATGAACCTTTTCTTTATTGGGGGACGTGGGGGCGCCAGTGTGGGTGGATGCATCCCAGGTAACACGGATGAACGCGGATGGGCGGGGATGGGCACGGATTAAAAGAATGATTGTGAAAATCCGTGTTCATCCGTGAGCCGCGCAGCGGCATTCGTGCCCATCCGTGTTACCTGGGGTGCATCCGTCCGCACCGTCGCTGACCACACCCCCCTCCCATTCCCAGGGGGGGATCATGCCGCGCAGTGAATTCGACAAGATGAAGTCGGGCGAGGGCTTCGACCCGCATTGCCATGAATTGCTGGCCAAGCAGCACGCCAATCACCGTTGGCTGGCCCGCTACAACGCCTCGTTGGCGTTGCCGGCCGAGGAACGGTGGCACATCCTGGCGGAACGGCTGGGCGCGGTGGGGCCGGGCAGTGTGGTGCGGCCGCCCTTTCATTGCGATTACGGCGTCAACATCCGGTTGGGGGCGCGGGTGTCGCTGGATTTCAACTGCATCATTCTGGACGAAGCCGACGTCACCATCGGCGACGACAGCCGCATCGGCCCCGGCGTGCAGATCCTGACCGCCGACCACCCGCGCGAGGCGGCGGCGCGGGCCACCGGCGTGGAATACGGCCGCGCCATCACCATCGGCCGCAACGTGTGGATCGGCGGCGGCGCCATCATCCTGCCGGGCATCGCCATCGGCGACGATGCGGTGGTGGGCGCGGGCTCGGTCGTCACCCATGACGTGCCCGCCGGGGCGCTGGTCTGCGGCAATCCGGCGCGGCCCCGGACCTAGCTTTGCTCTTTCCTCGCGGGCGGCCTTGGCGCTAAGGTGCGCGCCATGTTGGCCGCCCCTGTCCTGGATTCGGTTCCGTCCCCCCGCCATCGCGGCTGGGCGCCGCTGGCGCTGTCGGCGGTGTTGCATCTGGTGCTGGCGCTGGTGTGGATGGGTTTTCCCACCCCGGAAAACCGTTCCGCCGAGGAACAGGTGATTCAGGTGGAACTGGCCGCGCCGCCCCAGGCCAGTCCGGCCGTCCCGGCGGGCAAGCCGGTCCCGTCCAAGGCGCCGGAACAGGGCGTTCCCGTGCCGCAATTGCAAGAGGGCACCCTGGCCGAGCGGTCCAGCCGTCCGCAACTCAAGGAACCCGAGACGGCGCCGTCCACCCCCCAGGCGCTGCCCGAGCCCAAGCCCCAGGCCAAGCCGAAAAAGCCGCCGCCGGTGACGCAGAACGAGCGTGATTTCGTGCTGGGGCAGGTGATGCGCCATTGGGTGCAGCCCAAGGAACTGACCCAATACGACACCGCCGGGGTGCGGCTGTCGGTCGAAATCGGACCGGACGGCCATTTCCGCGACATCTACGATTCCCGCCGTCCGTGGAATCCGGCCGAGGCGTTCGACGGCTACGATTCCCTGCCGCCCAATTCGGTGCAACGCCGCACCATCGACGCCCTGCTGCGCGCCATCCGTCAGGCCCAGCCGGTGCGCCTGCCCCCGGCCCTGCGGGAAAAGGCGCCGTTCAAGGTGCGGCTGGATTTTCGCTTCAAGGACGTCCGATAGTTGATCTAAGGTGCAAGGATCTTTGGGTCGTGGGTTTCCGGGCATGCGCCGTTTTCTGTGGATGACTTTGCCGTCGGTCGCCGTTCTGGGCGGGCTTGCCGCCCTGGCGGTGATGTTGGATCAGCCGCGTGCCGCCTGTGGCCGGGCGTTGGTGCAGGTGTCCCAGGGCGACGCGCCTTCGCCGCGATCCCTGGCGCTGCTGCGGCGGGCCGCCGATGCCGATGCGCCGGAATGCCAGAACGCCCTGGGTCTGCGCCACTGGTACGGCGCCGGGGTGGCCGAGGACGACGCGGCGGCGGCGGCGTGGTTCGGCCGCGCGGCGCGGCTGGGCCATGTGGCGGCGCAGCGCAATCTGGGCTTCGCCTATTTCCGCGGCATCGGCGTGGCGCGCGACCTGGCGCGGGCCGAATACTGGCTGCGCCGCGCCGCCGACCAGGGTGACGAGATCGCCGATTACCGCCTGGGCGAGATGTTCGCCAGCCGCGACCCGGCCGCCGCCGCCCGTCACTATGCCCGTTCCGCCCAGCGCGGCCATGCCCCGGCGCAACGGGAATTGGGCGATCTTTACCGCCTGGGGCGCGGCGTCGCCGCCGACCCGGCGCAGGCCGAGTTCTGGCTGCGCAAGGCATCGGACCAGGACGACGTCGAGGCGCGCTTCCTGCTGGCGGCGGTGTTGCGCGGCGAGGAACGCCACCGCGCCGATTGCGCCGAGGCCGGGCAATTGATGCGCGACGCGGCGGAACGCGGTCTGGTCCAGGCCCAGCGCGAATTGGGCTTCATGGTGCTGAACGGCTGGTGTGTGCCGTGGGATGCCAAGACCGGCGTGGCGTGGCTGCGCGCCGCCGCCGAGCGCAACGACGACATCGCGCAATACCTGCTGGCGCAGTCGCTGCGGACCGGCGTCGGAGCAAAGGCGAATGTGGCCGAAGCGACGCAATGGCTCAAGCGGGCGGCGGCGCAGGGCTATGAACCGGCCATCCAGGCCCTGGCCGAGATGGCGGCGGCGTCCCGCCCGGCGGCCAAGCCGGTGCCCAAGCCGCAGCCCCGCCCCCGCAAGGGCAGGTAGTAGTACTGGTGGGCCTGCTGCTTCTTTGGTATAAGGCGCCCATGCTGAATCGCTTTCACCGCAACGACTTCACCGCCGTGGTCGTCGAGGACGACGACACCACCCGCACGCTGTTGGAACGCCTGTTGTCCAACATGGGCGCGGAAGAGGTGCTGACCGCCCGCGATGGCGCCGAAGGCTTGCGGCTGGTCTGCCAGAAGCGGCCCAATCTGGTGGTGTGCGACCTGGAAATGGAGCCGGTGGATGGGCTGTCGCTGCTGGGCGGCGTGCGGGCGGCCATGGACCCGATCCTGGCGGCGACGCCGGTGTTCATCTTCACCGCCAACAAGGAAACCGCCCTGCTGGCCAAGGCCAAGGCGCTGAAGGCGGCGGGATACCTGATCAAGCCGTTCAATCCCAAGGGCTTCGCCAATTATCTGGCCGAGGCCATGGCGGTGCGCGACAAGACCCGCGCCGCCGACGACAGCGGTGTGGACGAACTGGAACTGGCGGAAGTCTGATCCACCCCCTATATTCCCCCCTGCGTCTTCAGGGCGGGGTGAAACTCCCCACCGGCGGTAGGCGGAGTGCGTCTCCGCGAGCCCGCGAGCGCCGCCGGTCCAAGGCCGGCGGGTCAGCAGAGCCGGTCGAAATCCGGCGCCGACGGTCACAGTCCGGATGAAAGAAGATGGCGGGCCTTTCCTTCGTGCCACCCGGCGCGGGGGCGGGAACCCGTGTCCGTGCCCGGAAGCGCTCTGACAACCGCAAGGACCAGGAGCGTTTCATATGTCTTTCTCTTCCATTCCCGCCGCCTTGGCCGAATTGCGCGCCGGGCGTCCGATCCTGGTGCAGGACGACGCCGACCGCGAGAACGAGGCCGATCTGATCTGCGCCGCCGACAGCGTCGATGACGCCATCATGGCCCGCATGATCCGTGACGGCAGCGGCATCGTCTGTCTGTGCCTGACCCCCGACAAGGCGGCGGCGCTGGGCCTGTCGCCCATGGTACGCAGCAACGGCTCGCGCTATGGCACCGCCTTCACCCAATCCATCGAGGCGGCCAGCGGCGTGTCCACCGGCGTCTCGGCCTCGGACCGCGTCGCCACCATCCGCGCCGCCCTGGATTCCGCGGTGGGCGACGTGCGCATCGTCAGCCCCGGCCACGTCTTCCCGCTGATCGCCCGGGCGGGCGGCGTGCGCGAACGCCCCGGCCACACCGAAGCCTCGGTCGAACTGGCGCGGCTGGCCGGTCTGTCCCCGGCGGGCGTGCTGTGTGAATTGATGAACCCGGACGGCACCATGGCGCGCGGCCGACAGGTGACGGATTACGCCCGCGACCACAATCTGGCGCTGATCACCATCGCCGACCTGATCGCTTACTTGGGTGAGCGCGAGGCGGCGTAATCCACTCTTGCCGTCATCGCCGGGCTTGACCCGGCGATCCACGCGGAGCCGTTGGGAAAGGCTTTTCAAACAATTCCCTGGGCGGCGCCACATGGATGCCCGTGTCAAGCACGGGCATGACGGAAGAGATGTTCCATCATCGGTGCCCATCCCGCCCATGACGGTACAGGAGGGGGCGGATATTATCTTCCCAGCGCCAGCCGGGCGCCGAGGCCGATGAAGGTGATGCCCGCCACCCGGTCCAGCCAGGTCTTGACCGCCGGGTTGCGGGCCAGCATCTGCCCCAGATGGCCGCCGCCCAGGCCGATCAGCCCGAACAGCAATGCGCCCTGAACGGCGAAGACCACGCCCAGCGCGGCGATCTGCCATGCTGCGTCGCCGCGCGCCGGATCGACGAATTGCGGCAGGAAGGCCAGGAAGAACAGCACCACCTTGGGATTGACGGCGTTGGCGATCAGGCCGCGCAGGAACAGCGCCCGGCAATCGCCCGGGGCGGCGGTGGCGGCCTTGGCCGATCCGGCATGACGCAATGCCTGGATTCCCAACCATACCAGATACAATCCGCCCGCCAGTTTCAGGGCGGTGAAGGCCAGCGGCGAGGCGGCGATGACCGCGCCCACCCCCAGCGCCGCCAGGGCGGTGTGGTTCAGGCAGCCGGCGGCGCAGCCCAGGGCGAAGGCCACGCCCTGCCGTCGGCCGCGGGCCAGCGACAGGCTCAGCACCATCAGATTGTCGGGGCCGGGGGCCAGGGTGATCAGCGCCGCCGCCGCCAGGAAGCCCCAGAACTGGGCGGCCTCCAGCAGCATGGCCTAGCGCCAGCCCTTGGTGCCGCAATCCAGGCCGACCGCCACCGTGGCGGTGCCGTTGGTCCAGAAGTTGCGGTAGGTCCAGATGCGGGCGTCGCCGTCACAGGCGATATCGATGTGGTCGGCGTCGCGCCACGTCACGCGCGGCGCCTCGCCCTTGTCCACCAGCAGGATGCGGACGCCCTTGCCGGGTTTCTCGCCCGGCTTGACCAGGGTGACGAGGAACGGGGTGGACTCGCCCGCCTTCATGCTGCCGACCACGGCGTCCAGGCCGCCGACCGGCGAGGGCGCGCGGGAAATTTCGGTGACTTCGCCTTCGCTACAGCCCGCCAGCAGGGCCACGGCGCCAATCGCCAACCACCGTTTCATCGCGCGTCCTTTCGAGATCAAGAGGCGGCGACCCTAGCACGCCCCGGGCGCGGGATGAAGCGTAAGGGGGGGGCGGCGGCTATTCCGCCGCCACCTTGTCCTTGTGCAGTCCCAATTCGTCCCACACCGACACGAACGACGCGATCAGATGGTCCAGCATCTCGTCGGTGTGCAGCGGCGTCGGGGTGATGCGCAGGCGTTCGGTGCCGACCGGCACGGTGGGGTAGTTGATGGGCTGGACGTAGATGTTGTGCTTGGTCAGCAGCAGGTCCGACGCCTTCTTGCACAGGGCGGCGTTGCCCACCATCACCGGCACGATGTGGCTGACCGACGGCAGCACCGGAATGCCCAGTTCGGCCAGGCGGCGCTTGGTGGTGGCGGCGCGTTCCTGGTGGCGGTCGCGGATGCTGGGATTCTGGCGCAGCACCTTGATGGAGGCCAGCGCGGCGGCGGCGACCATGGGCGGCATGGAGGACGAGAAGATGAAACCGGGGCCGAAGCTGCGGACGTAATCCACCAGCGCCTCGGACGCGGCGATATAGCCGCCGACCACGCCCACCGCCTTGGCCAGCGTCGCCTGGATGATGGTGATGCGGTCGCGCACGCCGTCGCGTTCGGCAACGCCCGAGCCCTCGGCGCCGTACATGCCCGCCGCGTGCACTTCGTCCAGATAGGTCATGGCGTTGTGCGCCTCGGCCACGTCGCAGATTTCCGCGATGGGGGCGATGTCGCCATCCATGGAATAGACCGATTCGAAGGCCACCAGCTTGGGCGTTTCCTTGGGATACGCCGACAGCAACTCGTCCAGGCTTTCCGGGTCGTTGTGGCGCCAGATGTGCTTGGGCGCCTTGGAATGGCGGATGCCCTCGATCATGGAATTGTGGTTCAACTCGTCCGAGAACACCACGCAGCCGGGAATGGTCGAGGCCAGGGTGGACAGGGTGGTGTCGTTGGCCACATAGCCCGAGGTGAACAGCAGGGCGGATTCCTTGGCGTTCCACGACGCCAGTTCTTCCTCCAGCAGCACGTGGTAGTGGTTGGTGCCCGAGATGTTGCGGGTGCCGCCGGCACCGGCGCCGCAACGGTCCACCGCTTCCTTGGCGGCGGCCAGGACGTCGGGATGCTGGCCCATGCCGAGATAGTCGTTGGAGCACCACACCGTCACTTCATGCACCTGGCCGTCGCGGTAATTGCGGGCGACGGGGAAGCGGCCGCACTGACGTTCCAAATCGGCGAAGACGCGATAGCGGCCCTCGCTCTTCAGGTCGGCGATACGCTTGGCGAAATAGTGCTGGTAATCCATCGGCCCTTGCCTCCATGCCCGCCCCAAGGGGCTGTGCGGCTCAACATTTGCGGCGACTGTAAAGGATCGTTCGGGCGCCGCGCAACTTACATGGGATTAATCTCCCCTGTCCCCCAGGGGTCATTGCGACACTGCGCCCGCCGCCACCAGCTCTCCATGAGCTTCGTCAAGTGCGGCGCGGAAGCGCGACAGCAGCTCGGCGATCTCGGCTTCGGTGATGATCAGCGGCGGGGCAAAGGCCACCGCGTCGCCCATGGCGCGCAGGATCAGGCCGTTGGCCTGGGCCTTGGCGACCACGCGGGCGCCCACCGCCAGCTTGGGGTCGAATGGCGTCTTGGCATCCTTGTCGGCGACCATTTCCAGGGCGCCGATCAGGCCCAGGCCGCGCGCCTCGCCCACCAGCGGGTGCTGTTGCAGGGCGCGCAACCCGTCCTGAAGCACGGGGGCGACCCGGCGCACATGGCCGACGATGTCGCGCTCGGCATAGATCTTCAGGGTTTCCAGCGCCACCGCCGCCGGGACCGGATGGCCGCCATAGGTCAGGCCGTGGCCGAACACGCCGATTTCGCCCGATTGCTGCTTGATGGGCTCGTACACATGCCCGGCGACGATCAGCGCCGAAATGGGCAGATAGCCCGACGACAGCCCCTTGGCCACCGTCATCATGTCGGGGCGGATGCCGAAGGTGTCGCAGCCGAACATGTTGCCGGTGCGGCCGAACCCGGTGATGACCTCGTCGGCGACCAGCAACACGTCGTACTTCTTCAGCACCGCCTGGATTTTCTCGAAATAGCCCTTGGGCGGCACGATGACGCCGCCCGCGCCCATCACCGGCTCGGCGAAGAAGGCGGCGATTGTGTCCGGGCCTTCGGCCAGGATCAGCTTTTCCAGTTCCTCGGCGCGGCGGCTGGCGAATTGCTCCTCGGTCTCGCCCTTCTCGGCATAGCGCCAGTAATGGGGGCAGCCGGTGTGCAGGATGCGGTCGATGGGCAGGTCGAAACCGCGCTGGTTGACCGGCAGGCCGGTCAGCGACCCGGTGGCGACGGTGACGCCGTGATAGGCGCGCTCGCGGGCGATGATCTTCTTCTTCTCGGGCAAGCCCCGCGCGTTGTTGCGGTACCAGATCATCTTGATGGCGGTGTCGTTGGCCTCGGACCCGGAACAGGCCAGGAAGACCTTGGCGTCGGGCACCGGGGCCAGCGCCTTCAGCGCCTCGGCCAGCCGCACCCCCGGCGCGTGCGCCTTGGACGTGAACAGGTGATAGAACGGCAATTCCCGCATCTGCGCCGCCGCCACCTCGGCCAGCCGCGTCTCGCCCCAGCCCAGCGCCGTGCACCACAGCCCGGCCAGCCCCTCGATGTAATCCTTGCCGTTTTCGTCGAACACCCGGATGCCCTCGCCGCGGGTGATGACCAGCGGCCCGGTTTCGGGGTGCCTGACCAGATTGGTGTAGGGATGGAACAGGGCGGACAGGTCGGCCTCGGCGAGCGTGCTCATGACACCTCCGGAGATGGGAAGGCGGCGAGTTTAGGCGCGTTGCCGCGCACCGCACAATGCCAAGATACGGAAGTTGAAGGCGGCGGTGGTTTCGTGGCACAAGTTCAGCGTTCCGGGTGTCCGCGCCGCCGCGCGGAAGAATCGGGAAGGCGGTGAAATTCCGCCGCGTGCCCAACGCTGTGACGGGGGACTGGGACGGCATATGGCCACTGGCGGCAACGCCGGGAAGGCGCCGTTCCGGGATGATCCCCAGCCAGAAGACCGGCCCGGGAACGCCTGGCTGCCGCCTTGGACCAGCGGCCGCGCTTTCGCATGACAGGGGACCTCATGCCCGATTCCGCCGCAATCCAGTCCGATCCCAATTTTTCCCGATCCGAGCGCGACGCCGTCTATCGCTGCATCCACACCCGCCGCGACGTGCGCGGCCAATTCCTGCCCGATGCCATTGCCGACGACGTGCTGGCCCGCCTGCTGCGCGCCGCCCATCACGCCCCCAGCGTCGGCTTCATGCAGCCCTGGGATTTCATCGTGGTGCGCGACCGCGCCGTGCGGGAAAAGGTGCACGCCGCCTTCAGCCGCGCCACCGAGGAAGCGGCCCGCATGTTCCCCGACGAACGCCGCGCCGCCTATCAGCGGCTGAAGCTGGAAGGCATCCTGGAAAGCCCGGTCAACATCTGCATCACCTGCGACCGCGCCCGCACCGGCACGGTGGTGCTGGGCCGCACCCACCAGCCGGAAATGGATCTGTTCTCGGCGGTGTGCGCGGTGCAGAACCTGTGGCTGGCGGCACGGGCCGAGAATATCGGCGTCGGCTGGGTGTCCATCGCCCATTACGACGATCTGCGCGCCGCGCTGGGCATTCCCGCCGACATCCAGCCCATCGCCTATCTGTGCATCGGCAAGGTGTCGCATTTCTATGAAAAGCCCGAATTGGAAAACGCCGGGTGGCTGCCGCGCATGCCGCTGGATCAACTGACATGGTTCGATCAGTGGCACCGCCAGCCCGAGGACGAACCGCTGCTGGACCGGATCAGAGAGGGATGATGGAAGAACTGGTGCGCAAGGTGACGCCCATGATGGTGCTGCCCGACATCCTGCCGGTGCAGCGCCAGTATCAGGCGCTGGGCATGGAACTGATCACCACCGACCATCCTGGCTGTGTCGGCCTGCGCGCGGGCAAGACCGCCCTGATGCTGGTCAGCGTCGAGTTGATGCAGAAGGATTTCAGCAAGACCACGGTGGCGCCGCTGGTGGGCACCACCGTGCCCTATGTCAACGTCACCTCGTTGCATCAGGCCAAGATGTGCCTGGAGCCGTCGGCCATGGTGGTCGAGGAGGTGTTCACCGACGGCGGCACCCGCGAGGCGGTGGTGGTGCAGCATGGCCAGTTCATGATCCTGGCCGAACGCCTGCCCGATTGACCACGGTGCCGCGCTGAAACGAAAAAGGGCGGAGGGTTGCCCCCATAGGCGCTAACATAGAGATGGACAGGGGCGCCGGGCCGTGATTCAAGATTGAATGGATCGTTCAATATCAGA
>JAEXAH010000043.1 GCA_023458315.1 Pseudomonadota bacterium
GGGGGGGGGGGGGGGGGGGGGGCCCCCCCCCCCCCCCCCCCCCGCCGTTTTTTCAAGGGCCATGACGGCCCGCCCCGTCCGTACCTGATCCCAGGGCGGCCGGGAACATTATCGGTCCTCGCGCCGCGAGGCCAAGCCAAAGGAGTGATCCCATGCGTCACGGTATGTCCGGTCGTAAGCTGAACCGCACCAGCTCGCATCGTAAGGCGATGTTCGCCAACATGGTCAACGCGCTGATCAAGCACGAGCAGATCAAGACCACCCTGCCGAAGGCCAAGGACCTGCGTCCGATCGCCGAGAAGATCATCTCCCTCGGCAAGTCCGGCACCCTGCACGACCGCCGCCGCGCCTTCGCCATCCTGCGCGACGAGGCCGTGGTGGCCAAGCTGTTCTCGGTGATCGCCGAGCGCTACAAGACCCGCCAGGGCGGCTATACCCGCGTGCTGAAGGCCGGTTTCCGCTATGGCGACTGCGCCCCGATGGCTTTCATCGAGCTGGTTGACCGCGACCTGTCCGCCAAGGGCAAGGATTCCGGCCCGACCGCCGAGAAGTCGGAGGAGGGCGAGGAGTAATCCTCTCCCGCCGCAAGGTCCGAAAGGGCGTCCCCGCAAGGGGGCGCCCTTTTGCTTTGTGGGGCTGCTTTTGGGGGCTTCGCGGATTTGCGGGGGCAAGGCGGTCAACGGTTCTTGGCAACACGGATGCCACGAATGCCCGCCAAGGCGGGCCACGGAACACACGGACAAAAACGATATTTGTCCGTGCCGCAGAGTCTGCTTCTGTCCGTGCCGAGGAGTCTGCTTCTGTCCGTGCCGTCCGTGGGCGGCGCAGCCGCCATCCGTGTGGTCCGTGTTGCAGGGAAAGAATTTCTGCCGCCTTCCCCGGAATTCCGCGATGAATCTTTTTTTGGGGGGGCAGAAACTCAACAGGCGCCCTGTGGGCGCCTGGACTCGTTCTCTCGAAACTCAACAGGCGCCCTGTGGGCGCCTGTCGGGGATCGTATCGAACCGGCGGACTCAGACGGTGATGTCGAGCACCTGGCCGGGGCCGCTGACGGGCGGCGGGGACGATGCCTGGGCGGCCGGCTGGGTGGCGGCGGCGACGATCTGCAAGACCGCGGTGTCCTGTTGCAGCGCTTGCTTCGTCATCTGAATGGACAGGTTCTGCGAGAACTCTGCCCGCTTCATGGCCATTGCCATCTCGGCGGCGGCGGCGATTTCCATCATCGTCTCCCTTCGACGGATCGAAAATGATCATAGCACGTCCGCCCCGGTCGAGTCATGCAAAGGCGGTGTGGCATCAGGACGGCGTTCCGAACAATTCGCGGGTCAGTTGGCGCAGCAGCAGGCGGAAGCGTTCGTCCTCGGCGCCGTTGACCTTGGCGACCCAGCCGCGGATCGAGGCGAGCAGGGCGGCATCCTCGCAAAACACCCCTTGCACGGTCACGCGCTCGGCCGATTGCGCCAGGGTGGCGACCTGCCCCCGGCACAGGTCGCGCGGATCGGTGTTGTCGGGGGCGTTGAAGGCCAGCACCACCCGATAACGCGGCTGCGGCGCCTGTTCGCGGTCGGGGGTGAAGGTGGCGGGGCGGCCGAAGATCGCGTTGTCCATGGCCGCCGCCACCGCCTGACGGAATTGGGCGGGCGGCAGGCCGAACGGGTCGCCGTGCACCTCGACCAGCAGCGGGCCGTCCTTGCTGGCGTGGACCATGGACGACCACGTCGCCGGGCTGCGCCAGCCGCCGGGCACGGTGGCCGGGCCGTCGCCGCAGCCGGACACCAGCGCCGCCAGCGCCGCCGCGCCGGTGGAAAGCAAACGTTTGAGCATGGCGACACCTCGTGCTGATCTGGCGCCATGATAGTGGCGCGGCGCGGCGGGCGCGACCATCGGGTGATCCCCCTACCCATCCGGCCTGGGCCAGCCCATACCGCCAGGCGGTTGTGTGCATATCGGCGACCGGGCTATGGTGGGACCATAAAACGATAAGCGGATGGAAAACCGTCCGGAACAGGGGTAGGGCTTGTCCGACTTCAACGATCTCAGGGTGCTGGTCGTCGATGCCAACGCGCATATCCGACGATTGATCGCCACGCTGCTCGACGCGCTGTCCGTCAAGGACGTGCGCGAGGCGCGCAGCCCGTCCGCCGCCGTGCCCATGATGCTGGACCGGCCGCCCCATCTGATCATCGCCGATTTCACCGGCGATTCCACCGAACTGGTGCTGTTCGTCCACCGCATCCGCCGGGGCGAGTTGATCGACGCCCGGACGCCGGTGCTGGCGGTGGCGGGCAGCACCCACCACGCGGTACTGGAACAGGCGTGGGAAGCGGGCATCGACGAGGTGATCGGCAAGCCGTTGTCGGGGCTGGAGGTGATCCAGCGGTCGGGGCAGTTGCTGGAGGCTGCGTTGCGCCGCGCTTCGGCCTTGCGGGCGGCGGGCTGAGCCATGGCGGCCGACGATCCGGGCCAGAATCCCGAGATGTTGGCCCCCGAGGCATTGGCCCGCGCGGAAGCGGCGCTGGCGGCGCTGCATGGCGATTACCTGACCTGGGCGGCCAACGACCTGGACCGCCTGCGTTGCGCGGTGGCGGCGCTGCGGCGCACCGCCGCCGGTGGCCGGGCCGAGGCGGCCCGCGTCGTCTTCGCCATCGCCCATGACATCAAGGGCCAGGCGGCGACCTTCGACTATCCGCTGCTCAGCCGTTTGGGAATGGCGCTGTGCCGTCTGGCCGAGGCGGGCGAAGGCGCCTGCGCCACCCGGGCCGAGGCGCTGACCGCCGCCATGGGGCTGGTGTTGCAGGACCGCCTGACCGGCGACGGCGGCGACCGTGGCCGCCTGCTGGTGGCGCGGCTGGAGGGGCTGGGCATCGCCGTGCCGGTGTTGTCTGTCTGATCGCGCCTTGCCACGGCGTTGCCGCGAACCGATAGTATAGGGAACACCGTTTCCCTTGCAGGCACAGAGGTTCCCCCCATGACGCCGACGCGCTTTCTTTCGCTGCGGGGTCCGGCCCTGGCGGCCGTGGCCGTGGTTGTCGCGCTGATCCTGCCCGCTGCCGCCCCGGCGCAGCAGGTTCCCGCCTCGCGCGAGCAGATCAAGCAAAGCTTTTCCCCGGTGGTCAAGGCCGCCGCCCCGGCGGTGGTCAACATCTATACCAAGCGTTTCGTGCGCACCGCCGCGTCGCCGCTGTTCGCCGACCCGTTCTTCCGCCGCTTCTTCGGCGATTCCCTGCCGCCCGGCGCGGTGCAGGAACGGGTGCAGCGCAGCCTGGGCTCGGGCGTCATCGTCACCGCCGACGGCACCGTCGTCACCAACCACCACGTCATCAAGGACGCCGACGAGGTGACGGTGGTTCTGGCCGACCGCCGCGAATACGAGGCGCGCATCGTCGGGTCCGACGAACGCACCGATCTGGCGGTGCTGAAGATCGACCCGGCCAAGGGTGAAAGCCTGCCGCTGCTGCCCATGGGCGATTCCGACGCCATCGAGGTCGGCGATCTGGTCATCGCCATCGGCAATCCGTTCGGCATCGGCCAGACCGTGACCAGCGGCATCGTCTCGGCCCTGGCGCGGACCAATATCGGCATCACCGACTACCGCTCGTTCATCCAGACCGACGCCGCCATCAATCCCGGCAATTCCGGTGGCGCCCTGGTGGACATGAACGGCCGTCTGATCGGCATCAACAGCGCCATCTATTCCAAGGACGGCGCCAATCACGGCATCGGCTTCGCCATTCCCACCGCGCTGGTGCGCACGGTGCTGGCCAGCATCACCCAGGGCGGCAAGGTGGTGCGGCCGTGGCTGGGCGCCAGCGGTCAGGGCGTCACCAGCGATCTGGCCCAGGCCATGAACCTGCCGCGTCCGGCGGGCGTGGTGCTGAACGGCATCGCCAAGGACGGCCCCGCCGCCCGCGCGGGCCTTCGGGTCGGCGACGTCATCACCCAGGTCAACGGCCGCGAGGTGGACGACGCCGAGGCCATGCGCTTCCGCCTCGCCACCCTGCCGCTGGGCTCGGACGCCCGCATCACCTATCTGCGCGACGGCGTCGAAAAGCAGGTGGACGTGCGCATGGTCGCGCCGCCGGAAAACCCGCCGCGCGACACCACCGACATCGGCGGCACCAACCCGTTCACCGGCGCCACCCTGGCCAACCTGAACCCGGCCTTGGCGGAAGAAGTGGGCATGCCCAGCGGCATGACCGGTGTGGTGGTGCTGCGCATCAAGCGGGGCTCCATCGCCAACCGCCTGCAATTCCAGCCGGGCGACATCCTGCTGCGCATCAACGACCGCCCGGTGGCCAGCGTGGCCGAGGCCAAGGCGTTGCTGGCGGCGCGCAGCGATTTGTGGCGCATCACCATCAACCGCGAAGGCCAGACCCTCAGCTTGCAGGTCGGCGGGTGAGCGGAGGACTGTTCGACCGCGACGAGGACCGGCCGCTGGCCGAACGCCTGCGGCCCCATTCCCTGGATCAGGTGGTCGGCCAGGACCACCTGATCGGCCCGACCGGCCCGCTGGGCCGCATGCTGGCGGCGGGGCGGCTGTCGTCCTTCGTGCTGTGGGGGCCGCCGGGCTGCGGCAAGACCACCATCGCCCGCCTGCTGGCCGAGCGCACCAAGCTGCATTTCGAGCCGCTGAGCGCGGTGTTCTCGGGCGTCGCCGATCTGCGCAAGGTGTTCGAGGCCGCCCAGCGCCGCAAGGACATGGGCCAGGGCACCCTGCTGTTCGTGGACGAGATCCACCGCTTCAACCGGGCGCAGCAGGACGGCTTTTTGCCCTATGTGGAGAACGGCACGGTGGTGCTGGTCGGCGCCACCACCGAAAATCCCAGTTTCGAGCTGAACGGCGCGCTGTTGTCGCGCTGCCAGGTGCTGGTGCTGCATCGGCTGGACGACGCGGCGCTGGAGGCGCTGATCGCCCGCGCCGAAGAGATGATCGGCCATGCCCTGCCGTTGCAGGACGACGCCCGCGCCCAGCTCAAGGCGCTGGCCGATGGCGATGGCCGCTATTTCCTCAATCTGGTCGAGGCGCTGTCCATCCTGCCGCCCGAGCCCAAGCTGGATGCCGCCGGGCTGGCCGGGGTGGTGCAGAAACGCGCCCCGGCCTATGACAAGGACCGCGAGGGCCATTACAACCTGATCAGCGCCCTGCACAAATCCCTGCGCGGGTCCGATACCGACGCGGCGCTGTACTGGATGGCGCGCATGCTGGACGGCGGCGAAGACCCGCTGTACCTGCTGCGGCGGCTGGCGCGCTTCGCGGTCGAGGATATCGGCCTGGCCGATCCCGGCGCGCTGACCCAGGCCATCGCCGCCTGGGATCTGTACGAGCGGTTGGGCAGCCCCGAGGGCGAACTGGCCCTGGCGCAACTGGTCATCTATCTGGGCACCGCACCCAAATCCAATGCTGGCTACACCGCCTATAAAGCGGCCATGCGCAGCGCCCGCCAGACCGGCAGCCTGATGCCGCCCATGCATATCCTGAACGCGCCGACCAGGATGATGAAGGATTTGGGCTACAGCGCGGGCTATCAATACGACCACGACACCGCCGAGGGCTTTTCCGGCCAGAACTATTTCCCCGACGGCATGGCGCGCCAGCGTTTCTACGACCCGCCGGAACGCGGCTTCGAACGGGAATTGCGCAAACGCATCGATTATTGGGACCGTCTGCGCGCCCGCAAGCACAGGCCGGAGTGACGATGTATCGAGGTGTGGCGAAAGCTTCCATAAATTTGAACATAAATTAAATGTGTTGCGCCTCGTTCGCATTCTGTGGATATTTCGATCCCGGATGGGCTGCCGAGGCAGCAACGAGGTAACAGTTTGTTGCGATTCAGTTTTCTGATTGCCGCTTTCGGCCTGGGCTTGCTGCCCGCGACGGTCACGGCGGGCGAAGTGGGGCGGGCCACCTGGTACGGCCCCGACCACGCCGGTCGGCCGACCGCCAATGGCGAGATGTTCGACCCCTGGGCCATGACCGCCGCCCACCCGACCCTGCCCATGGGCACGATGGTCGAGGTCAAGCGTCTGACCAAGAACGCCAAGAACGGCGACTATCACCGTGTGGTGGTGCGCATCAACGATCGCCTGCCCGCCGGGCCGGGGCGCATCGACCTGTCCGAAGCGGCGGCCCGCGTGCTGCGCTTCCGCAACAAGGGCGGCGGGCCGGTGGAAATCACCGTGCTGCCGCAACTGGCCGACGCGCGCTAAATCCTGGCATCCCGCCGCGTCCTGGGGCACAACCGGACCCTGGACAATTCGGGACCGCGATCATGACCGCGACTTTTTCCTCGCTTCTTTGGGTGGCCGCCGGCGGTGCGCTGGGGTCGGTGGCCCGCTATCTGTCCATGGTGCTGATCGGCCAGACGGTCGGCATGGGCTTTCCCTGGGGCACCCTGTTCGTCAACATCGTCGGCAGCGCGATCATGGGCGTGCTGGCCGAACTGGGCGCCCTGGCATGGCAGCCCGCCCCCGACCTCAAGCTGTTCCTGACCGTCGGCATCCTGGGCGGCTTCACCACCTTCTCCACCTTCTCGCTGGACGTCGCCCTGCTGGTCGAACGCCATTCCTGGCCCCTGGCGGCGCTGTATGTGGGCCTGTCGGTGACGTTGTCGGTGGCCGCCCTGTTCGCCGCCATGGCCGCCATCCGCCAGATGGTGGGGTGATTTTCGTGTTCTTGTCGGCCCCAAGGCGGTACAACGCCCGCACAGGCCCTTTATGAAAAGCAATTCCATGTCCGTTCAAATTCTCACCGTTGCCGACGACGATGCCGATATCCGGCTGGACCGCTGGTTCAAGCGTCATTTCCCCGATGTGGGCCATGGCTTGCTGGAAAAGTGGCTGCGCACCGGTCAGGTGCGGGTGGCGGGCAAGCGGGCCAAGTCCAACCAGCGGCTGGAGGTCGGGCAGGAAATCCGCGTGCCGCCGCTGCCGACCGGCGACGCCCCGCCGCGGCCCGAGACGCCCCGGCGGCCGCCGGTGGACGACAAGATCGCCAAGATGCTGAAGGACGCCATCCTGTACATGGATGACGACGTCATCGCCCTGAACAAGCCCGCCGGTCTGGCGGTGCAAGGCGGCACCGGCATGGCGGAAAAGCATCTGGACGCGTGGCTGGACTGCCTGCAATTCGACAAGCCCGACCGGCCGCGTCTGGTGCACCGGCTGGACAAGGACACTTCGGGCGTGCTGCTGCTGGGCCGTTCGGCCGGGGCGGCGTCCAAGCTGGCCGCCGCGTTCAAAAGCCGCGCCGCGCGCAAATGCTATTGGGCGCTGGTGGTGGGGGTGCCCAAGCACCGCCAGGGCCGCATCGACGCCGCCTTGGCCAAGCTGCCGGGGCGCGGCGGCGAGAAGATGGCGGTGGACAATGACGAGGGCAAGCGCGCCGTCACCTGGTACCGGGTGGTGGACAACGCCCTGAAGCGGGTGGCGTGGCTGGAGATGGAGCCGCGCACCGGCCGCACCCACCAGTTGCGCGCCCATTGCGCCCTGCTGGAAACGCCGATCCTGGGCGATGGCAAATATGGTGCCGCCGATGCCTTCATCGCCGGGACCGGCGTGTCGCGCAAGCTGCACCTGCATGCCCGCGCCGTGCGGTTGCCCCATCCGCGCACCGGCAAGGAACTGACCGTGTTGGCGCCGTTGTCGGATCACATCGCCAAATCGTTCGAGTTCTTCGGCTTCGACGAGGCCACGGCGGGCAAGCCGTTCACCGCCTTCGCCGAGCTGGAATGAAAAAAGGCGGCTCCGGGTGGAGCCGCCTTTTCTCTGTCCGGGACAGGGATCAGAGCTTGACCTTGTGGGACAGGCCGCCCTTGCCGTCGGCGTTGATGTCGATGGCGGCGTTGACGGTCTTGCCGCACGCCTTGAAGGTCCAGATTTCCTTCCATGCGCCTTCGACGATCATGCCCTTGTCGTTCAGCTTGATCGGCTTGCTTTCCTTGTCGCGCTTGGTGTCGACCGGCACGATCTTGGTGACGTCGGCGCAGTTCTTCTTGCCCAACTGCTCGACCACGTCCTTCATGATCACGTTCTGCATGGGCGGGTTGGCCATGGTGGTGCCCGGCAGCATCAGCGCGGCGCGCGGCGGCTGGCCGTCCTTCTGCGCCTGGATCAGCACGTTCTGGAAGGTGGTGGCGCCGCAACGGTTCATCTTGATGCGGTCCAGCCACAGCCCGGCCACCGGATGCAGCCCGGCCTCGAACATCGGCGGGGCGTAGATGGTCAGGCTGGCGCGTTCCTGCGGCTTGTGTTCCTTGCATTCCGGCGCCGAGATGGTGTCGCCCATCACCGCCAATTGCGACAGCATGTTCTTGTAGCCGTCGCTGGTGACATACGCCTGGAAGCGCTGTGCCGGTTCCTGACCGGCGGGGGCCTGGGCGGGTTGCTCGGGGGCGGTCTGCGCCAGGACCGGCTGGGCGGCGACGGCAAGCGCGAAGGCAAGGGCAAACGGACCGAAACGCATTTGGGGCGATCTCCAAGGGTGGTGCCGTCGTCCTGAACGTTTTGGCGGCACCGCGCAATTCAACCTATTCGTTTTCGCGATTCAGGCAAAGGGCGTTGCCGTCCCCGCCACCGCGACGTCGGCGCGCACCTTATCGCATGTGGCGGGCGCTGCACAGGGGTCACGCGGTGCATGGCCGCTCTGCGCCTTGGTTTCGCCATCGTTCGGCGGTTGGTTGACGGCGGGGCATGGGGTAAGCTGCCCTGGCTGATGCAAAGGACCCGACTTTTTCCATGAACCGTTTGCGCCTGGCCGTCTTCGACGTCGACGGAACCCTGATCGATTCCGAGCACAATATCGTGGCCGCCATGACCGAGGCGTGGGCGCGCATGCGATTGGGGGTGCCCGACCCGGCGGCGGTGCGCCGCATCATCGGTCTGTCGCTGGTGGAAGCCTGCGCCGCGCTGCTGCCGTGGGCGACCCACGAAACCCACCGCGCGGTGGCCGAGCATTACAAGGACGCCTTTCGCGCCACCCACCTGCTGCCCGACGCCATGGCGCCGCTGTTCCCCGGCGTGATCGAGGTGCTGGACGCGCTGGAGGCCGAAGGCTGGTTGCTGGGCCTGGCCACCGGCAAGTCGCGGCGCGGCGTCGACCGCATGTTGGGCCATTACGGACTGGAAGGGCGCTTCGTCACCATCCAGACCGCCGATGACAATCCCGGCAAGCCCGATCCCGGCATGCTGCTGCGCGCGGCGGCGGAAACCGGCGTCGACATGGCGGCCATGGCCATGATGGGCGACACCACTTACGACATGCGCATGGCTCGCGCCGCCCGCGCCGTCGGCGTGGGGGTGTCCTGGGGCTATCATTCGGTGCGCGAATTGGAAGAATCCGGCGCCCGCGCGGTGATCGACCGCTTCGACGGACTGGGGGGCCTGCTGGACGGCCTGATGGGAGAAACGCCATGCGCCTGAGCGCCGCTCTCAAGCTGCTGGCCGTACTGGTGGCCGCCCTGGCGGTGGGACTGGTGGCGGCGGGCAAGTCGCTGGACATGGGGCGCCTCAAGGCCCTGGCGGTCGAGCAGGTGCGCGCCGCCACCGGCCGCACCCTGACCCTGGCCGGGCCGCTGGAATTGCGGCTGGGTCTGACGCCGCGGCTGATCGCCACCGGCGTCAGCCTGTCCAATCCGCCCGGCGCCTCGCGGCCCGAGATGGTCAAGGTCGACCGCATCGAGGCCGAGGTGGCGCTGCTGCCGTTGCTCAAGCGGGAAATCCGCGTGGTGCGGCTGGTGCTGGTATCGCCCGACGTGTTGCTGGAAAGCGACCGCGCCGGGCGCGGCAATTGGCAGTTCCAGGCCCCGGGCGAGACGGCGCCCCCCGCCGCCGCCACCACCGGCCCGGCGCCGGGCAAGGTGCCCGCCACCCGGTTCACCCTGCGCGAAGTGCGGGTCAAGAACGCGGAATTGTCCTGGCGCGACGGCGGCGGGGTTCAGACATTCTATCTTCACAAATTGTCGGTGCGGCCGGAACCCACCGGCGATGGCCGTTCGGCGGTGCAGGTGGTGGGCAATTGGGGGCCGCGCATGCTGGAACTGGGCGGCCGTCTGGGCATGCCCGGCGCGGTGGGCAAGCCGTGGAGCGTGCAGGTTCAGGGCAGTTTCGACGGCGTCCAGGCCAAGGCCGAGGGCACCATCCTGGACCCGCTGGGCGGCACCGGCATCGATCTGGCGCTGTCGGCCCAGGGCGACGAGGTGGACAAGCTGCTGCATCCCGGCCGCAACGGCCCGTCGGCGGCGTTGGGGCCGTTCAAGCTGTCGGCCCGGCTGTCCGACGCCCGTGGCGCGCTGGGCCTGTCGGAACTGGACATGACGGCGGGCCGCCGCGACGCCCTGGTGGTGACGGCGCGCGGCGTGGTGCGCGATCTGGCCGCCCTGTCGGGGGTGGAACTGTCGTTGTCGGCCGAGGCCGACACCCTGGCCGGGTTGTCGCGGCTGACCGGCGGCGAGATGCCGCATATCGGCCCGTTCAAGGCCACCGGCCTGTTGTCGGGCGGTGGCGGCCATTGGAAGCTGGCCGACCTCAAGACGGCGCTGGCCGGGTCCGATCTGGGCGGCGAACTGGCGCTGGACCTGACCCGCCATCCCCGCCTGACCGGCACCGTGTCGTCGCATGTGCTGGCGCTGGCCGATTTCGCCACCCCGGCCTCGAAGCCGGGCGAGAAGCTGGCGCCCAAGACCATCAAGGCGGCGGGCGACGGCCGCCTGTTCCCCGCCACCCCGTTGGACCTGTCGCCGCTGCGGCTGCTGGACGCCCAGGTGGCGCTGCGCGCCCAGCGGCTGGAGGCGGGGGCGCTGCGTTTCAGCGACCTGTCGGCCACCCTGGCCGTGGACCAGGGCCGCCTGAGCCTGCGGCCGCTGCGCGCCGCCCTGGCCGGGGGCGCGGTCGAGGGCGAAATAATCCTGGCCGACATGGCCAAGGGCGCCGAATTGTCGCTGCGCGCCACCGCCCGCGGCGTCGATCTCGGCCGCGTGCTCAAGGATGGTGGCGCCGACGTGCTGAGCGGCGGCCGCACCGAGGCCCGCGTCACCCTGTCGGGCCGCGGCGGGTCGTGGCGGGCGCTGATGGCCTCGGCCTCGGGCGAGGCGGTGATCAATGTCGGCGACGGCCGTTTGCGCAACAGCGCCATCGACTGGGCGGGCGGCGACCTGCTGATCCAGGTGCTGGGGGTTCTCAACCCGCTCAGCCGTTCCGAACCGGCGACGCCGTTGTCCTGTGCCGTGGCCCGCTTCACCGTGCGTGACGGCATCGCCACCGCCGATCGCGGCATCGCCGTGGAAACCGCCAAGGTCAACGTGGTCGGCGCCGGAACCGTCGATTTGCGTGACGAGCACCTGGACCTGGCGGTGACGCCGCGCGCCCGCGACGGGCTGGGCCTGTCGCTGTCGACGCCGCTGGCGGGCATGACCCGCATTCGCGGCACCCTGGCGGAACCGGCGCTCAGCCTGGATGAATTGGGCACCGCCCGCGCCGCCGCCTCGGTGGGGGCGGCGGTGGCGACCGGTGGCTTGTCGCTGGTGGGCGAGGCGCTGTTCGAGCGCCTGACCGGCGATTCCAATCCCTGCCGCACCGCCCTGGGCACGGCCGCCCCGGCCAAGCCCGCCGCCAAGAAGGGCAAGAAGGGCAAGAAGGCGGCCGAGCCCGGCCTGCTGGATTCCCTGTTCGGAGGCTGAGCCCGCCATGCCCGCCCAGGTCCGTCTTGTCGCCCTGGGGCTGGCCGCCGCCGCGCTGACGCAGGCGGTGGCCGCCATCCTGTTCTTCTATGCCGCCAATTGGTGGGACATGGCCCCGGCGCTCAAGGTGGCGGGGCTCGATCTGCTGCTGGTGCTGTGCGCCCTGGGGGCGCTGGCGGCGCCGCCGGGCGGCTTGGTCCGTTCCGCCTGGGCGGCGGCGGGGGCGGTGCTGTCGGGTGTGCTGTTCGGCGTGCACGGCCAGATCTGGCAGACCGGCGCCGATGCCTGGGAATTGTTCGCGCTGTGGAGCGGCCTTGCCATCGTCTGGGCGGTGGCGGCGCGGTCCGACGCGGCGTGGCTGGTGGCGGTGTTGACGGCGACGGCGGCGGCCTTGCGCTGGACCGGAAGCGTGGCGCCGCCGACATGGCTGCCCGTTCAATGGGAACTGACCGCCGCCGCCCTGGCGCCGTTGGCTGTCGGCGGGCTGTGGCTGGCGGTGGAACGGCGTGATGGTTGGCTGGCGCCGGTGGTGCTGGCCGTGGCGGCGAGTTGCCTGGGGCTGGGCGGGCTGTTCGCCTCTGACGACGGGCCGCTGGCCGTGGCCGTGGCGCTGGCCGCCGTCACCGCGCTGGCGGCGCCGCCGCGTCGCTGTGGCCCATGGCCCGCCGCCATCGCCCTGGTGCTGGCGGTGGTGCTGCTGGAATACCTGTTGCTGCGCGAGGTGACGGGCGGCTCGGGCACCGAGGAAGCCCTGCGCCTGCTGGTCGCCGCGCTGGCGATGCTGGGCGGGCTGGCGGTGTTGGCGGTGGTCCTGCGCCGTCTGTTCGGCATCGGCGGCCTGTCGCCCGTCGTGCTGGAGCGGGTGTTGGGGGTCGGCATCGGCATCGGTGCCTGGGGGGCGGTGGCGACGGCGGCCGTGGGGGTGGTCCTGCTGCTGTTCGCCCTGTTCCATAGCGAGCAGGCGTGGCCGCTGGCGGCGGTCGCCGGAATCGTCGCCCTGGTCAGTCGCCGGGGACAGGGGGCGTTCGTCCGCCATGTCCATGCCGCCTGCGTGGTGGTGGCCTATGGCGCGGCGGTGGCCGAAATCGCCTTGCGCGCCGCCGACACGCCGCGCCTGTCCGACGCGGTGGTGGCGGCGGCCTGGGGCTTGCTGCCGCTGGTTCTGCTGTTGTCGCGCCACGCGGTGGCCGGGGCCGTTGCGGTGCTGCTGGCGGTAACGGCGGCGGTCATCCGCGTGTACGAGGTGGCGCCCGCCGGGGTGGCCATCCTGGCGGCGGCGTTGGCGCTGCCCGGCTGGTGGTGTGTTGGGCGGCCGCGTCCGTCGGTGCGGGCCGTCGGCATGGTGCTGCTGCTGTGTGTCTTCCTGGTGCCCGCCGGGCTGGAATTCGCCGAACCGGAATTGTCGTGGTTCTGCCGGGGGGCGGCGGCGGTTGCGGCGCTTGGCCTGATGGCGGCGACGCTGTGGACGCGGCGCGACCTCATGCAGCCGCGTCTGCTGGGTGCCGCCGGACTGATGCTGGGCGGGGCGCTGGTGGTGCCCGCCGGGGGCGCCGGGCTGGTCGGGCTGGCCGCCGCCTCGGTCCGCTTCGCCACCCGGTTGTTGCTGGTGCTGGGCATCGTCCTGGCCGGGTGGTCGGTGGTGCGCTTCTATTATGTGCTGGCGGTGCCGCTGGACCGCAAGGCGGCGGTGCTGGCGGTGGGGGCGATGCTGGCCGGGCTGGGCTGGCTGCTGGTGCATGGCCGCCCGGCCCTGGCGCGGCCGACCCGCGCGGCGGTGCTGGCGATCCTGGCCGCCGCCCTGCTGCCCGCCGCAATCGAGGCATGGGATTGGCAGGGCAAGGCGCGTATCGTCGCCCATGGGCGGCAGGTGCTGCTGCCGCTGCGCCCGGCCGATCCGCGCTCGCTGATCCAGGGCGATTACATGGCGCTGGCCTATGATTTGCGCGGGCTGGACCTGGCCGCCACCGGCGGGCTGGTGGCGCTGCGGCTGGACGGCGACGGCGTCATGGTGGCGGCCCGCCCCATCGCCACCCCGGCCGATGCCGCCGCCGACGAGGTGCCGCTGCGCCTGGGGCCGGGGCGCCGCGATCCGCGCCTGGGGCCGGATTCCTTTCTGTTCCAGGAAGGCACCGGCCGCGACTGGGCACGGGCGCGCTTCGCCGTGGTGCGGATCGCCGACGGCGCCCTGGTGCTGACCGGGCTGGCCGACCAATCCCGACGGCCGATCGTGCCGGTCCCGGAGATCCCATGATGCCGCTGACCCGCCGCACCCTGCTGGGCGCCGCCGTCCTGTCGCCGCTGCTGACGCGCCCGGTTCTTGCCGAAGAACCGCTGGCGGCGCTTGAGCGCCAATCCGACGTGCGGCTGGGGGTGGCGGCGCTGGACATGGGCGATGGTCGGGTGTTCGCTCATCGCGGCGACGACCGCTTCGCCTTTTGCTCGACCTTCAAGGCGCTGCTGGTGGCGGCGGTGCTGAAGCGGGTGATGGCCGACCGGCCGCTGTTGGGCCGCCGCGTCGATTTCTCCGCCGCCGATCTGGTGCCCCATTCTCCCGATACCCAGCCGCGCGCCGGGCAGGGCATGAGCATCGCCGAATTGTGCGCCGCCACCCTGCGCAGCAGCGACAACAGTGCCGCCAATCTGCTGTTGCGGGAAATCGGCGGCCCGGCGGCGCTGACCGCCTTTGCCCGCTCGCTGGGCGACGACAGCTTCCGCCTGGACCGCATCGAGCCCGAATTGAACGCGGCGGCGCCGGACGACCCGCGCGATACCACGACGCCGCTGGCCATGGCCCGCACCCTGGGACGGCTGGTGCTGGGCAACGTGTTGGGCAACCCCGAGCGCGGCCGCCTGGTGGCCTGGATGCAGGCCAGCACCACCGGGGCCGCCCGCATTCGTGCCGGAATTCCCGCCGATTGGGCGCTGGCGGGCAAGACCGGGTCGGGGCCGTATGGCATCGCCAACGACATGGCGGTGCTGTGGCCGCCCGGCCGGGCGCCGCTGGTGCTGGCGGTGTTCTCGCGCCGTCCGGCCCGTGATGCCGCCCGCCGCGACGAGGTGGTGGCCGAGGCGGCACGGCTGGCGGCGCGGGCGCTGGCCTGATCCTCTTGCGGGCCGGGGCGTTTTCGCCTATGTCCCGCCGTGATTCCCCGTGCGAGGCGCCAGCATGCTCAACAAGACCCTGAAGCGTTTCTACAAGCAGGCCAGCGTGGCCGCGACCGAGGACGGCTTCGCCATCCATCTGGACGGCCGCCCGGTCAAGACCCCGGCCGGGCGCAAGCTGGCGGTGCCGTTCCCCGCCTTGGCCGAGGCCATGGCCGCCGAATGGCAGGAGCAGGGCGAGGAAATCCGCCCCAAATCCATGCCCATGACCCAGTTGGCCAGCACGGCGCTGGACCGCATCGGCCCCGAGCGCGCCACCATCCTGGAACAATTGGCCCGCTTCGCCGATACCGACCTGCTGTGCTACCGCGCCGATTTCCCCCAGGAACTGGTGGACCGCCAGACCGGGCAATGGCAGCCGCTGCTGGATTGGGCCGCCGACCAATTGGGGGCGCGGCTGGCGGTGACGGTGGGGGTGCTGGCGGTGCCGCAGCCCGAGGCGGCGCTGGCCGCCCTGACCGCCCGCCTGGAAAGCTATGACGTCTGGCGGCTGTGCGTCGCCCAGGCCGCCTGCGCCGCCGCCGGGTCGCTGGTGCTGGCCCTGGCCCTGGTGGACGGCCGCATCGACGGCGAACGGACCTATCAATTGTCGCAACTGGACGAAACCTTCCAGATGGAGCAATGGGGCGAGGATGCCGAGGCCGCCGACCGCCGCGCCGCCCTGCGCCGCGACATCCTGGCGGCCGAGCGGCTGCTGACGTTGACCAGGGGGTGACGGTTCAATGGCGCATCAGGTTGCGCCAGATGGGAACCAACTTGTTGTACCCCAGGTCGTAGGTCATGAAGTGGATCATGAAACCGAAGACCATGGCGCCCTGGGCGTCGAGGATGCGGGCCGAGATCAGGCGCTTGGCCTCGGACGAAACCCCTAGCGAGGCGGCGAGCAGCGCCGCCATCACCGCGCCGACGAACACGAACGAGCCCATGTAGGCGATTTCGTCCTGGCGGATGCGGACATCGGAGAACAGGCTGTAATCGCCGTTGCGCAGCCGCTTAAGGGTTGCGGTGCGAGCGGCGGCGTGGACGACGCCGCCAACCAGCGAGCCGACGATGGCCCAGAACGCCAGTGACCAGGGATTGAGATCCACCGGCAGCGGCGTGCTGATGGTGATGGGAATGGGCCGCTTGTCGAAAAACGTGTCGTCGGAGCTTGCTCCCGGGTTCAGCTTGACCTCAGGCAGATTGATCTCGAACGACAGGACCAGTTGATAATTGGGGCCGGTACGGAAGCTGTTGCTGAGAAACAGGAACGGCCCGGTCGGGGTGAAGCGCCATTGCAAGGTGGTGTGGCCGCGTGGCGGCAGTTCGATGTCGTGGGGAAGCGGCGAGAGCTGCGGCAAGGCATCGCAATTGGTATCGGCATTTCCATACAATTCGCACGGAACGCGCATCACGAAGCTTTTGGCGCGCATGCGAATGGGAACGTCCAGATTGTTGTGGATATGGGCGCGAATGGTGGCCGAATCGCCGAAGTGCAGGCGTTCATGTCCCCATTCCACCTGGGCGGTGATGTCATTCTGCGCTGCCCGTGCCGCCTGGCTGAACAGTCGCTGTTCCATTTCCCGTAATTTCTCGTCGCCCTGTTTCTGCCCCTGTTTGCGCCCCAGTTCATAGACATCCACATATGACCGGATGGACATGTCCTGTGCCCATGTGGCGGTCATGGCGAGGATGTGGAGGGTCAGTCCCAAGCTGACCGCGAGGATGAAACGCATCATGATACCTCAGGGGTTGTAACCTTAAGTTGTCAATTTTTGACGCCTATTCCCTTTTTGACAAGCTATTTTGTTGCAGCGCACCGTCCTATGGCGGTGATGCTCCTCATGATGAGCTTCTGAAAGAAAATTTCGGCATTCGCGCCCGGTGCGCAGCCTTATGATATTCGCCACCCTACCCGCAAAGCCCCGGAATCCGGGGCTTTTCGCATTTCCGGCGGGAAATTAAACCGGCAGTGGACAGACCGCTTTCGCGCAATTTTGTTACTTTAGCCATGCGCTGCGCGCAACCCCGTTAAAGCCAAGCGGCGTAAGGCTTTCCGTTAGTCACAAATTGCAACACAACGTGAGTGGGCGTGGGGTCTTTTTCGGTGGAAGCGGGCGGGAAGTAATGGTATCTGCACACCCCTGACCATAAGGGTGGGCCACCACCCGAAGGTGCCGGCATGCCCGGAAACCGGGCGCTTGCCCTTACCTTCATTAGGGGAAATCGGATGCAGGAAATCATTCGCCAACTCGAAGAGAAACGGAACCGTGCCCGTCTGGGCGGCGGCGAGAAGCGCATCGCTTCGCAGCACGCCAAGGGCAAGCTGACCGCCCGCGAGCGCATCGAGCTGCTTCTCGATCCCGACTCGTTCGAAGAGTGGGATATGTTCAAGGAGCACCGCTGCACCGATTTCGGCATGGATCAACAATCCATTCCGGGTGACGGCGTCGTCACCGGCTACGGCACCGTCAACGGTCGTCTGGTTTTCGTGTTCAGCCAGGATTTCACCGTGTTCGGCGGCTCGCTGTCCGAAGCCCATGCCGAAAAGATCTGCAAGATCATGGACAAGGCCGTCCAGGTCGGCGCGCCGGTGATCGGCCTCAACGATTCGGGCGGCGCCCGTATCCAGGAAGGCGTCGCCTCGCTGGCCGGTTACGCCGAGGTGTTCCAGCGCAACGTGCTGGCCTCGGGCGTGGTGCCGCAGATTTCCATGATCATGGGCCCGTGCGCCGGTGGCGCCGTGTACAGCCCGGCCATGACCGACTTCATCTTCATGGTGAAGGACAGCTCGTACATGTTCGTGACCGGTCCGGACGTGGTCAAGACCGTGACCCACGAGACCGTCACCGCCGAGGAACTGGGCGGCGCCATCACCCACTCGACCAAGTCGGGCGTGGCTGACCTGGCGTTCGAGAACGACGTCGAGGCGCTGCTGCAACTGCGCCGCTTCATCGACTTCCTGCCGTCGTCCAACCGCGAGAAGTCGCCGGTGCGTCCCACCGCCGACGCCCCCGAGCGCAAGGAGATGAGCCTGGATACGCTCATCCCCGACAACGCCAACAAGCCCTACGACATGAAGGAACTGATCCTGAAGGTCGTGGACGAAGGCGATTTCTTCGAAATCCAGCCGGGCTACGCGGGCAACATCATCGTCGGTTTCGGCCGCATGGAAGGCCGCACCGTCGGCATCGTCGCCAACCAGCCCATGGTGCTGGCCGGCTGCCTGGACATCGCGTCGTCCATCAAGGCCGCCCGCTTCGTGCGCTTCTGCGACAGCTTCAACATTCCGATCGTGACCTTCGTCGACGTGCCCGGCTTCCTGCCCGGCACCGCCCAGGAATACGGCGGCATCATCAAGCACGGCGCCAAGCTGCTGTACGCCTATGCCGAAGCCACCGTGCCGAAGATCACCATCATCACCCGCAAGGCCTATGGTGGCGCCTATGACGTGATGTCGTCCAAGCACCTGCGCGGCGACGTCAACTTCGCCTGGCCGACCGCCGAAATCGCGGTGATGGGCCCCAAGGGCGCGGTGGAGATCATCTTCCGCCAGGACATCGGCGACGCCGACAAGATCGCGGCGCGCACCGAGGAATACCGCCAGAAGTTCGCCAACCCCTTCATCGCCGGTCATCGCGGCTTCATTGACGACGTGATCATGCCGCACTCGACCCGCAAGCGCATCTGCCGCTCGCTGGCCATGCTGAAGGACAAGGACCTGAAGAACCCGTGGCGCAAGCACGGCAACATTCCGCTTTGATGGGGGCTGCGAGCATGTTCACCAAAATTCTGATCGCCAATCGCGGCGAGATCGCGTGCCGCGTCATCAAGACCGCCAAGAAGATGGGCATCAAGACGGTGGCCGTGTATTCGGACGCCGACAAGGACGCCCTGCACGTCCAGATGGCCGACGAGGCCGTGCATCTGGGTCCGCCGCCCTCTGCCCAGTCCTATCTGCTGGCCGACAAGATCGTCGAAGCCTGCCAGAAGACCGGCGCCCAGGCGGTGCATCCGGGTTACGGCTTCCTGTCCGAGAAGCGCGAGTTCCAGGAGAAGCTGGCCGCCGCCGGGATCACCTTCATCGGTCCCGACGCCCACGCCATCTTCGCCATGGGCGACAAGATCGAGTCCAAGAAGCTGGCCAAGCAGGCGGGTGTGAACACCGTCCCCGGCCACATGGACGTGATCAAGGATGCCGACGAGGCGGTGAAGATCGCCCAGCAGATCGGCTATCCGGTCATGATCAAGGCGTCGGCCGGCGGCGGCGGCAAGGGCATGCGTCTGGCGTGGAACGATGCCGAGGCCAAGGAAGGCTTCATCTCGGCCACCAACGAGGCCAAGTCGTCCTTCGCCGATGACCGCGTGTTCATCGAAAAGTTCATCGAACAGCCCCGCCACATCGAGATCCAGGTGCTGGCCGACAGCTTCGGCAACACCATCTATCTCGGCGAGCGTGAATGCTCGATCCAGCGCCGCCACCAGAAGGTGATCGAAGAGGCCCCGTCGCCCTTCCTGTCGCCCGAGATGCGCAAGGCCATGGGCGAGCAGGCCTGCGCCTTGGCCAAGGCGGTGAACTACAAGTCGGCCGGTACCGTCGAGTTCATCGTCGGCGGCGCCACCGGCGAGTTCTACTTCCTGGAAATGAACACCCGTCTCCAGGTGGAACACCCGGTCACGGAAATGGTCACGGGCCTCGATCTGGTCGAGCTGATGATCAAGGTCGCCGCGGGCGAGAAGCTGCCGCTGACCCAGGACGACGTGAAGCTGAACGGCTGGGCCGTCGAGGCGCGTGTCTACGCCGAAGACCCCTTCCGCAACTTCCTGCCGTCCACCGGCCGTCTGACCCGCTATGCGCCGCCCGAGGAAGGCCCGCATGTGCGCGTCGATACCGGCGTCTACGAAGGCGGCGAGATCAGCATGTTCTACGATCCCATGATCGCCAAGCTGATCACCTACGGCCCGACCCGCGACGCCGCCATCGCCCACATGCGGGAAGCCCTGGACGCCTATTACATCCGTGGCCTGTCGCACAACATTCCGTTCCTGGCCTCGCTGATGAGCAAGGACCGGTTCGTCAAGGGCGACCTGACCACCAACTTCATCGCCGAGGAATACAAGAACGGCTTCCACGCCAACGATCTGCCGGCCGATGATCCGACCGTGCTGATCGCCGTGGCCGCCTCGGTGAAGAACACCATCGTCGCCCGCAACATCAAGGTGTCCGGTCAGTTCCCCGGCCACGAGATGAAGGTGCCGGTGGAATGGACCGTGGTGCTGAACGGCGCCTATCACGATGTGGAAGTCCGTCCCCAGGCGGGCGGCTTCGCCGTGGTGATCGGCAACGAAGCGGTCAGCGTCAAGACCGACTGGCAGATCGGCCAGCCGCTGTTCAAGGGCACCGTGGACGGCCGCACCATCTGCGTGCAGGTGGACCGCGACGGCGTCTCCTACACCCTGGCCCATTCGGGCAGCCGGGTGAAGGCCATCGTCCTGACCCGTCAGGCCGCGCCGCTGAACAAGCTGATGCCGTTCAAGGCGCCGCCGGACATGTCCAAGTACCTGCTGTCGCCCATGCCCGGCCTGCTGCGCGCGGTCGAGGTGGTCGAGGGCCAGGAAGTGAAGGCGGGCGAAGCCCTGGCCGTGGTCGAAGCCATGAAGATGGAAAACATCCTCAAGGCCGAGCGCGACGGCACCATCGCCAAGATCCACGCCAAGCCGGGCGAATCCCTGGCCGTGGACCAGAAGATCATCGAGTTCGCCTCGTAAGGCGCGCTTGCTGAAAACGGAAAACCCCCGGCGCCGCAAGGCTCCGGGGGTTTTTGTTTGGGACTTCGCGGAACGTGCGGGGAAATCTCCGTCATGGCCGGGCTTGACCCGGCCATCCACGTTTGTCCGCAGGCACCTCAGCGGAAAGTCGGGAGCAGGCGGCGCCGCGTGGATGCCCGGATCAAGTCCGGGCATGACGCAAACGGTTGGGTAGCAACCTTCCCCCCCCCAAATCCGCGAAGCCCCTTTCTCTCTGCCCATCACCCCAACAGCGACCGCAGCATCCACGCCGTCTTTTCGTGCACCTGCATGCGCTGGGTGAGGAGGTCGGCGGTGGGTTCGTCGTGGGCGGCGTCCACCACCGGGAAGATGGAGCGGGCCGTGCGCACCACCGCTTCCTGATCCTTGACCAGAATGCGGATCATCTCTTCCGCCGTGGGCACGCCCTCTTCCTCGGTCAACGAGGTCAGGCGGGCGAAGGCGGCGTAGGAGCCCGGCGCCGGGAAGTCCAGCGCCCGGATGCGCTCGGCGATCAGATCCACCGCCAGGGCCAGTTCGGTGTATTGCTGCTCGAACATCAGGTGCAGCGTGTTGAACATCGGCCCCTTGACGTTCCAATGGAAGTTGTGGGTCTTGAGGTACAGGGTGTAGGTGTCGGCCAAAAGCCGGGCCAATCCGTCGCCGATCTGCTTGCGCGCGTCCTCGGCGATGCCGATATCGATGCTGCTCATGATCCTCTCTCCTTAGTCTCTACCGCTGCCGCCGGGCTCGCGCCCGTTCCCAGATGCGGTCGTGCAAGGCGCCCGCCGCCACGTTGCAGATGGGTTCGACCAAGGCCACCGCGCCGCCGATGGCCAGGCTGCCGGTCATGGCGTAGCCGACGCCGACGGCCACGCCGAAATGCACGCCGATCTGGGTTGCCGTCTTCGCTACCTTGGCCATGATCGCCCTCCGTCCTGCTGGCTGCCTTGTGTGGCTGTTGCGTTGGACCTACCTTATGGATGACGCCGTGATCGTTCCAACCGGAAGTCATGGCGTCTGAAATCGACTGAATCGATCATGGGGCGTCATGGAACATCCGACCTGTGTGCATGTCCTGATCTCGGGCCGCGTTCAGGGCGTGTGGTATCGCGGCTGGACGGTGCAGACGGCGCAGGCGCTGGATTTGTCGGGCTGGGTGCGCAATCTGTCCGATGGCCGGGTCGAAGCGGTGTTCCTGGGACCAGCCCCGGCGGTGGAGACCATGCTGACCGCCTGCCGCGCGGGCCCGCCCGCCGCCCATGTCAGCGGGCTGGAGGTGACGCCCTGCGCCGAGCATCCCGGTCCGGGCTTTCATCAGCGGGCGACGCGATGATTCTGGACCGCCGCACGTTCCTGGCCGCTGCCGCCAGCCTGCCGACGCTGCCCGCGCTGGCCGCGCCACCCCGTCACCGCTTCCCCCAGGGCTTCCTGTGGGGCGCCTCGACCTCGGCCTATCAGATCGAGGGGGCGCTGACCGAGGACGGGCGCGGCCGCGACATCTGGGACAGTTTCACCCAGGCCGGGGGCATCCACGACGGCAGCACCGCCGCCACCGCCTGCGACCATTACCACCGCTACGCCGAGGACGTGGCGCTGATGCGGGCGGCGGGTTTCAACGCCTACCGTTTCTCGCTGGCGTGGCCGCGCATCGTGCCCGATGGTGACGGCGCGGTGAACGCCAGGGGGTTGGATTTCTATGACCGGCTGGTGGATGCGCTGCTGGCGGCGGGCATCCGGCCCATGGCCTGCCTGTACCATTGGGATTTGCCGCAGCCGCTCCAGGATCGTGGCGGCTGGCAGGGGCGGGCGGTGATCGGCCCGTTCGCCGAATACGCCCGCATCGCCGTGCGCCGTCTGGGCGACCGGGTCAAGGACTGGATGATGCTGAACGAGCCCAACGTGGCCGCCATCTTCGGCTACGGCCTGGGCGACCACGCCCCCGGTTTGCGGCTGGGCGAGGACGGCATGCTGCGGGCCATGCACCATTTCAATCTGGCCCAGGGCAATGCCCTGCGCGCCGTGCGGGCGGAACGGTCCGATGCGGTGCTGGGCACGGTGCTGAGCCTGCAACCCTGCGTCCCGGCCAGCGACAGCGCCGCCGACCACCGCGCCGCCGTCCTGTGGGATGCGGTGTGGAACCGGGTGTGCCTGGACGGCCTGTTCCGGGGCACGCTGCCCGAATTGCTGGCCGCGCGGATGGAGAACTTCGTTCAGCCCGGCGACCTGGAAACCGCGCGCTTCCCCATCGACCTGCTGGGCGTCAATTACTACAGCCGCAACACCATGTGCGCGGTGCCCGGCCGCCCGTTCGGCGTGGGCTGGGGCACCGCCACGGCGGATCGCGTCACCGGCATGGGCTGGCCGGTGCAGCCCGAGGGGCTGTACGAGCAACTGGTCGAATTGCGCGACCATTACGGCAATCCGGCGCTCTATGTGGCCGAGAACGGCGCCGCCTATGACGATGTGGTTTCCGCCGATGGCGCTGTTCACGATGCCGAGCGGGTGCGCTTTCTGCGCGACCACATCCTTCAGGCCCACCGCGCCCTGGGCGACGGCGTCAACCTGAAGGGCTATCTGGCCTGGAGCCTGCTGGACAATTTCGAATGGGCCTTCGGCCTGTCCAAACGCTTCGGGTTGGTGCGGGTGGATTACGACAGCCAGCGCCGCATTCCCAAGGACAGCTATTACCTGCTGCGCGACGTCGCGCGGGCGAACGGGCTGTAATCGGGCGGCGGCCGGTCAACCAATCGGCGACACTTTCAAGAAACTATCCAGCCCTGCAAAAATGTCCCTCGTCGCATTGCGGCTATGGCCCGTAAAGTGCCGTCCAGTTCGCGGCCACTTGTTGCAGGATCATGCGCGCGGTTCCGCTCTCCCAGATCATGACCACGGCGGTCGTCACCGTCGCCCCCGACACCGCCATGGCCGAGGCGTTGGAGATCCTGTCCGAGCGGCGCATCTCGTGCCTGGTGGTGGCCGAGAACGGGCGGCCGGTGGGCATCGTCACCGAGCGCGACATCGTCAAACGCTATGACGGGCTGGACGGCCACGATTCCGTGCCGGTGGCCCATGTCATGACCCTGGCGCCGCTCAGCGTCGCCGCCACCCTGGACCATTTCGAAGCCTTCAAGGTGATGAAGGAGCATCGCTTCCGTCATCTGGTGGTGTGCGACGACGACGGCAAGGTGGCCGGGGTGGTGACGGAAACCGATTTCGTCCGCCATCTGGGCGTGGATTTCTACGTGCGGCCCAAGGACGTGCGGGCGGTGATGGCGCCGGTGGTGACGGCGGCCGAGGATGCGCCGCTGCATTCCATCCTGGCGCTGCTGGCGCGGCCGGGCATCTATTGCGTGGTGATCGAACGCGACGGCCGCGCCCAGGGCATCATCACCGAACGCGACGCGGTGCGGCTGTTGCGCGGCCATTCGCCGGTGGGCGCGTTGACCGCCGGGGCGGTGATGGGGCGGCCGCTGCTGACCGTCGGCCCCGACACCTCGCTACTGGAGGCGGCCGAGACGTTCCGCGCCCACGGCATCCGCCATCTGGTGGTGGTGGACGGTCGCGGCGCCCCCCTGGGCGTGGTCAGCGAGCACGAGATCGTCCAGGGCCTGGAAAGCGAATATGTCGGCCACCTGGAACGCATCATCGCCGAAAAGAACGACGCCCTGGCGCAATTGGGCCATGCCCATGAAATGCTGGCCGAGCAGTCACAGGCCCTGTCCAGCACGGTGGCCGAACTGGAGGCGGCCCACCAGGAATTGCGCGAATTCGCCCGCGTCGCCAGCCACGACCTGGCCGAGCCGTCGCGGCTGGTGGTCAGCTTCTGCCAATTGCTGCTGAGGCGCCACGGCAAGGATTTGGGCGAGGAAGGGCGCGAACTGGCCGATTTCGCCATCGACGGCGCCTTGCGCATGCGTCGGCTGATCCAGGATCTGGCGTCCTATGCCAATCCGACGGTGGACCCCGCCGTGCCGGTCGAGCCGGTCCCGGCGGCCGAGGTGGTGCAGGGGGTGATCGAATTGCTGGGCGACCGCATCGCCGCCACCGACGCCAGCGTCGAGATCGGCGCGCTGCCCGCTTTGCCGTTGCCGCGCCTGACCCAATACGAATTGTTCCGCCACCTGATCGACAACGCCCTGACCTATGTCCGCCCCGGCGTGCCGCCGGTGGTGCGGGTCGGCGCCGACGACGACGGCGGCCAGTGGCGGCTGTGGGTGGCCGATAACGGTCCGGGCATCGACCCGGCCTATCACGACGACATCTTCCGGCTGTTCACCCGCCTGCATCCGGTGGCGCCGCGCTCGGGCACCGGCGCCGGTCTGGCCATCGTCCGCAGCATCGTCAACAATGCCGGGGGACAGGTCTGGGTCGAGGGCCAGCCGGGCCAGGGCAGCACCTTTTTCTTCACCCTGCCGAAAAGCGCCGCCTGACTTTCGCCGCATCAAGGTTTCCCCTTCTTCCGCCCGGCGGAAGAAGGGGGGGGCACTCATTCCGCCGCGGGCTTTTCCACCTTGTAGATCTCGGCGCCTTCCGCCTTGAACTTCGCGCTCATGGCTTCCATGCCCGCCGCGGACTCGGCGGCATTCAAACCCGCCGCGGACTCGGCGGCATCCAAACCCGCCGCGGCGATGTCGCGCACCTCCTGGCTGATCTTGTAGGCGCAGAATTTGGGGCCGCACATGGAGCAGAAATGCGCCAGCTTGGCGCCCTCGGCGGGCAGGGTCTGGTCGTGGAAATCCTGGGCCTTTTCCGGGTCCAGCGACAGGTGGAACTGGTCCCGCCAGCGGAATTCGAAGCGGGCGCGCGACAGGGCATCGTCGCGCTTGCGTGCCGCCGGATGGCCCTTGGCCAGATCGGCGGCGTGGGCGGCCAGCTTGTAGGTGACGACGCCTTCGCGCACGTCCTGGCGGTCGGGCAGGCCCAGATGTTCCTTGGGCGTCACGTAGCACAGCATGGCGGTGCCGAACCAGCCGATCATGGCGGCACCGATGGCGCTGGTGATGTGGTCGTAGCCCGGCGCGATGTCGGTGACGAGCGGCCCGAGGGTGTAGAACGGCGCCTCGCCGCACAGCTTGAGCTGCTTCTCGACGTTGACCTTGATCTTGTGCATGGGCACATGGCCGGGGCCTTCGATGATCACCTGGCAATCGTGCTTCCACGCGATGTGGGTCAATTCGCCCAGCGTCTCCAACTCGGCGAATTGGGCGGCGTCGTTGGCGTCGGCGATGGAGCCGGGGCGCAGGCCGTCGCCCAGCGAGAAGGCCACGTCATACGCCTTGAGGATCTCGCAGATGTCCTCGAAATGGGTGTAGAGGAAGTTTTCCTTGTGATGGGCCAGACACCACTTGGCCATGATCGAGCCGCCGCGCGACACGATGCCGGTGACGCGCTTGGCGGTCAGCGGGATGTGGGCCAGGCGCAGACCGGCATGGATGGTGAAGTAATCCACGCCCTGCTCGCATTGCTCGATCAGGGTGTCCTTGAAGATTTCCCAGGTCAGGTCCTCGGCCTTGCCGTCCACCTTTTCCAGCGCCTGATAGATCGGCACGGTGCCGATGGGCACCGGCGAATTGCGCAAGATCCATTCGCGGGTGGCGTGGATGTGCCGCCCGGTGGACAGGTCCATGACCGTGTCGGCGCCCCAGCGGATGGCCCACACCAGCTTTTCCACCTCTTCCGACACCGACGACGCCACGGCGGAATTGCCGATATTGGCGTTGATCTTGGTCAGGAAGTTGCGGCCGATGATCATCGGCTCGGCTTCGGGGTGGTTGATGTTGCTGGGGATGATGGCGCGGCCGCGCGCCACTTCGGACCGCACGAATTCCGGCGTGACCTCGTCGGGGATGTCGGCGCCGAAATCCTCGCCGTCGCGGGCGCGGGCCTCGGCCAGCCGCAAATTCTCGCGGATGGCGACGTATTCCATCTCGGGGGTGACGATGCCCGCGCGGGCATAGGCCAATTGGGTGACGGCCTTGCCCGCCTTGGCGCGCAGCGGGCGGCGCCCGGCGCGTTCGAACACCGGAACGCCGATGGTTTCGCCGGGCTTCAGGCCGTCGTCCTCGGGGCGGTGGGCGCGGCCGGCATAGGTCTCGACGTCGCCGCGTTCCTCGATCCAGGCGCGGCGCAATTCGGCCAGGCCCTTGGTGATGTCCACATTGGCGCCGCAATCGGTATAGGCGCCCGAAGTGTCGTACAGCCGCACCGGCGGCTCGCCCGAGCCGGGTTCCAGGTCGATTTCGCGCATGGCGACGCGGATGTCGGGGCGCGAGCCCGGGACGTGGATCTTGCGCGAGCCGGGCAACGGCCCGGTCGTGACCTTCAGGTCTTCGGTATTCTTGGACATCTGGCCTATCCCTCGGTGTGGGGGCGACAGGCGGCGGGTGCGGAAAGGCTGGTTCCGATCCCTTCGCCGGCATGACCCGGATCAGGTTCCAAGGGTCGCCGGCGGATGCTGATCCGGCCTCTCAGTCCCGCAACCGGGACACCCCTTCGGTAACGGCTGCACAGTGCGGTTCAGTGCGGGGAAAAGTCAACCCTGCGGGGGATAGGACTATTGACATGGATCGACGGCGGCGTCGGCTTTTGCTATCAATGATGGAAACATGTCGGAGTTACTCTCCTTGGTGGCGTTGGTGGTCGCGGCAATGCTGGGTTTCGCCTGGATGGGCGAGGGCGGGGCGGTGGTGTTCGCCCTGCTCGGCCTGTGGGGTTGCCATGGCGCGGCGCGGCCGTGGCGGCTGGGGCGGCACGGAATCGGGTTGCTGACGGTGCTGGCCACGCTGTTTCCCGCCGCGCTGTGGCTGATCGGCGCCCTGCGTCCCGATTTCGCCCAGGCGGTGCTGGACGCCTTTCCCCAGATGTTCGAACGCGCCCTGGGCCTGACCATGGCCGATGGTCGTGCCGCCCAGACCCTGGCGCGGGCGGGGCATCCGGAAGGGCTGGCGGCGATCCGGCTGGGGGTGGGGGCGTGCTGGCTGTGCGCGCTGCCGACGGCGGCGGCCATCGTGTTGTGGTCCGACGTGCGGCCGGAAGAGCGGCGATGGGCACGCGACGGCGTCGTCGCGGTGCTGCTGCTGGTGTCGGCATTGCTGACCAGCGGCATCGGCTTTGGCCCCGGCGGCGGCTCGTTGGCGCTGGGTGGCGGAATCCTGCTGTATCCCGCCCTGTTCGGGGTATGGCTGTGCGCGCTGGCCATATTGCGGGCCTGGGCGGGACGCTGGTTGCGTCCGGTTGCCGAACCTCCCGCCGGAACCCCTTGAAAACCGGGGGGCTGGCGTCACATATCGACGATTGCCCCGGCGTCGTTTATCGCGCGATACTGAACCTCCCATGGGGGTGGGGCGGCAGGGCGCGGGGGCGGCGCATGAAGGACGTGGATCACAACGCGGCGGTACGCATGATCACCGACACCCTGAAGGGGCCGGTGGCGGCGGTGTTCCGTGAACTGATCCCGGCGTTCGGCGACATGGACGGCGAGGAATTCTATGATTCCGTGCTGTCGTCCTCGGACATGCTGCACGGCCTGATGCTGATCTTCAACAAGCGGCGCGACGCCTTTGCCCGGCTGCTGGTGGACGGCCAGGGCCGCCCGGTGCGCGACGATTTCGTCCGCCTGCGCTGCGGCCGTTCGGTGCACGATATCGTGTCGATGATCGTGCGCACCCACGCCAAGAAGCATTTCCGCGCCACCCTGGGCGGCGACCCCAACGACCCGGCCAGCAAGGCCGGGCGGCTGTACCAGGCCATGAACGAATACCTGATCCATGAATGGCAGGTGCCGCTGGTGCCGCAATACGCCGCCCTGCCGGTGGACAAGGTGCGCGAGATGGGGCCGATGCTGCTGGAACTGAAGACGCCCGAGGCGGTACGCGCGGTGGTCGAGCAGGCCAACGCCCGCCGCGCCGAGGTGTCGCTGCCGGAAATCAGCGCGCCGCCCGCCAACGCCAATTCCAACGCGTCCGCCATGGTCGAGGCGCGGCAGAAGCTGGAAAGCATGGTGGTCGAGAACCGTTCGCGCGAAGAGGGCTTCTGGTGGGAAACCCTGAACGACAATCAGGTGCGGCTGGCCCTGTCCAATCCCGGCGAAACCCAGATGCGCGAACTGACCGCCGCTTTCTGCCAGTTGGGCGATGCCACCCGGTCCGAATTGCTGGCGCCGCTGGGCCTGTCGCTGTATCAGGCGGCGGTGCTGCTGGGGACCTGCTATCGGGTGCTGGGCCGCGCCGGTTTCGCCCAGATTTTCGGGAAACCGGGCAATTCCGTCGCCGTCCGCGCCTTCACCGAACGTCTCAAGGTCAAGGGCGTCAATTCCCGCGCCGACATCCGATCCCTGGGCCGTCAGGTCGAGGCGGTGGTGGCGGCCATGCCGCGCCCCAAGGGTGTGTCCCAGGCGGCGCAATAGACCCGATTTCGCAAATCACTCGCAATCGCTATTGCGCCCGCGCCGACGCCGTGCGACCCTGACAGGAAGCCCAAGGAGGTCTTCCATGTTCCTGTGGCGCAGCCTGTCGCCTTCCGCCCTTGCCGCCGTCGCCGCCGCCCTGACCCGGTCCCGGCCGGCCGAGGCGCCGTCCTCGGCCGCCGCCGCTCCGGCCAAGGACGCCGGGAACGGCGAAACCGGCATTGCGAAAAATTAATACCCAAGCTTCGCGCTAAGCTATTGACGCGCCGCCCGGTTGCGGGCGTCATAAGGGGCCATGATCAACAAGGCCCGGATTTCATGACCATCGACCCGCGCGCGACCCTGTGGAACCAGTTCATTCTGGCCGCCGCGATCGCCCGCATGGCGCGCCCGGTGGCGGAAAAGGCCGGGGACGATCTGGTTTATTTCTCCTACACCGACACCCATGCCGGGGCCGGGGTTCTGCCGGGTCCGCTGGCGGCGGCCGGAAGCATGATCGAAAATCACGGCCGTTTCGGCAACCGCGCCTGGTTCGCCGCCGTGCCCGGCCCCTTGCCGCCCGAGGCGCATCCCGGATCGTGGGTGCTGGCCGGGCGGGTGCTGGCGGCGGTGGGCGGTCCGCAACTGGCCATCGAGATGGACGTCAACGACATCGACCCGGCGGCCATGGAGGCGGCCAAGGCGGCCCGCGAACGCGGCTGGGTGCGGCTGTGGAGCCACGACTGGTTCCTGTTCCTGCGGTCGCGGCTGAAGCGGCCGGAACCGCCGCATTTCGTCTTCGTCGATCCGCCGTCCGACGATCCGCGCGGCCCGGCCTATGGCATCGACGCCGCCATCCTGATGGACACCCTGGCGGTGCCGTACATGCTCAGCTATCCGGCGCGCGGCTGCCAGCGGGCCATCGACCAGGTCGGCCGCACCGGGCTGGAACTGATCCTGCCCGATGGCGACGGCTTCGGCGTTCTGCTGGGCGGCGGCGCCGAGACGGCGGTGCTGGACGTCATCTCGGATTTGCGGGTTCTGGCGGAAATCCTGGGCGGCCAATTCGTGCCGCGCCTGCCGGAAACGGTGGATTACGCGATTTAGCAAGCCGCGGAAAAACTCTCGAACACCCCATTTTTCAGTTCATCGCGGAATTCCGGGGAAATGCTCGTCATGGCCGGGCTTGACCCGGCCATCCACGTTTGTCCGCGGGCATCTCAGGGAAAGACGGGAACAGGCGGCGCCGCGTGGATGCCCGGATCAAGTCCGGGCATGACGGAAACGGTTGCGGAGCCAACAGACCCGCAAATCCGCGATGAACCCATTTTTCCCGTCACCCCCGCGAAGGCGGGGGCCCATGTTGGGGAAAGATACTGACTTCACCGCAATATCTGGAATGCGGACACATGGATTCCCGCTTTCGCGGGAATGACGCTCATTTTCCGCAGCTCGCTAGCTTTCCAATCGCCGCAATTCCGCTTCGATCTCGGCGGCGCGGGGATCGTTGAGGCGGCGGAACAGGGTGACGGCGTGGCGCAGGGCGTCGCGGCAATCGGCGGTGTTGCCCAGGGACCGTAACAGATGGCCCAGGGCGTGCTGGGCGTTGGCTTCGCCCAGGATGTCGCCCGCCTGCTGGTAAAGCCCGATGGCGGTTTCCAGTTGGTCGTGGGCGCGGTCGGGGTGGTTCAGGCGGCGGTTCTGCCCGGCCGCCGCGCGCAGGGCGTGGGCCTGGCCCAAGGTGTCGCCCGCGCGGGCGTACAGGGTCAGCGCCTCGGTGTAATGGTCCAGCGCCAGATCCTGGCGGCCCTGCGCCCGCTCCAGATGGCCCCGCCGCTTGGCGACGTGGGCCAGCCCCGACAGGTCGCCCGCCCCGTGATAGAGCGCGCGGGCGGCGTCATAGCAGTGCAGCGCCTCGGCGGGATTGTCCTCGGTTTCGGCCAGTCGGCCCAGCCGCACCAGGATGCCGCCCTGGCCGCGTTGGTCGCCGTCGCGGGCGAACAGGGCACGGGCGTCGGCATAGGCTTCGCGGGCCAGGGCGGCGTGCCCGGTTTCGCGTTCGAAATCGCCCAGCAGGGTCAGGGCCTGGGCCTCGCCCGCGCCATCGTCCGACTGGTGATAGAGCATGCGGGCGCGGCGGAACGCCTCGCGCGCTTGCTGGTGCTGGCCGGACAGCCACAGGGCTTCCGCCTCGCTCAGGATGGTGTCGGCGGCCGTCTTGGTCATGGCATCGACTCCTGGAACCGTTCCCTGTCCTTAGGGTAGGCCCGAAGCGGTCGGCGGTAAAGCGTCGCCCTGTCCGGAAATATCGCTTTGCCGCGCCGCGCCGGGGGATTAAACCTAGGACATGCGTATTGCGTTCCTGTTGCTCATGGGTGTTGTCGCGGTCGTCTGCCGCCCGATCGAGGCGGCGGCCGCCGATTGCAACCAACCGGCCGAGCCCCGGGTGGACTGGCAGCGTTGCTACGTCGATGGCCGCGACTTCACCGCCCACGACCTGACCGCCGCCCGCCTGCGCGAGACGAGCTTTCAGCGCGCCGTGCTGGACCGTGCCGTGCTGGTGGGGGCCGACGCGTATCGCGCCCGCTTCCTGGGCGCCGCCATGAAGGCGGCACGGCTGGATCAGGGCGTGTTCGCCGAGGCAGACTTCACCAAGGCCGACCTCAGCGGCGCCTCGTTGCGCGACGCCGATTTGCGCCGCGCCAAGTTCTTTCGCGCCACCCTGCGCGGCGCCGACCTGACCGGCGCCAAGACGCTGGGGGCCGATTTCTTCAACGCCGACCTGTCGGGCGCCCGCTGGGTGGACGGCAGCCGGATCTGCGCCGAGGGCTCCCTCGGCCAATGCAACTGAGGCGAAGGGTAGCCCACGGTGGGAATCAAGTTCGCGGACCCCTATGACGTCGCCGCCCATTGCGCCCGCGCCGCGCTGGGCATGATGGACCGTCATGGCGTGCCGGCGCACCCCAACAATTTCATGGTGTGGTACGCCTTCGTCGCCGACCGCGACCCCGATCTGACCAAGGCGGTCAACGGCATCCTGCGCTCGGGGCAGAAATTCAGCGATGACGCCTGCGCCGAATTGTACGAACGCTTCTTCGGCACCAGCCAGCACGAGGCCGAATTGCGCGCCGTGGGCAAGCGCATCGAGGACGCGGTGGCCCGCGTGCTGGAATATCTGGTGACGGCCAATGCCGGGGCGGCGCAATACGGCGAGGCGCTGCAAAGCTTCTCGGGCGAGCTTCAGGTCAAGGACCCGGCCGATCTGGGCGTGCTGGTGCGCTCGATCCTCGACGAAACCAAGCTGATGATCGAGGTCAATCGCCAGTTGGAGCAGCGGCTGGAAACCTCGTCCACGGAAATCGCCCGTCTGCGCGAGGATCTGGACCAGTTGAAGCGCGAGGCCACCACCGACGCGCTGACCGGACTGGCCAACCGCAAGCTGTTCGACGTCGCCCTGCGCGAAGCGGCGCTGGAATCCGAGGAAGAGCGCAAGTTCCTGTCGCTGCTGATGGTCGATATCGACTTCTTCAAGCAGTTCAACGACAGCCACGGCCACATGCTGGGCGATCAGGTGCTGAAACTGGTGGCCCGCACCATCCAGGACAGCATCAAGGGCAAGGACACCGCCGCCCGTTACGGCGGCGAGGAATTCGCCATCATCCTGCCCGACACCCGCCTGAAGGATGCGGTGTCCCTGGCCGAGAACATCCGCCGTCTGGTGGCCGGACGCAAGGTGCTGAACCGCCGCACCAGCCAGGTGTTGGGGCAGGTGACATTGTCCATCGGCGTGGCGGAATACGAATTCGGCGAGACGCTGGGCGCCTTTGTCCACCGCGCCGACGAAGCCCTGTACCTGTCCAAGCGCCAGGGCCGCAACCGGGTGATGAGCCAGGACGACCTGACCAGCAGCAATCACCTGGAATTCGACGAAAGCGAATGACCCGTTTCGCCGCCATAGATTTCGAAACCGCCGATAACGGCCGTGACGCCGCCTGTTCGGTCGCCCTGGTGGTGGCCGAGAACGGCCGCATCGTCCACTCGGTCAGCCGCCTGATCCGGCCGCCGCGCCCGCGCGTCATGTTCACCGAAATCCACGGCCTGACCTGGCAGGACGTCAAGGATTCCCCCACCTTCGCCGGGGTGTGGCCGGAACTGGCCGATGTGGTGGCCGGGGTGGACTTCCTGGCCGCCCACAACGCCGCCTTCGACCGCCGCGTGCTGGAAGGCTGTTGCGACGCCTATGCCCTGCCGATGCCGCGCAAGCCGTTCCTGTGCACGGTGCAACTGGCCCGCGACGTGTGGAACCTGCGCCCGACCAAGCTGCCGGACGTGGCCCGCCACCTGTGCCTTCAGCTCAACCACCACGATGCCCTGTCCGACGCCACCGCCTGCGCCAACATCGTGCTGGCGGCGATGGCGGAAGGCTACGACATGCGGCGACGGCTTCCGGCCTACGCCTGACGGCCTACCACCCCATCCAGCCGCCCAGCCACAGCCAGCCCATGCCCAACGCCATGGTGGCGGCGGTCATGGGGATGCCGGCGCGGGCGAAGTCCAGGAAGGACAGGCGGGTTCCGGCGCGGGCGGCGCGTTCGGCGACGATGATGTTGGCCAGACTGCCGACCAGCAGCAGATTGCCCGCCAGGGTGGACAGCAGCGCCAGACCGTACAGCGGTCCCGGCTCGGCCACCGGCCACACCGACAGCAGCAGCATGGTGGCGGGGACGTTGCCGATGGTGTTGCTGGCCGCCGTCATCAGTGGCGCCATGACGCTGAGGCGGTGCGGCATCCAGCCGCTTTCCGCCAGGATTTCCGCGCCGCGTGCCGCCATCCCGGTTCCGGCGAAGGCATCCGTCACCACGAACAGCCCGGCGAACAGCACCAGCAGGTGCCAGTCCACGGCGCCGATCATGTCGCGGCTGGCCAGGCGGCGGCTCATCAACAGGAAGGCGGCGATGATCAGCGCGCCAATCTCGCGCGGCAGATCGGTGGCGAACAGCGCCAGCAGGAACACCACCGCCGCCACGCCCTTGCCGGTCTGCCACGGATCGGGGCGCGGCAGCGGTTGCGGCACGATGGGGGTGGGGGTGGCGGCCAGTTCCCGGCGCCACACCGCGCGCACCACCAGGAACACCAGCCCCAGCGACAGTAATCCCGGCACGCCGCAGGCCACCAGGAAGCGCCAGAAATCCAAGCCGCCGACCTGACCGATCAGGATGTTCTGGGGGTTGCCGATGATGGTCATGGCGCTGCCCGCATTGGCGCCGCCCGCCAGTCCCAGCAGGAACGGGCGCGGGTCCAGACCACGGCGGCGGATGCCCTCGGCGACGATGGGGGTCATGGCGAAGACCACGATGTCGTTGGCCAGAACCGCCGACAGCAGCCCCGACACCACGATGGTGATCAGCAGCAGGCGGTCGCTGCCGCCCCGCGCCGCCGCCACCCGCGCCGCCGCCGCCGTATAGAACCCCGCCTCCTGGAACTGGCTGGACACGATCATCAGCGCGAACAGCAACAGCAGGGTCGGCATGTTGATGGCCGCCCCGGCATGTTCCAGATCCACGGCCCCGCCCGCCAACAACGCCACCAGCCCCAGCAGGGCGATGCCGGTACGGTCCAGCCGCAGCCCGGGCACGCGGCCCAGCGCCATGCCCACATAGGTGAAGGCAAAGACGGAAACGGTCAGCGTTTCAAGGGCGGGCAGGGATTCCATGGCAGGACATTACACGTGTTTCGCGTCTGTTCCCAGCGCCGCGAGGGTGGAATTGGCCCTAGGCGGCGAAAAATGTTCCCGCTATATTCCGGGGTATGTCCGATCCTTTCGCCCTTGACGACGACGACATCCCCGACCCGTTCCGGCCGGTGTCGCCCCGCGCCGCGGCCGCCGCCGCAGCCGAGATTCCGCCCGACGCGCCCTGGCTGCGCGGCCTGAACCCCGAACAGTTCCAGGCCGTCACCACCACCGAGGGGCCGGTGCTGGTGCTGTCGGGCGCGGGTACCGGCAAGACCAAGGTGCTGACCTCGCGGCTGGCCCATATCCTGGCCGGGCGGCGGGCGCAGCCCTGGCAATGCCTGGCCGTGACCTTCACCAACAAGGCGGCGCGCGAGATGCGCGACCGCGTCGCCGCGCTGATCGGCCCGGTGGCCGAGGGCATCTGGCTGGGCACCTTCCATGCCCTGTGCGTGCGCATCCTGCGCCGTCATGCCGAACTGGTGGGGCTGAAATCCAATTTCACCATCCTGGACGCCGACGACCAGTTGCGCCTGCTGAAGCAGGTGATGGAGGGCGCCCAGATCGACACCAAGCGCTGGCCCGCCCAGGCGCTGATGAGCACCATCCAGCGCTGGAAGGATCAGGGCCGTCTGCCCGACAAGCTGACCGAGGCCGATTCCACCGAACTGGCGGGCGGCCGGGCGCAGGATCTGTACGCCCAGTACCAGCAGCGCCTGCTCAGCCTGAACGCCTGCGATTTCGGCGACCTGCTGCTGCACAATCTGACCCTGTTCCTGACCCAGCCGGACGTGCTGGCCCAGTATCAGAACCAGTTCCGCTATATCCTGGTGGACGAGTACCAGGATACCAACGTGGCGCAATATCTGTGGTTGCGCCTGCTGGCCCAGACCCACAAGAACATCTGCTGCGTCGGCGACGACGATCAGTCGATTTATTCGTGGCGTGGCGCCGAGGTCGGCAACATCCTGCGTTTCGAGCGGGATTTTCCCGGCGCCAAGGTGGTCAAGCTGGAAAGCAATTACCGCTCGACCCCGCATATCCTGGCCGCCGCCTCGGGTCTGATCGCCAATAACGAGGGGCGCCTGGGCAAGACCCTGCGCCCCGGCCTGAATCATGAATCCTCCGCCGTCGAGAAGGTGCGGGTGCGCGGCGTGTGGGACGGCCCCGAGGAAGCCCGCGTGGTGGTCGAGGAGATCGAGACCCTTCAGCGCAAGGGCGAGAACCTGTCCACCATGGCCATCCTGGTGCGCGCCGGGTTCCAGACCCGCGAGTTCGAAGAACGGCTGATCACCACCGGCGTGCCCTATCGCGTCATCGGCGGCCCGCGTTTCTATGAGCGTCAGGAAATCCGTGACGCCATGGCCTATCTGCGGCTGGTGAATTCGCCCGATGACGGGCTGGCGTTCGAGCGCATCGTCAACACGCCCAAGCGCGGCCTGGGCGACGCCGCCTTGCAGAACGTCCACGCCGCCGCCCGCGCCCGTTCCCTGTCGCTGTTCGAGGCCGCGCGGCTGCTGGTCGAAACCGACGAGTTGAAGCCCAAGCCGCGCAAGGCGCTGGCCGGGTTCTGCGACGACGTGCTGCGCTGGCGCGACCGCCTGGCAACCACCGAGCACGCCTTGCTGACCCAGACCATCCTGGACGAATCCGGCTACATCGCCATGTGGCAGAACGACAAGACCCCCGAGGCGCCGGGCCGGGTGGAAAACCTCAAGGAACTGGTGCGGGCGCTGGGCGATTTCGACAGCCTGCAAACCTTCCTGGAACACGTCGCCCTGGTCATGGAGAACGACGAACGGTCCGACCTGGACAAAGTCACCATCATGACCCTGCACGGCGCCAAGGGCCTGGAATTCGACAGCGTGTTCCTGCCCGGCTGGGAGGAGGGGGTGTTCCCCCACCAGCGCGCCGTGGACGAAGGCGGCGAGGCCGGGCTGGAGGAGGAACGGCGGCTGGCCTATGTGGGTCTGACCCGCGCCCGCCGCCGGGTGCTGGTGACGTTCGCCGCCAACCGCCGCATCTATAATCAGTGGCAGGCGGCGCTGCCGTCGCGGTTCCTCGGCGAATTGCCCGACCAGCATGTGGAACGGCAGGCGGAACGCGGCCTGTTCGCGGGCGGCAATTCCTCGGCGGCGTGGAACAGCGGCGGCCCTCAGGGTGGGGCGTGGCGCAAGCCTGCGGCTGCCGAGGGCACGTCGTGGCAGGTGGCGGCGCGGGACGGCGGCGACGATTTCGCCGTGGGCGACCGCGTCTTCCACCAGAAATTCGGCAACGGCTTCGTGGTGGCGGTGGATGGCGACAAGCTGGAGATCGATTTCGACAAGGCCGGGCTGAAGAAGGTCCTGGGCAGCTTCGTCGAGGCGGTGTGAGCATGGCCCGTCGCCTGGGCGTGGTGCTGGTGGTGCTGGCCCTGGCGTCCTGCGCCGAGGCGCCGCCGCCCGCGCCGCCGGTCGCCCCGGTGGTGGTGGTGCCACCGCCCGCCCCGCCCAAACCGGCGCCCAAGCCGCTTCCGCCGCCGCAATCGCGGTCGCCGCTGCATTGCGACGACCTGTTCGTGCGTCAGGACGGCCGCGACATCCAGCCGATGGCTGGGGTTCTGACCGTGGCGCGGCGGCCGTTCTCCCTGGTCTATACCGGCGCCGCGCCGGAACCGTCGCTGCACGTTTCGGCCTTTCCCACCCTGGCCGAGCAACTGGACCGCACCGCCAAGCGCGAGGTGTGGGGATCGGTGGACGATTACACCCTGCACCATGCCGACGACCTGCCGCTGCGCGAAGGCGTCGGGCTGATCGAAGACCCCGACCGCCAGGACCCGCACCTTGAGGCCATGGGCGAAGGCTATGCCGCCTTTTTCCACACCATGACGGCCTTTGGCGGCGGGCCGAACGGTCTGGTGTGGGTGCCGCGCGCCGGGTCGGGCTTTGTCCCGGCCGAGGGCGGACAGGTGGCGCACATCCGCAGCATCGGCGGCGAGGCGGTGGAAAAGACCCGCTTCCGCCAGCTTTACGTCACCTATTTCGCCAATGTCGAGCGGGTGGGGCCGGGCAACAAGGGCAATTTCGGCCGCCGTTCGCTGGTGCGTCTGGCCTGGGGCTCGTGCCGGTTGGCTTTCCGCTAGGGGCGCGGTATAGGTGGCCGTTCTTCGGCCCATTCCTGCAAGGTCCCGACCATGCCGCCCGTGTTTCCCGATATCTGGCACCTGCGCCTGACCACCGGCCCCGAGGCCATGCCCGTCTTTGAAGAGGTGTTCGAGCGCTTCGCCGAATCCGTCACCATGTTCATGGACGACAAATCGGGAATCTCGGACGGCGATTGCCCGTGGCACCTGGAGGGCTATTCCCGCACCCCGCCCGAGCGCGCCAAGATCATCGCCGCCCTGTCCACCGTGGCTGCCGCCAACGGCCTTGAGGTGCCGGAACTGGTGGTCGAGCGCCTGCCCAACGTGGATTGGGTTCTGGAAAACCTGCGCGATTTCCCGGCCATCGACGCCGGGCGGTTCTATGTGCGCGGCTCGCATTGGGAGGAACCCACCCCCATCGGCCGCATCGAATTGCTGGTGGATGCCGGCACCGCCTTCGGCTCGGGCGAGCACGCCACCACCCGCGGCTGTCTGTTGGCCCTGGACAAGCTGGCGAAGAAGCGCCGCTTCCTGCGGCCGCTGGACCTGGGCTCGGGCTCGGGCATTCTGGGCATCGCCATGGCCAAGATGTGGGCCTGCGACGTCATCGCCACCGACATCGACCCCGGCGCCGTCAAGGTGGCCGCCAACAACGCCAAGCTCAATCAGGTGGGCGCCCGCTTCACCAGCGTGGTGTCGGACGGCTACCGCAACCCGCTGCTGAAGAAGAAGCGGCCGTTCGACATCATCTGCGCCAACATCCTGGCCAAGCCGCTGATGCGCTTCGCCAAGGATCTGGCCGCCCATCTGGCCCCCGACGGCGTCGCGGTGCTGTCCGGCCTGCTGGAATGGCAGGAACGCATGGTCATGGGCGTGCACGAACGCCAGGGACTGACCCTCAAGGACCGTCAGATCATCGACGGCTGGGCCACCCTGACCATCGGGCGCTAAGGCAGGAGAGGGGGCTTATGCCCCCTCGTGCCAGCGTTTGCTGGCATTTTCGAAGCAGTCGATCATGGCGTCCAGCCGCAGGCCCGCAATGCCGCCAGCATATGCTCGGGCGGCGGCGCCTCGACCCGGATGGCGGGCTTGCTGGGGGCCAGTGGTTGCAGGCCGATGCGGCGGGAATGCAGGTGCAGCCGTTCGGCCGGGGCGGGGTCGGCGCCGTAATAGGAATCGCCCAGCACCGGGCAGCCCAATTCCTTCATGTGCACGCGGATCTGGTGGGTGCGGCCGGTGCGCGGCACGCATTCGATCCAGCTCAGGCCGCCCGCGCTGCCCATCACCCGCCAATCCGTCACCGCCTGTTGTCCGGCGGGGTCGCAGACGATGCGCCAGAAGCCGTGACTGTCCCGGCTGCGCGGCGTCACCACCTTGAGGATCGGGCGGTCGATGCGGCCGGACAAGGCGGGCGGCGTGCCCTTGACCACCGTCCAATAAGCCTTGTCCACCTGACCGGCCATGAACATCTTGCCCAGGCGGCGGATGGCCTTGTCATGGCGCCCCAGCACCAGACAGCCCGAAGTGTCGCGGTCCAGCCGGTGGGCCAGACGCGGCGGCTGGCTCCAGCCGAAGCGCAGGGCGTCCAGATACAGTTCCAGATGATCCGGCGAATTGGGACCGGCATGCACCGGCAGCCCCGACGGCTTGTTCAGGACGATGACGTCCTGGTCCTGATGCAGGACACGGGAAAGAATCTCGTCGGGGGTCATGATCCTGCCTGGGCGGTGCCTGAAAGCGTCATGGCCGGGGTTGCCCCCGGCCATGACGTCGGTCCTGGGCCTCAGCGCCGCTGGTTGGCGGCCATCTGGGCGTCCACCGCCGCCAGGGCGGCGACGTTGACGATGTTGCGCACGGTGGCCGAGGGGGTGAGGATGTGGGCCGGCAGGCGGGCGCCCATCAGGATGGGGCCGACCGACATGCCCTCGCCCAGCGCCTTCAGCAGGTTGAACGAGATGTTGGCGGAATCCAGGTTGGGCATGACCAGCAGATTGGCCTGACCCTTCAGGCGGGAATTGGGGAAGATGCGCTGGCGGATGTCTTCCGACAGGGCGGCGTCGCCGTGCATTTCGCCTTCCACTTCCAGATAGGGCGCGCGTTCGTGCAGCATGGCCAGGGCCTGGCGCATCTTGGCCGCCGAGGCGGTGCGGTGCGAGCCGAAATTGGAATGGGACAACAGCGCCACCTTGGGCTCGATGCCGAAGCGCCGCACTTCCTCGGCCGCCAGCAGGGTGTTCTCGACGATCTGTTCCGGCGTCGGCTCGGCGGTGACGTAGGTGTCGCAGATGAAATAGGTGCCCTGGGGCACGATCAGCAGGCTCATGGCCGCCGGAACCTTGACGTCTTCGCGCAGGCCGATGACGTCCAGGATGTGGCTGAGGTGCTTTTCGTAACGGCCGATGGTGCCGCAGATCAGGGCGTCGGCCTCGCCGCGCTGCACCATCAGGGCGCCGATCACCGTGGTGCGGGTGCGGATCACCGTCTGGGCGTAATCGGGCGACACGCCCTTGCGCTCCATGATGGTGTGATAGGCGCGCCAGTATTCGGTGTAGCGGTGATCGTTCTCGGGATCGACCAGATCGAAATCCACGCCCAGCTTCAGGCGCAGGTCCAGATCGATGATGCGCTTCTGCACCACCTCGCGGCGGCCGATCAGGATGGGGAAGGCGACGCCTTCGTCCACCACCGCCTGCACCGCCATCAGCACGCGGCGGCCTTCGCCTTCGGTGAAGACCACGCGGCGCTGGTCCTGCTTGGCGCGGTCGAACACCGGCTTCATCACCAGGCCCGAGCGGAAGACGAATTGCGACAGCGTCTCGTGATACGCCTCGAAATCGATGATCGGGCGGCGGGCCACGCCGGAATTCATGGCGGCACGGGCGACCGCCGGGGCGATCTTGAGGATCAGGCGCGAATCGAACGGCTTGGGGATCAGGTATTCCGGGCCGAACGACAACGGCTGTTCGCCATAGGCGGCGCGCACACGTTCGTCGGATTCCGCCATGGCCAGCTCGGCCAGGGCGTAGGTGGCGGCCAGCTTCATGTCCTCGTTGATCTGGGTGGCGCCGACGTCCAGGGCGCCGCGGAAGATGTACGGGAACACCAGGACGTTGTTGACCTGATTGGGATAGTCGGACCGGCCGGTGGCGATGATGGCGTCGGGGCGCACCGCCTTGACCTCTTCCGGCAGGATTTCCGGGGTCGGGTTGGCCAGGGCGAAGACGATGGGCTTGTCGGCCATGGTCGCCACCATCTCGCCGGTCAGCACGCGCGGGGCGGACAGGCCCATGAAGATGTCGGCGCCGCCGATGACTTCGGCCAGGGTGCGGGCGTCGGTTTCCTGGGCGAACACCTCCTTGTAGGGGTCCATCAGTTCGTTGCGGCCCTTGTAGACCACGCCCTTGATGTCCGTGACCCAGATGTTCTCGCGCTTGATGCCGACGCTGACCAGCAGGTTCAGGCAGGCCAGGGCGGCGGCGCCCGCGCCGGACGCCACCAGCTTGACCTTGCCGATGTCCTTGCCGACGATGCGCAGCGCGTTGATCATGGCCGCCGCCACCACGATGGCGGTGCCGTGCTGGTCGTCATGCATGACCGGGATGGACAGGCGCTCTTTCAGCTGCCGCTCCACCTCGAAGCATTCCGGGGCCTTGATGTCTTCCAGATTGATGGCGCCGAAGGTGGGCTCCATGGCGGCGATGACGTTCACCAGCCGGTCGGGATCAAGCTCGTTGATCTCCATGTCGAACACGTCGATGCCGGCGAACTTCTTGAACAGGACGCCCTTGCCCTCCATCACCGGCTTGGCGGCCAGCGGACCGATGGCGCCCAGGCCCAGAACGGCGGTGCCGTTGGTGACTACAGCAACAAGATTACCGCGTGCGGTGACTTCGACGGCGGCGTCGGGATCGGCGACGATGGCCTCGCAGGCGGCGGCGACGCCCGGGGAATAGGCCAGGGCAAGGTCGCGCTGGTTGGCTAGTGGCTTGGTAGGATTGACGGAAATCTTACCGGGGACCGGCAGCCGATGGTATTCCAGCGCGGCGTCGCGCAGCTCGTCCGACATGCTCATGAACAAAAACCTCGGGTAATTTTATTATCTTGAACGCCCGCCCGCGCGAGACGTTTTCCGGCATACGCCAGTTGGCGGCAAACGACAAGGGTGGAACGGGTCGAAAGTGTCTTGGTTGTCGGAAATCCGATAATGGTATTACCAGAATCCGCAACGAGGCATGCGACAGTCACACGGCGGCAATGCATACGAAAGGTATATTCTGGATACATGGAACGTGCGACACTTCTTCCTGCGCCTGGAATAACAAGAAACAGGAGGGGGCATGACGGTGATCGACCTGGACAGCAGGCGGCGGCACCGCGGCAGCGCGCGGCAGGCCGAAGGGCAGATGGCGGCCCTGGACTTCCTGCGTCAGGAAATTTCGGCGGCGGGCTATGACACCGCCGCGCAATTGCTGTCGCTGGCCATTCTCAGCATCGCGCAGCAGGTCAAGGGCGGTCGCGGCGACTGATTCCCGCGTTCTCTTGGGCCAGGAAAAGCCAAACCCCCGCCTGTGTCGCCACGGGCGGGGGTTTGAATTTGGTGCGACCGGGGAGACTCGAACTCCCACGACTTACGTCACACGCACCTCAAGCGTGCGCGTCTACCAGTTCCGCCACGGTCGCATCCTGGTAGATCCCCATGGGCAAGGTCACGAGACGCTTGCCAACAAGGAGAGAGGGGAATACCAAACTCGCCTCGGCGAATCAAGCGACTTTCCAGGAGTGTCATGACTTCCCCTATCGAATGGCGCGTCAGCGATGAATTGGTGCCTTACGAAGAGGCGCTGGCCTTCATGGAGGAGCGCGTCGCCGCCATCCGCGCCGGGACCGCGCAGGAATGCGTCTGGCTGCTGGAACACCCGCCGCTTTACACCGCCGGGACCAGCGCCAGGCCCGAGGACCTGCTGTGGCGCGACCGTTTCCCGGTCTACCAGACCGGGCGCGGCGGCCAGTTCACCTATCATGGTCCCGGCCAGCGCGTGGCCTATGTCATGCTGGACCTGAAAAAGCGCGGCGGCGACGTGCGCGGCTATGTGCACGACCTTGAGGAATGGCTGATCCGCACCCTGGCCCGTTTCACCGTTCAGGGCGAACGCCGCGACGGCCGCGTCGGCATCTGGGTCGCCCGGGGCATGGGGCGCGAGGACAAGGTGGCGGCCATCGGCGTGCGGGTGCGGCAATGGGTGACGTTCCACGGCATCTCGCTGAACGTCGATCCCGATTTGTCCCATTTCCAGGGCATCGTGCCCTGCGGCATCACCCAATACGGCGTCACCTCGTTGTGGGATCTGGGCAACACGCCGACCCTGGAAGACGTGGATTGCGCCCTGATGGCCGCCTGGGACGAGGTGTTCGGCGCCGCCGGGTGATTGCCCTTTCCGGTGGATAAACCATCGGCGAACACGTTATGATGCCCCCATGCCCGCCGTCGGTGGGCAAGGCGGAACGGGTCGGCGCTACCAACACCGACCCGCCCCTGACCACAACCCTGTAGTACGGAGCTACACGGCAATGGCTGCTGCCGACTATATCCCATCGTCCGCGATTTCCACAGTCCCGGCGCGCACGCGTTCCGGCGGCTGGGTGATGGCGTCCGGGGGCTGAAGGGCGGGCGCATTGGCCGTGCCGGTTTCCGGCATGGCTGACGGGCGGGTCGGACATCCGATCCGTCGCTTTGCCCGGCCCGCCGCGCCCCCTTCGGCCCCCGGCCGTTCGCGGTCCCTTCGGCCTCTGGCCGTTGCGATTGATGGCTTTCCATCGAATGCTTGTTTGTGCCGCCGCGTTGTCGGCGGCATGGCCCGTGCACGCCCAGAGCACGCTCGACGGTCCCTTCGCCGCCCAAGTGATGCGGGTGGTGGACGGCGATACCCTGCAAGTCCGCGTGCGCATCTGGCTGGATCAGGACGTGGTGGTGCTGGCGCGTCTGCGCGGCATCGACGCCCCGGAACTGCACGGTGCCTGCGCCGCCGCCGGTGCCGCCGCCCGCGACGCCTTGGCCGGCCTGGTCGGTGACGGCGCCGTCACCCTGCGCCACGTCGCCGCCGACAAATACGGCGGCAGGGTGGATGCCGAGGTGACGCTGCCCGACGGCCGCGACGCCGCCCGCACCTTGGTTCAAACCGGTTTCGCCCACCCGTGGACCGGTCGGGGCAAACGCCCCGGCTGTGGGCCGGTCATGCCGTCCGGGCGATGATGTACAGCCAGTCGCGCGACGCTCCCTCGACCGCATGCGAGGTGCCGTCCACAGAAGAACGGCCGCCCCGGTGGGGCGGCCGTCAAGTCGCGCGGTAAAGGTATTAAGGTGCTCGTCTATTCCTCGACGGTGTTGCCGTCCAGGTCGCCCGGGCCACCGGCCAGGGCGTCGGCCACCAGACCGGAATTGGTGCGGATGGCGTTTTCGATCTCGGCGGCGACGTTGGGGTTGTCGCGCAGATACTGCTTGGCGTTCTCGCGGCCCTGGCCGATGCGGGTGGAATTATAGGACAGCCAGGCGCCCGACTTCTCCACCACTCCGGCCTTGACGCCCAGATCCAGCAATTCGCCGACCTTGGACACGCCCTCGCCGTACATGATGTCGAAATCCACCACCTTGAACGGCGGCGCCAGCTTGTTCTTCACCACCTTGACGCGGGTCTGGTTGCCCACCACCTCGTCGCGGTCCTTGATGGCACCGACGCGGCGGATTTCCATGCGCACCGAGGCATAGAACTTCAGCGCGTTGCCGCCGGTGGTGGTTTCCGGGTTGCCGAACATGACGCCGATCTTCATGCGGATCTGGTTGATGAAGATGACGATGGTCTTGGATTTGGACACCGAACCGGTCAGCTTGCGCAGCGCCTGGCTCATCAGGCGGGCGTGCAGGCCCACATGGCTGTCGCCCATCTCGCCTTCCAACTCGGCGCGCGGCACCAGGGCGGCCACCGAATCGACCACCAGCACGTCCACGGCGCCGGAACGCACCAGGGTGTCGGCGATTTCCAGCGCCTGCTCGCCGGCGTCGGGCTGGCTGATCAGCAATTCGTCCAGGTTGACGCCCAGTTTCTTGGCGTAGCTGGGGTCCAGGGCGTGTTCGGCGTCGACGAAGGCGCAGGTGCCGCCCTTCTTCTGGGCCTCGGCGATGACGTGCAGCGCCAGCGTGGTCTTGCCCGAGCTTTCCGGCCCGTACACCTCGATGATGCGTCCGCGCGGCAGGCCGCCGATGCCCAGAGCGATGTCCAGGCCGAGCGATCCGGTGGAAACCACCTCGGTCTCAACGGTTTCCTTTTGGCCCATCTTCATGATGGAGCCCTTGCCGAACGCCCGCTCGATCTGGCTGACGGCGGCTTCCAAAGCCTTTTGTCTATCCATGGTGTCCTTGTCCACGAGACGCAAAACAGCCTGCGACATGGCAGTCCCCCTCATCTAGCCCGATCCTGGGACGGATGCAACGCGGTTCTGAGGCATAGAGTACACATTCCGTTCTGGAACGCAACGTGAATGTTCGCGTTTGTTCTGTTTTCTTTCGCCCAGAGTTCCGATAATCTGACCTTGGCGCATGGGGAACGGGCGACGGCGGCCGTCAAGTGCGCGCAAGGTGGGGCAGCCCCTTGCCCGCGCCACATTGACAGCGGGCCGGGACTGGGCCATGACCAAGGGTGAACATCCGGAGTTAGGGGAGAAACGCCGATGACCACCGTGAAGCATGTGGCGACCACGCCGTTCGACGGCCAGAAGCCGGGCACGTCGGGCCTGCGCAAGAAGGTCAAGGTGTTCCGGCAGCCCCATTACCTGGAGAACTTCGTCCAGGCCATCTTCGACAGCATCGGCGATGTGACCGGCAAGATTCTGGTGGTGGGCGGCGACGGCCGCTATCACAACCGCGCCGCCATCCAGACCATCCTGAAGATGGCCGCCGCCGCCGGTTTCGCCAAGGTGATGGTGGGGTGTGGCGGCATCCTGTCGACGCCCGCCGCGTCCTGCGTCATCCGCAAGTACCAGACCTTCGGCGGCATCATCCTGTCGGCCAGCCACAATCCCGGCGGCCCGGACGAGGATTTCGGCATCAAGTACAACATCCCGGCCGGCGGCCCGGCGCCCGAAAGCGTGACCGAGGCCATCTATGCCCGCACCAGGGACATCCGCGAATACCGCATCCTCGACGCCGCCGACGTGGATATCGAGAGTGTGGGCGAGCGCAGCCTGGGCGGCATGGCGGTGCAGGTGTTCGACCCGGTGGCCGATTACGCCGAACTGATGGCCTCGCTGTTCGATTTCGACGCCATCCGCGCCCTGTTCGCCGGTGGCTTCCGCATGCGTTTCGACGCCATGCACGCCGTCACCGGCCCCTATGCCACCGCCATCCTGGAAGGGCTGCTGGGCGCGCCCAAGGGCACGGTGATGAACGGCGTGCCGCTGGAGGATTTCGGCCACGGCCACCCCGACCCCAATCTGGTGCACGCCCATGATCTGGTGCAGGAACTGTTCGGGCCGGATGCTCCCGATTTCGGCGCCGCCAGCGATGGCGACGGCGACCGCAACATGATCCTGGGCCGCAATTTCTATGTGACGCCGTCGGATTCCCTGGCGGTGCTGGCGGCCAACGCCACCCTGGCGCCGGGCTATGCCGGGGGGCTGAAGGGCATCGCGCGGTCCATGCCGACCTCGGCCGCGCCCGACCGCGTCGCCGCCGCGCTCGGCATCAAATGCTACGAGACGCCGACCGGCTGGAAGTTCTTCGGCACCCTGCTGGATGCCGGTCTGGCCACCCTGTGCGGCGAGGAAAGCTTCGGCACCGGGTCAGACCATGTGCGCGAGAAGGACGGCCTGTGGGCGGTGCTGCTGTGGCTGAACGTGCTGGCCAGGCGCCGCCAGCCGGTGGCCGACATCGTGCGCGAGCATTGGGGCAAGTTCGGCCGCAACGTCTATTCCCGCCACGATTACGAAGGCATCGACACCGCCGCCGCCAACGGCCTGATGGACCATCTGCGCGGCCTGTCGCTGAAGGGGCAAAAGCTGGGAGCCTATACGGTGGCCTTCAACGATGATTTCGCCTACACCGACCCGGTGGATGGCAGCGTCAGCACCAAGCAGGGCATCCGCATCGTGTTCGAGGACGGCTCGCGCGTCGTCTTCCGCCTGTCCGGCACCGGCACCGAGGGCGCCACCCTGCGCGTCTATATCGAACGCTACGAGCCCGACCCGGCCAAGCACGACCAGGATCCCCAGGACGCCCTGGCGGAACTGATCGCCATTGCCCGCGACGTTGCCCAGATCGAGGCCCGCACCGGGCGCAGCGAACCGACGGTGATCACCTGATGAACCACACCTTCCACCCCACCATCCTGCGCGAATACGACATTCGCGGCATCGTCGGCGAAACCCTGTTCGCGGCCGACGCCTTCGCCATCGGCAAGGCGTTCGGCAGCCGCGTGCGGCGGGCGGGCGGCAGCAGCGTCTGTGTCGGCTGGGACGGCCGCCTGTCCAGCCCGGACCTGGCCGCCGCTTTGGTGGACGGTCTGGTTTCCACCGGGTGCACCGTGTCCAAGGTCGGGCGCGGTCCGACCCCCATGCTGTATTACGCCGCCAAGCTGCGCGGCGCCGATGGCGGCATCATGGTGACGGGCAGCCACAACCCGCCGACCCATAACGGCTTCAAGATGGTGTTCCAGGGCAAGCCGTTCTTTGGCCCCGACATCAAGAATTTGGGCGAACTGGCCGCCGCCGGGGATTGGCTGGACGGCCAGGGCTCGGCCGCCGATGAGCCGGTGTTCGATCAATACGTGGACCGCCTGCTGGCCGATTACGACGGCACCCATCCGCTCAAGGTGGTGTGGGATTGCGGCAATGGCGCGGCGGGCGAGGTGGCGCAGGAACTGGCCCGCCGTCTGCCCGGCACCCATACCGTGCTGTTCGGCGACATCGACGGCACCTTCCCCAACCATCACCCCGATCCGACCGAGCCGCACAATCTGGGCGCCCTGATGGACGAGGTGCTGTTCTCGCGCGCCCATCTGGGTCTGGCCTTCGATGGCGACGGCGACCGCATCGGCGTGGTCGATGCCGAGGGCCGCATCCTGTGGGGCGACCAGATCCTGGTGATCCTGGCCGAAGACCTGCTGCAATCACGCCCCGGCGCCCCGATCATCGCCGACGTCAAGGCGTCCAAGGTGTTCTTCGACGAGGTGGCGCGGCTGGGCGGCCAACCGGTGATGGGCCGCACCGGCCATTCGCTGATCAAGACCCAGATGGCCGAGATCGGCGCGCCGCTGGCCGGCGAGATGAGCGGCCATATCTTCTTCGCCGACAAATATTACGGCTTCGACGACGCGCTGTACGCCGCCATCCGCCTGCTGGGCATCGTGGCGCGTTGGCAGGGCGAGACCCTGGCCAGCCGCCGCGACAAGCTGCCGCACATGGTCAACACCCCGGAAATGCGCTTCGACTGTGCCGAGGAACGCAAATTCCAGGTGGTGGCCGAGGTCAAGGAACGGCTGGCCGCCGCCGGGGCGCGGGTCAACGCCATCGACGGCGTGCGGGTCGATACCGATGACGGCTGGTGGCTGCTGCGGGCCTCCAACACCCAGGCGGTGCTGGTGGCGCGCTGCGAGGCGGCTTCGTCCGAGGGGCTCAAGCGGCTGCGCGCCGCGCTCGAGGCGCAACTGACCGCCAGCGGCGTCGCCTTGCCCCATGACGGCGGCGGGCACTCGGCGTAAAATCCCCGGGCTTCCGCCGCTCCGACCGAGAGAGGCCCCATGACCGCCCGTGATTTCATGCAGGGGCAACTGCCCCTGCATTTCACCTCCTTTGATCCCGCCGCCCAGGCCACCGGGCTGGTGATCGTCGATATCGTCAACGGTTTCGCCACTGTCGGCGCCGGAGCCCTGGCGCCGCCGGTGCCCGATGCCCAGGTGGCGGGGATGATCGACGAAACCGACCGGTTGGCCCGCCGCTTCGGGCAACGGGGCTGGCCGATCCTGGCCTTCCTCGACACCCACCAGCCGGGCAAACCCGAGCCGCCCTATCCGCCCCATTGCGAGGCGGGAACCGGCGAGGAGGAACTGGTCGAAGACCTGAAATGGCTGGAGGATCACGGCGGCGCCACCCTGGTGCGCAAGGATTGCATCAACGGCTTCGTCGGTGCCATCGACCCGGTCAGCGGCCGCAACGCGGTGGTGGATTGGGTCAACGCCCACGGCTTGCGGGCGCTGCTGGTGGTCGGCATCTGCACCGACATCTGCGTCATGGATTTCGTGCTGACCCTGTTGTCGGCGCGCAACCATGGTCTGATGCCCGGCCTGAGCGACATCGCGGTGTTCGAGCCCGCCTGCGCCACCTACGATCTGCCGCTGGAGGCGGCGCGTAGCCTGGGTCTGCCCGACAGTGCCGCCCACCCCAAGGATATCGCACACCACGCCGGTCTTTATTTCATGGCTTCGCGCGGGGCGCGGCTGGTGCGGACGGTGCTATGATGGGGGAATTATGAACCTGTTCTTCTATGGCACCCTGATGGATGCCGACGTGCGCGAACTGGTGTGCGGCAAGCCGTTGGATCGGGTGGAACCGGCCATTGCCCAGGGTTTCCGCCGGGTCTATGTGGCCGGGCGGCACTATCCCATGATGCTGCCGCACGCCTCGGGCTGGGTCGAGGGCACGCTGGTGCGCGGCGTCGATGCCGAATCCCTGCACCGGCTTCAGGTCTACGAGGGATGGGAATACGGCCTGCATCCCATCAAGGTGCGCAGTGCCTCGGGCGTCATGGTCATGGCCCATGTCTTCCTGTGCCCGCCGCACATCACCGCCCGCAAGCGCGACTGGCGGCTGGAACGCTGGCAATTGCGGCACAAGCGCGCCTTCTTGCCCAAGGCGCGGCAATTGATGGACAAGGCGCTGAAGACCGGCCGCATGCCCGGCGCCACGTCGGGCCAGCGTCCGCGCCCGGGACTGGCGCCGCGCCCGTTGCGGCGTCCATGAGGCCCTGGCCGAGCCTCATGGACCGCGTTGCTCAAACCAGTTCGGCGATCTGGCGCTCGGCGTCGGCAAAGGCTTTCTCGGCGCTTTCGGCGCCCATGGACAGGCCCTCGGCATAGACGAAGCTGACATCGGTCATGCCCAGGAAGCCCAGCACCGCCTTGAGATACGGCACCTGCGAATCCGCCGGGGTGTCGCGGTACAGGCCGCCGCGGGCCAGCGCCACATAGACCTTCTTGCCCTGCACCAGACCCTCGGGGCCGTTCTCGGTGTAGCGGAAGGTGGTTCCGGCGCGGGCCACCGCGTCCAGCCACGCCTTCAGTTGCACCGGAATGCCGAAATTGTACATGGGCACGCCCAGCACGATCACGTCGGCGCCTTGCAGCCGGGCGATCTCGGCATCGTCCAGGGCGACGCGCGCCGCCTGCTCGGCGCTGCGCTGCTCGGCCGGGGTGAACAACGCCCCCAGCGCCGCGCCGTCCAGAACCGGATGGGGATCGGCGCCCAGGTCGCGTACCTCGACCACCGCGTCCGGGGCCTTGGCGGTCAGACGGGCGACGATGGATGCGGCGACGCGGGTCGAATTGGCGGCGTCGGCGCGGATGCTGGCGTTGATTTGCAGGATCTTCATGGTCGGAACCTTTCGCGGAAAGCGGGGATTTGCGTTGCCGCCATTGAACACCGGGGCACCCAGGACGACAATCCGCCGTGTCGGCACAACATTGTTTCCCTAGGGCAACAATCCTGGCGCTCCACCGGGCAGTGGCCGGACCTCTTGACTCGTGACGTGGAACAGAGGCATAATAAGGCCGTAACAAAGGAAGCGAGGTCGGGAAGTTCTCTCCGGAAGTACCACAATCGACCGGTCAACACTGAGCCTCAGGTGAGGCAGGCGAACCGGGAAGGAGGGTGTGTAACCGGCATGATACCACCGGGTAAGTTCGAAGGTGCTCTTGACTGAAGCATCGATGATTTACAAAGAACCTGAATACTTCCGTCGGCATTATGCCGAATATTAGGGGTCGCGCCGACCCCAGACCGACAGCCCCGCGCAGTGCGTTGAATCGCCCGCGGGGCTCGGCTTTTGTGGCTGGCCCCTGGCCCGGCAAGCTCCGCACACACAAAGCGCCCCGTCACCGTGTTCGGCGGCGGGTGCTGATCATTGCGGATGTGGGGAAAATGGCGCAACCGGTAGGATTCGAACCTACGACCCCTGCCTTCGGAGGGCGCTCAAGTGTGGGCTATCACTTGGGCCTCTGACTGCATGGTGTGCCATCACCACGTCGAAAACGCCTTGAGAGTCAGGCGCTTAACGCAACAAAGCTAAGGCCGGGTTATGGCCCCGTCAAGAGGGAGCGTGCTGCGCGGGCACAGGCAGGTGTGCCCGGATTGTGCCAAGAATGTGCCCGGTGGCATGCCCCTACGGGGGGAAGTCTGCTCGCCGTTGCTCTACCTATGGGCTCGAAAAAAATCGTCGTTTTCTGCGAGTCTGACTAGACCACAAACGAGACAGATACTGAGGGCGAACACTCATTGCTTCTCTCGGGCCTTTGCAATGCGCGCTTCCATGTCGCTACGGTAAGCAGGGTCGTTCGGCCATTCCAAGTCGATGTGTTCAAAGTGATCGACTAATACCAGCCTGCGCTGACGGCGACTCACGGCGGGGATTCCCATGAGCGGCCAAATGTGAGTCACTCTGGCAAACAGCTGGAGGTTTGCAGTGGCCGCACCGATCCCCCTTCGCCTTGATTATGA
>JAEXAH010000044.1 GCA_023458315.1 Pseudomonadota bacterium
CCCCAGCCGCCGCCGGTCCGGCCATCCGCCTGCCGCCGCCGCCCGCAGACACCGCCGCCATCCCGCTGCCGCCGCCCGTGGCGCCGGTCGCGGCGCCGGTTCCACCCACCATCCGCGATCATCGCCCGACACTGATCATCGCCGCCGGACTGGCGGCGGTGGCGGTGCTGCTGTGGCTGATATAGGGGAAACCGGTTGCGGGGCCAGCAGCCCCGCAATGCCGTGATGAACCGGAAAATCAGTAGCGGTAGTTCAACACGCTGCCGGGGCGCACGGCGCCGGGGGTGGTGCGGCGCATGTTGGATTCGTAGATGCCGATGCCGCGCAACACGGTATCCAGGAACACCTTGCCCGAACCACCGGCATCGGTGGATTCCTCGGCTTCCTCGACCTTGAAGCCGTTGGCGGCGCGGATGATGAACGGCGTCGCCTGTTGCTGCTGATCGGGTTCCCGTTCGAATTCGAACTGGGTTTCCTCGTCAAAGCGCCACAGGCGGTTGTCGTTGACACCGATCTGCGGCGAGAACCCTGCGCCTTCGACCCCCGGTGCAACGGACGCGACGTTGCGGCCACCCGACACGGGGCGGGCCGTGGCCGCCGCCGCCATGCCGGGCGATGCAATCGCCGAGACTTTGTTGCTTCCGAGTGCCATGGTTACACTGCACCTACATTAACGCGATATTAAGTATATGGACCACCCGGAACAAAATCCAGGGATTTGTGAAAAAAACCTTGCGCCATCAGGCACTTTCACACTTTGGGCGGAGACTCCCCGGAAGATGAACGGCGAGTAAACAAAGAAAATCCGGCAAGGATCACCCTTTAAAACGCAAGTCTCCGACGATGGTGAACCGCCGTCCGCACCCGTCGAAGACACTATCTCGCAGTTGCAAAATTTTCATGAAACCCCCGCCCGACCCGGGGCTATAGTGATCGGACAAGACCCCGGCCCGCCGCCTGGACGGCAGGGCCGCGCCCCATCAGCGAGGACGCGTCATGACCGAGATCCGCCCGACTTCTCCGCAACCCGACGGCATCCAGGGCGGCACCCCGGCCGCCGCACCGCATCCGGTGCATCCGCTGATGGCGTTGCCGCAGATGGCCGAGCATTACACGCCGCCCTTCCCCATCTTCACCGAATCCACCGACCGGCTGATGCACGCCGCCCAGGGCCGTTACACCATGGCCATGTCCCCGGCCTCGCTGTTGCTGGCCTATCTGGACTGGCAGGTGCATCTGCTGAATTCGCCGGGCAAGATGGGCGAAATGGCGCAGAACGCCATGGCCAAGGCGCTGCCGCTGGCGCGCTATGCCGCCGATTCGCTGATGGGCCGCACCGATCCCGACCCGTTCGTGCCACTGGCCCAGGATTCGCGTTTCGCCAGCCCGGAATGGCAGAAATACCCCTACAACGTCATGTCCCAGGCGTTCCTGTACACCGAACAATGGTGGCATTACGCCACCACCGGCGTGCGCGGCGTCGGCAAGCACCGCCAGCAGGTGGTCAGCTTCGCCGCCCGCCAGTTGCTGGATATGGTTTCGCCGTCCAACTCGCCGTGGCTGAACCCCGACGTGCTGAAGGCCACCATGGAACAGGGCGGCCAGAATCTGGTGCGCGGCTGGCAGAATTTCTGTGACGACATGATGCGCAACGCCACCGGCCGCGACTATGCCCCGGACGAGCGTTACGCGGTCGGCAAGGGCGTGGCCATCACGCCGGGCAAGGTGGTGTTCCGCAACAAGCTGATCGAGCTGATCCAGTATTCGCCCACCACCCCCGACGTCCACGCCGAGCCGATCCTGATCGTCCCCGCCTGGATCATGAAATATTACATCCTGGATTTGTCGCCGCAGAATTCCATGGTCAAGTGGCTGGTGTCCAAGGGCCACACCGTGTTCATGATCTCGTGGAAGAATCCCGGCCCCGACGACCGCGACATGGGCATGGCCGATTACCGCCGTCTCGGCATCATGGCGGCGCTGGACGCCATCAACGCCGTCGTGCCCCAGCAGAAGGTGCATGCGGCGGGCTATTGCCTGGGCGGCACCTTGCTGTCCATCGCCGCCGCCGCCATGGCGCGCGAGGGCGACGACCGGCTGGCCAGCGTCACCCTGCTGGCGGCGCAGACCGATTTCGAGGACGCGGGCGAGATCATGCTGTTCATCGACGAAAGCCAGGTCACGTACCTGGAAGACGTCATGTGGGACCAGGGCTTCCTGGACACCAAGCAGATGGCGGGCGCCTTCCAGATGCTGCGCAGCAACGATCTGGTGTGGTCGCGCATGGTGCGCCAATACTTCCTGGGCGAAACCGACCACGCCAACGACCTGATGGCATGGAATTCCGACGCCACCCGCATGCCCTACAAGATGCATTCGGAATATCTGCGCCGCCTGTTCCTCAACAACATGCTGGCCAAGGGCCGTTATACGGTCGAGGGCCGCCCCATCGCCCTGACCGACATCCGTGCCCCCATCTGCGCCGTCGGCACCACCAAGGACCACGTCGCGCCGTGGAAGTCGGTCTACAAGATCGGCATCCTGACCGACACCGACGTCACCTTCATCCTGTGCAACGGCGGCCACAACGCGGGCATCGTCTCGGAACCGGGCCACAAGCACCGCTCCTACCAGATCGCCACCCGCGCCGACGCCGACAAGTACATCGACCCCGACACCTGGGCGGCGCTGACGCCCAAGCACGACGGATCGTGGTGGGAAGCGTGGCAGGACTGGCTGGTCGCCAATTCCAGCGGCACCATCCCGGCCCCGTCCATGGGCGCCGCCGACCAGGGCTATCCGCCGGTGGCCGACGCGCCGGGCCTTTACGTGCTGATGCCGTAACCGGGCGTTAACCTTTGTCGTGCGTTCATGGGACCGGAACTCCATCCACCAGGGAACCGGTCCCATGGCCAACGATACCATGGTCGGCGACAAGCCGACCGAAGCGGTTTACGGCGTCGATGTGGAATGCATCGCCGTTCTGGGAACCGCCAATTTGCCCATCGCGCAATTGCTGAAGCTGGGCCGCGGCGCCGTGGTGGAACTGGACCGCAAGGTCAGCGACCCGGTGGATCTGTACGTCAACCGCAAGCACATCGCCCGCGCCGAGGTGGTGGTGGTCGAAGACCATCTGGCCGTCACCATCACCGAAGTGCTGAAACGCGCGGCTGACTGATTTTTTCACACATCGGCGATTGATTCGGCGCGGACAGCCGCTAGGCTGACCGTGTCGAACGCATGCGCAGAACAAAGGGAAACGACGCCATGAAATTCTTCCTCGATACCGCCGAAATCTCGGAAATCAAGGCCCTGGCCGACACCGGCCTGGTGGACGGCGTCACCACCAACCCGTCGCTGATCGCCAAGTCGGGCCGCAACATCCTGGACGTGATCTGCGAGATTTGCGACCTGATCCCCGGCCCCGTCTCGGCCGAAGTCGCCGCCACCGATTACGAAACCATGCTGGCCGAAGGCCGCAAGCTGGCCGCCCTGCGCCCCAACGTCGCGGTCAAGGTGCCGCTGACCGTGGACGGCCTGCGCACCTGCAAGACGCTGTCGGACGAAGGCAAGCTGGTCAACGTCACCCTGTGCTTCTCGGCCAATCAGGCCATCCTGGCCGCCAAGGCGGGCGCCGCCTTCGTCTCGCCCTTCGTCGGCCGCCTGGACGACATCGGCCAGGACGGCATGCAGTTGATCTCGGACATCGTCGAGATCTTCGCCCAATACCCCGACTTCACCACCGACGTGCTGGTGGCCAGCGTGCGCAGCCCCATGCACGTCACCGACGCCGCCCGCCTGGGCGCCCATGTGGTGACGATGCCGCCGTCCATCCTGAAGCAGATGTACAACCACCCGCTGACCGACAAGGGCCTGTCCGCCTTCGTCGCCGACTGGGCCAAGACCGGCCAGAGCATTTTGTAGGACCTGAAACCTGCATCGGAATCAGAAAGGGGCGGCACCCGCAAGGATGCCGCCCCTTTCATTCGCATCAGCCCCCTGACGCGAGAAGCGGGCACTTTACCCGTGGCGGCGGCCGGGGCAAGCGGTTTTTTCAACGTTTCCAAGATATTTGCATTTGCATGAATCTGGCGGCAAAGGCGGCCAATTCGCAAAAACGTTTCAATTAACCGCCGAAATTTGAAATTGCAACAGATAACTTCGCCCTAGGCCGCCGCGTCCTTCGCGCTTCTGTCATATACGTTCCAAGCCATAGGGTTGAATCACCCAAAGGTTTTCTTGAAAGCGAGGCAAGGGATGTATCGGGACCGGATCGGGTTGAAGTCGCTGTGGGGCAAGGTCGTCGGCGCCGAGGAAGCGGCGCTGCTGATCAAGGACGGCATGACGGTGGGCATGAGCGGCTTCACCCGCTCGGGCGACGCCAAGGTGGTGCCCATGGCCCTGGCCGAGCGCGCCAGCGAGGCGCCCATGAAGATCACCCTGCTGACCGGCGCCTCGCTGGGTTCCGACATCGACAAGACCCTGGCCGAAGCCAAGCTGCTGTCGCGCCGCATCCCGTTCCAGGCCGACCCGGTGCTGCGCAAGTCCATCAACGCCGGCGAGGTGATGTTCGTCGACCAGCACCTGTCGGAAACCGTCGAGATGCTGCGTTCGCGCCAGTTGCCGCCGGTCGACGTGGCGGTGATCGAGGCGGTGGCCATCACCGAGGACGGCGGCATCGTGCCGACCAGCTCCATCGGCAATTCGGCCACCTTCGCCATGCTGGCGGAAAAGATCATCATCGAGATCAACATCCACCAAAGCCTGGATCTGGTCGGCCTGCACGACGTCTACATCCCGACCCGCCGCCCCCACCGCGAGGCGATCCCGCTGACCCATCCCCAGGACCGCATCGGCCTGCCCTACATCCCGGTCGACCCGTCGCGCATCGCCGCCATCGTCGTCACCGAAAAGATGGACAGCTTCGCCACCATCACCCCGCCGGACGACGAAACCAACGCCATCGCCGGACATCTGGTCGATTTCTTCCGCCACGAGGTCAAGATCGGCCGCCTGTCCACCAGCCTGCAACCGTTGCAGGCCGGTATCGGCTCTATCGCAAACGCGGTGCTGCACGGCTTCATCGACAGCCCGTTCCATGACCTGCGCATGTATTCCGAGGTGTTGCAGGATTCCACCTTCGAACTGTTCGACGCCGACAAGCTGAAATTCGCCTCGGGCTCGGCGCTGTCGTTGTCGGAACCCTGCGCCCGCAAGTTCTTCAGCGACATCAACCGCTACAAGGACCGGCTGGTGCTGCGCCCGCAGGAAATCTCGAACCACCCCGAGGTCATCCGCCGCCTGGGCCTGATCGGCATCAACACCGCGCTGGAGGCCGACATCTACGGCAACGTCAACTCGACCCACGTCAACGGCACCCATATGATGAACGGCATCGGCGGTTCCGGCGATTTCGCCCGCAACTGCTATCTGTCGGTGTTCGTCACCAAATCGGTGGCCAAGGGCGGCAAGCTCAGCTCGATCGTGCCCATGGTCACGCATGTGGACCATTGCGAACACGACGTGGATCTGATCGTCACCGAACAGGGTCTGGCCGATTTGCGCGGCCTGGCCCCGCGCGAACGCGCCAAGGTGGTGGTCGAGAACTGCGTCCACCCCGCCTACAAGGACATGATGCGCGACTACGTCGCCGAGGCCACCGCCCGTGGCGGCCACACCCCGCATTGTCTGGAAAAGGCGTTCTCGTGGCACCTGGCCGCCCAGCAGCATGGCGACATGCGCAAGGCCGGTCAGACCGTCAAGGCCGCCGCCGAGTAAATCCGCCTCTCCTTGCGGTATCGCAACGCCCCGGGCTTCTCGCCCGGGGCGTTTTTTTCATGTCCGCAGCCCCGCCATGACTTTTTTACAGGGTGAAATTTCGCATCGGACCTGCCATATACCGTCCGGACGGTACAGTACCGTCCAGACGGTACAGTAAAGCCCCGAGGTCCGATGACAGCCCCCCTCAGCACCCGCGACAAGATCATCGATGCCGCCATGTCCATCGTGCGCGATCAGGGCGTGGCCAAACTGACCCTGGACGAGGCCGCCAAGGTGGCCGGACTGTCCAAGGGCGGCGTGCTGTACCATTTCAAGACCAAGGACGATCTGATCCGCGGCATGGTGGAAACGCTGATCCGCAGCTACGATTCCCTGCTGCACCGGCATTACGAGGCCATGCCCCCCGGCCCCTATCGCTGGGTGCGGGCGGTGGTTCATGCCGGATTCGACCCGCAAGGGCCGTCCAACGACAAATTGTCGTCGGCCCTGTTGGTCAGTCTGGCGGTCAACCGCGAATTGGTGGCGCCGTTGCAGGCCCATCTGGACAAGTGGATCGCCCAGATCGAGGCCGACAGCCCCAATCCGCTGCTGGCCGGACTGATTTGCATGGCCATGGACGGCCACCATTTCGAGACCATCCTGGGTCTCGACATCTGTGATCAAACCAAGCGCGAGCAGATGAAGACCTTCATGCTCGACCTGCTGAAGTAAGAAGACGGAGCCTGACGATGAATATCAAGCGCATGATCATCATGCTGGCCGCCAGCGGCGTCGTGTTCGGCGGCGTGCTTGGCTTCGTCCAGTTCAAGAACAAGATGATCAAGGACTATTTCGCCAACATGCCCAAGCCGGTCATCACCGTGACCGCCGAACCGGCGGCGACCGAGCAATGGCGCAACACCGTGCCCGCCGTCGGCACCTTGCAGGCGGTCAACGGCGTCGACATCTCGGCCTCGGTGTCGGGGCTGGTCAAGGAAATCGCCTTCCAGTCGGGCCAGACCATCAAGAAGGGCCAGTTGCTGGTGCGCCTGGACACCGACGTGGAACAGGCCGATTTGCGTTCGGCCCTGGCCGATGCCGATCTGGCCCGCGTCTCGGCCAACCGCCAGCGCACCCTGGTGCGCAGCGACACCGTCAGCCAGGCGGCGGTGGACAAGGTCGAGGCCGAGTTGAAGGTCAAGGAAGCCAAGGTGGCGGGCATCCGCGCCACCATCGAGAAAAAGGCGGTGTTCGCCCCCTTCGACGGCGTGCTGGGCGTGCGCAAGGTCGATCTGGGCCAGTACGTGCAGCCGGGACAGGCCATCGTCAACCTTCAGGACCTTTCGGTCATGCTGGCCGACTTCACCGTGTCGCAAAAGGATCTGGCGGCGCTGCAAGTGGGCGCGGTGCTGACCATGACCAGCGACGCATGGCCCGGCCGCACCTTCGAGGGCACCATCGCCGCCGTCGAGCCCAAGGTGGATGAAAAGACCGGCATGGTTTCGGTGCAGGGCCGCTTCCCCAATGCCGACGGCGCCCTGCGCCCCGGCATGTTCGCCCGCATGCAGGTGGTGCGCCCGGCCCTGGCCGACGTGGTCACGGTGCCGGTGTCGGCGGTGTCGTACAATTTGCACGGCGACAGCGTGTTCGTGGTGCGCGACGGCGCCTCGGGCAAGGAGGCGGTGCGCACCTTCGTCACCCTGGGCGACCGCCGCGACGGCAAGGTGGCGCTGCTGAAAGGCGTCAACCCGGGCGACCTGGTCGTGACCTCGGGCCAGGTCAAGCTGGACACCGGCTCGCTGGTGGAAATCCGCGCCGACGACCCGCTGAAGTCCGCCGCCGCCCCCGGCACCGAGGCCGCCAAGCAACCGGCCACGGCCCAATAAGGACCACCGACCATGTTCGACATCTTCATCAAACGGCCGGTCCTGGCCAGCGTGGTCAGCCTGCTGATCCTGTTCATCGGCCTGCGCGCCTTCCTGATGCTGCCGGTGCGGCAATATCCGGAAATGAAGAACACGGTGATCACCATCACCACCACCTTCCCCGGCGCCGATTCCGATCTGATCCAGGGCTTCATCACCCAGCCGATCCAGAAGGCGGTGGCGACCGCCTCGGGCCTGAACTACCTGACCTCGCGCTCGTTGCAGGGCATGAGCGAGATCAAGGCCTATGTGCGCCTGAACGAAGACCCCGACGCCGCCATGACCGAGGTGATGAGCAAGGTCAACGAGGTGCGCAGCGTGCTGCCGCGCGGCATCAACGACCCGATCATCAAAAAGGAAACCGGCCAGACCTTCGCCTCGGCCTATCTGGCGTTTTCCTCCGACCGCATGAGCCAGCAGCAGATCACCGATTACGTGACCCGCGTGGTGCAGCCCAAGCTGTCGGCGGTGCCCGGCGTCGCCAATCCGGAATTGTACGGCGGCCAGAAATTCTCCATGCGCGTCTGGCTGGACCCGGAAAAGCTGGCGCAATTCGGCATGAGCCCCGAAGAGGTGCGCGCCGCCCTGACCGCCAACAATTACAGCTCGGCCGCCGGATCGACCAAGGGCAGCTTCGACACCGTCAGCACCCAGGCCGACACCGACCTGAAATCGGTGGACGAGTTCAAGCAACTGGTGGTCAAGAACGTCGGCACCCGGCTGATCCGCCTGGGCGACATCGCCGACGTCACCCTGGGCGCCGAAAGCGACGACATGAGCGTTTTCGCCAGCGGCGAGCGCGCCATCTTCATCGGCATCTACACCACCCCCGAGGCCAATCCGCTGAGCGTGATCAAGGAAGTGCGCGAAAGCGCCCTGCCCGCCATCGTCAGCCAGTTGCCGCCCGGCCTGACCGCCAAGGTGGCCTATGATTCCACCATCTTCATCGAGGCGGCCATCGACGAAGTGGCGAAAACCATCGCCGAGGCGGCGATCATCGTCATGGTGGTGATCTATCTGTTCATGGGCAGCTTGCGATCCGTGGCCATTCCGGTGGTGACGGTGCCGCTGTCGCTGATCGGCGTCGGCCTGTTCCTGATCGCGCTGGGGTTCTCCATCAACCTGCTGACCCTGCTGGCCATGGTGCTGGCCATCGGCCTGGTGGTGGACGACGCCATCGTGGTGGTGGAAAACGTCCACCGCCATATCGAGGAGGGGCTGAGTCCCTTCCAGGCGGCCATCGTCGGCACCCGCGAAATCGCCGGACCGGTCATTTCCATGACCATCACCCTGGCCGCCGTCTACGCCCCCATCGCCTTCATGGGCGGCCTGACCGGCGCGCTGTTCAAGGAATTCGCCCTGACCCTGGCGGGATCGGTGATCATCTCGGGCGTCATCGCGCTGACCCTGTCGCCCATGATGTCGTCCCTGATCCTCAAGCACGACACCGACCGCAAGGGCCTGTCGGCCCGCATCGACGCCGTGTTCGACAAGGTGCGCGGAACCTATGAACGCTGGCTGGACGCGTCGCTGCACGACCGCCCCACCACCTTGCTGTTCGCGGTGATCGTGCTGGGCAGCCTGCCGTTCCTGTTCCTGGCGGTGCCGACCGAACTGGCGCCCGAGGAAGACCAGGGCGTGGTGTTCACCGCCTTCAACGGTCCGGCCTCGGCCAACACCGACTTCATGGAGGTGTTCAGCCACGAGATCGACCAGAAGATGCGCGGCCAGTTCCCCGAGATCCAGGACACCTTCCTGATCAACGGCGCTGGCGCCATGTCCAGCGGCTTCGGCGGCATGGTGCTGAAGTCGTGGGACCAGCGCACCCGTCAGGCCAAGGACCTGACCGCCGAGTTCCAGAACAGCCTGAACACCGTGTCGGGCGTCAAGGCGTCGGTGTTCCCGCCGCCCGCCCTGCCGGGCGTCGACGGCCTGCCGGTGGATTTCGTCATTTCGGCCATCGCCGATTACCGCCAGTTGGAAGAGGTTCAGGCCGAACTGATGAAGCGGGCATCGGCGTCGGGCATGTTCGCCTTCATCGACGCCGACCTGAAATACGAAAGCCCGCAGACCAAGATCACCATCGACCGCGACAAGGCGGCGGCCTATGGCATCACCCTGCAACAGATCGGCGACGCCCTGGCCACCATGACCGGCGGCAATTACGTCAATCTGGTCAACCTTCAGGGCCGGTCCTATCAGGTCATCCCGCAGGTGCCGCGCGAATATCGCCTGGACCCGCAGCAACTGGGCCGGTTCCACGTCCGCGCCCAGGACGGCGCCGCCATCCCGCTGTCGTCGCTGATCAGCCTGGGCCACGCGGTGCAGCCGGTGTCGCTGAACCAATTCAACCAGTTGAATTCCGTCACCATCACCGCCTTTCCCATGCCGGGCGTGACGCTGGGGCAGGCGCTGTCGTTCATGGAAAGCACCGCCAAGCAGGTGCTGCCCCAGGGCTACACCATCGATTACGGCGGCCAGTCGCGCCAGTACGTGCAGGAAGGCAACGCCCTGGCGCTGACCTTCGTGTTCGCGCTGGTGATCATCTTCCTGGTGCTGGCGGCGCAGTTCGAAAGCTTCCGCGACCCGCTGGTGATCATGGTGTCGGTGCCGCTGTCCATCTGCGGCGCGCTGATCCCGCTGGCCATCGGCGTCGCCACCATGAACATCTATACCCAGGTGGGTCTGGTGACGCTGATCGGCCTGATCACCAAGCACGGCATCCTGATCTGCGAGGTGGCGCGCGAGCGCCAGGAACAGGAAGGCATGAGCCGCCTGGACGCGGTCAAGGTGGCGGCGGGCCTGCGCCTGCGTCCGATCCTGATGACCACGGCGGCCATGGTCACGGGCCTGATCCCGCTGCTGATGGCATCGGGGGCGGGCGCCGCCAGCCGCTTCTCCATCGCCGTGGTGATCGTGGCGGGCATGAGCATCGGCACGCTGTTCACCCTGTTCGTGCTGCCGGTGATCTATACCTTCCTGGCCTCGGACCGCCGCAAGCCGAGCCGCGAGGAAATCGACGCCAAGGCCCATGGCGGCGGCCACCCGGCCGTCACCGAGCCCTGACAGGCTGCGGAAAAAAGAACGTCACCCCCGCGAAGGCGGGGGTGACGGGAAAAATGGGCTGTTCGAGAGCTTTTCCGCAGCCTGCTAGACCGTGATGCAGAAAATCTGCATCACGTATTGCCCCTCGCCGGGCGGGCGCATCCGCGCCCTTGGCCGCGCCCGCAATGGGCGCAGGAGCGGCGCGCCTCAGATTAAAGGCGCGCTGCTCTAAAACAAAGGGCGGTCGGAGGAACCTCCGGCCGCCCTTTTTCCATCATGCGTCCCGAGCGGCGGTTACACCGCGCAGGAATTCATCTCGCCGATATAGATGCCCAGGCCACGCGCGGTGTGGGCCAGGGTGCCATAGGGATCGACGGCGCGGGTGATGCCCGCGATCTCGGACAGCGGCACGTCCACCACCGAACCGTGCTGCCACGCCACCATGCGATCCATCTTGCCCTGGGCGATCAGGTCCACGGCGTGGACGCCGAAGGCCGAAGCGATCAGGCGGTCGCGCATGTTGGGGGTGCCGCCGCGCTGGACGTGGCCCAGCACGGTGACGCGGGTTTCGGCGTCGACCATGGGGGCCAGCTTGGCCGCCAGATACTGGCCGATGCCGCCATAACGCACCTCGCCGCCGGTCTGCACCTGCGACACCGGCTTGCCGCACTCGGTCTTGCAGCCTTCGGCCACCACCACCAAGGCGTGGTTGCGGCCTTCGTTGCGCACCTCCTCGATCTTGGCGGCGATGCCTTCCAGCGAGTACGGGATCTCGGGGATCAGCACCACGTCGGCGCCGCCGCCGATGCCGGACGACAGGGCGATGTGGCCGACGTCACGGCCCATGACCTCCAGGATCATCACGCGGTGATGGCTGGCGGCGGTGGGGGCCAGACGGTCGATGGCCTCGGTCGCCACGCCCAGCGCCGTCACATAGCCGATGGCGTAGTCGGTGTGGGCGACGTCGTTGTCGATGGTCTTGGGAATGCCGACCATGGGCACGCAGCCCATCTTGCACAGCTTGTTGAGAATGCGCATGGAGCCATCGCCGCCGATGACGATCAGCGCATCCAGCTCCAGTTCGCGGAAGCCATCCACGAAATCCTGCGAACGGTCCTTCTTGCTGCCGTCGGGCATGGGATAGGCGAAGGGATCACCCTTGTTGATGGTGCCCAGGATGGTGCCGCCCTGGCGCAACATCTCGCCCGAGGCGATGGACAGGTCGAACTCGACATATCCGAGGGGACGGTTCATCAGGCCCAGGCTGCCGTCGCGGATGCCGAACACCCGCCAGCCATAACCGCGGATGGCACGATGGACCACCGCGCGCAGGGCGGCATTCAAGCCCGCGCAGTCACCCCCACTGGTCAGAATGCCGATACGCTTCTCAGCCATAAGTCCTCCTCCTGCCGAATGACCTTACCCATACCGTTTCCGCCCGCGTTCTGCTACTGTCAACCCGGATCACCAGCCCAAGTGTCTTTTCTCCGTCATGAGCGACGAAACAATCGAAGAAATTCGCCGGAAATTGGCGGAGCTGACAACGGAACATCGTGACCTGGACGACGTCATCACGCGTTCAGCGGCCGATCCGTTCATGGATCAGTTGCGCCTGCAACGCCTGAAAAAACGCAAGCTCATGCTTAAAGACCAGATCGCGGCGCTTGAAAACCAGCTTGTTCCGGACATCATTGCCTGAACGTTTGCCGGGCGGCGTCGCGGATCTTTCCCATACTCCCTCGCCGGGCGGGCGCATCCGCGCCCTTGGCCGCGGCCTCAATGGCCGCAATTCAGTTCCACGAATCGGATATTCGTGGAACTGGCATCAGTCCCACTGCTTCTGATAGGAAAAGGTCGGCAGGCCCCAGCCGCGCCAGATGGCCAGCAGACGCAGGGCGAACCCGGCGGCGAAGGCCGACAGGGTGACGGTGTCGGGATCCAGCCCCAGATGGCGCAGCACCAGATACAGGCCGCACACCACCAGCGACACGCTGGCATAGATTTCCTTGCGGAACACCAGCGGCACCCGGTTGCACAGCACGTCGCGCAGGATGCCGCCGGAAATGCCCGTGACCATGCCCGCCATGACCACGATGGCGGTGGCGTAGCCCATGGACAGCGCCACCTCGCAGCCGATCAGCGAGAACGCCACCAGCCCCATGGCGTCCAGCACCAGGAACACCAGCCGCAGCTTGTGCATGAAGCGGGCGACCACGGTGGTCAGCAGGCCGCAGCCCACCACCAGATAGACGTATTCCGGATGCTGGGTCCAACCGATGGGGAAATGGCCCAGCATCAGGTCGCGGATGGTGCCGCCGCCCAAAGCGGTGACAAAGGCGATGACGGCGACGCCGAACACATCCAGGTTGCGGCGACCGGCGGCCAGGGCGCCGGACATGGCCTCGGCGGCGATGGCGATCAGATAGATGGTGTGCAGCATGTTTCGGGGACTCCCACAGGCACGGCGATCCCTTGCGGATGCCGTGTCGCCCCTCCCCCTGTCCTCTTTACCTGAGAGTTCGACCCGTGTTCGCGGGCCTGCCCCTTCGGTGGGCCGCACGTGGCGGCCGCTCTCCAGTCGGCGTTATGGTCCCGCAGTTCCTGGTGCCTGAGCGATTATGGGAGTTTGCGCCTTCGGCGGGGGCCATGCGGCCCCTACTCTCCTGCGGGGTGCCCGGATCATGTCGAAGCCGCCCGCCAAGGTCAAGTACGGCTATCCGCAATCCCCGGCCCCAGCCCGCGGCGGTCGCGGTCGGCGGCGGCGATGGCCGCCTCGGCACTGTCGCCCGCCACCGGTTCATAGATGCCCAGCGCCGGGTGCAACGGGATGCGGTGGCCCAGCCAGGTGAAAGGCGGGTCGGGAATGCGGTCGCAGATTTCCGCCATCTTGTGCCGTGCCTGATCGGGCGGCGTGCCGGGCAGCAAGATGGCGAAATCGGCGCCGCCCAGACAGGCCACCACGTCGCTGGCCCGCAGGCCGCCCAGCACCACGGCGGCGCAATGGCGCATGGCGCCCTCGCCCGCCGCCAAACCGTGAATCTGGCGCAACGCCTCGACTCCCGCCACCTGGATCAGCGCCACCGTGCCGCGCGCCGCGCCGCCGGTCAGGAACGAATCCAGTTCGCGGACAAAGGCCCGCCGGGTCAGGCACGGCACAACGGAATGGCGGTCGCTCTGGCGTTCCAGCCAGCGGGCGCGGCGCTCGGCCTGTTCGGCGATCCAGTGCAGGCGATCGACCTCGGCCAGCAGCGGCGTCACCGCCGCCAGAAGCGCGGGCGTCACCGCGTCGGCCGGCAGCCCCAGCACCGAGGCGACGTCGGCGGCATCGGGCGGCCGACGGGGCGGGGCGGGCTGTTCATAGGCGTGGGGCGGCAGGTGGCGGCGCGGCGGGCCGTCATGGCCGGGCGCGTATTCCTGAACCTTGAACGCCGGGTCGACACGTTCTGTGCGATAGTCGCTGGCCATGGAATTCTTCCTTATGGACCTTACGCACAATAACACACATCACGGGGGACTTGCACAGCGCCCGGCGATTTCTATAATCCGCGTTTTGCTCTAAGCCCCCGATGCGGGGGAGGACAGACGAATGACGAACGCCGTTCCGCTGGTTGGCATCATCATGGGCAGCCAGTCCGACTGGGAAACCATGCGCCACGCCGCGCAAGTCCTGGCCGATTTGGGTGTGCCCTATGAAACCCGCGTGGTTTCCGCGCACCGCACCCCCAAGCGTCTGGTGGATTACGCCACTTCGGCCAAGGGCCGCGGGCTCAAGGTCATCGTGGCGGGGGCGGGCGGCGCCGCCCATCTGCCGGGCATGGCCGCGTCCATGACCGCCCTGCCGGTGCTGGGCGTGCCGGTGGAAAGCCGCACCATGAAGGGCATCGACTCGCTGTATTCCATCGTCCAGATGCCGGGCGGCGTGCCGGTCGGCACCCTGGCCATCGGCAAGGCGGGCGCCACCAATGCCGGTCTGCTGGCCGCGTCGATCCTGGCGCTGGCCGATGCCGCCCTGGCCGAGCGGCTGGAGGCGTGGCGCGCCCGCCAGACCGAATCGGTGGCGGAAAAGCCCGTCGATCCCGAGAATCCCGATCTGATCGTCTGAGGGTCCGACGCCATGACCACCCAACCCGCCCCGCTGCCCCCGGGTTCCACCATCGGCATCATCGGCGGCGGCCAGTTGGGC
>JAEXAH010000045.1 GCA_023458315.1 Pseudomonadota bacterium
GCACCCCCGCGGCGGCCAGGGCGGCGGCGGTGGCGGCCGACACCGGCAGCACCAGCGGCCCGCCGCCCGCCGCCGCCAGTCCCGCCAGGGCCGACACCGCCGCCCCCAGCGTCCAGGGCAGCGGGGATGTCCACCATTCAGTTCGCACGTTGACCCTTCAGGCGCATGACGTAGCCGATAACCTCGGCCACGGTCTTGTAGTGTTCGGGCGGCACTTCCTGGTCCAGTTCGACCGAGGCGTACAGGGCGCGGGCCAGCGGCGGGTTCTCGACCAGGGGCACCTCGTTCTCGGTGGCCAGGTCGCGGATGCGCTTGGCGATCAGATCGACGCCCTTGGCCACCAGGGTCGGGGCGTTCATGGTTTCCGGATCGTATTTCAGCGCCACCGCGTAATGGGTCGGGTTGGTGACGACCACGTCGGCCTTGGGCACCGCCGCCATCATGCGCTTGCGGGCGCGCTGCATGCGCAGCGAGCGGATGCGCGCCTTGACCTGGGGGTCGCCTTCCTGCTGCTTGTGTTCGTCCTTCACCTGCTGCTTGGTCATCTTCATCTTTTCCATCCAGCGGTAGCGCTGGAACAGATAATCGGCCACCGCCAGGGTGGCCACCGACAGCACGGTGATGAAGACCAGGAAATAGACGTGGTCGCGCAGATAGGCCAACAGGTCTTCCAGCGCCAGGTTGGACAGGTTCTGGAACTCGGCGCGGTGGTTCCAACTGATCCAGAACAGCAGGGTGCCGATCAGGATGACCTTGATGAGAGCCTTGAGAAATTCCACCAATTGCGCGGGCGAGAACATGCGCTTGAGCCCCGCCCACGGGCTGATCTTCTCGAAGGTCGGCATCAGCTTCTTGGGCACCCACAGGAAGCCGCCGCTTTGCGTCAGCGACAGCGTCAGCGCGAACACCACCACCAGCAGCAGCGGCCACGCCAGCACCTTGGCCACCCCGATTCCCAGATGGATGGTCAATTCGCGCAGGGCGCCGGGATCGACGGCGATGGCGTGCGGATGTTCGATCAGCGGGGTGATCAGCGTCTTGAGGTCGCGGGACATGCCCGGCGCCAGCATGCCGACCATGACCAGACCGGCCAGCAACGAGGCGAGGATGCGCGCCTCGGCGGTTTGGGCGATGTTGCCTTCCTTGCGCGCGTCCTCCAGGCGTTTGCCTGTTGGGTCTTCTGTTTTGTCGTCTGACGCTTCCTCGGACATGTTCGCCTCAACGCAGGAAAGGCATCAGGCCGGCCTCGAACCAGCGCAGGAACAGCATCACCAGCACCGGCATCGAGATCATCAGCATGGCCAGCCCCGCCACCACCTGCAAGGGCAGCGCCACGAAGAACACCTGGATCTGCGGCGCCAGACGCGACAGCAGCCCCAGCCCGGAATAGAAGATCAGGCCGAACGCCAGCACCGGCGCCGCCAATTGCAGGCCCAGCCCGAAACTGGCGCTCATGGTGTGGCTCAGCGTTTCCGAGAAATCGTCCAGCGGCAAGGCGTGGCCGGGGGTGAAGGTGGCGTAGGAATCGGCCAGCGCCCGCAGCATCAGGTGATGCATGTCGGTGGCGAAGATGGCCAGCACGCCGATGGTGGACAGCAGCGCCGTCAGGGTCGAGCCCTGCTGTTCGGCCACCGCGTCGAAGGAAAAGGCGTTGGTCAGGCCGACCTGGAAGCCGATGAAGGTGCCCGCGATGTTCAGGCACGACATCAGCATCTGGGTCAGCACCCCCAGATAGACGCCGACCATGACCTCGCCCATGATCAGCAGGAACAGGCTGCCCAGATGGCGGGGCAGGGGCGGGTACAGCGGGCCGACCACCGGCAGCAGCACCAGGGTCAGCGACAGGCCCAGCAGCAGGCGGATGCGGGTGGACACCAATTGCCCGGCGAAACCGGGCATCAGCATCATGGCGGCGCCCAGCCGCGCGAAGATCATGAAAAAGCGGTAGATGTCGAGGGTGAGGATTTCGTTCAGCACGGGGCGGCGCTCATCCGCCGCCGGCGATGGCCCGGTCCAGCATGTTCTTCCAGAAATCGTTGAGCGTGTTCAGCATGAACGGCAGGAACAGGATCAACGACCCGAACACCAGCAGGACCTTGGGCACGAACGTCAGGGTGGTTTCCTGAATCTGGGTGACGGCTTGCAGGATCGAAATCACCAGGCCGACCGCCAGGCCGGTCAGCAGCGGCGGCGCCGCCACCAACAGCATGGTCATGATGCCGTCGCGGGCGACGTCGATCAGTTCGGCTTCGGTCATGGCCCGCCCTCAGATGGGCATGCGCATGATTTCGTTATAGGCGGTGATGACCTTGTCGCGCACCGTCACCACGGTTTCCAGGGTCATTTCGGCGTTGGTGACGGCGGCGACCACGTCCTTGATGTCGGCCTTGCCGGCGATGGCGGCGGCCGATTGGGTTTCGCCTTCCTTCATGGTGCCGACCGCCACCTTGGCGGCGTCCTTCAGCACCGAGGCGAAATCGGCGCCGGGCACCGGGGCGGGGGCATCGCGCGCCTCCATGCCGTCGCCGGACATGGCCTTGGCGAGCGAGGAATAGGCGTTGATGGCGTTGTTGATGCTGGTCATGGCGACACTTCCCTATGCCTTGGCCAAGGCGACAAAAGCTATTTCAGCATTTCCACGGTGCGCGACAGCAATTGCTTGCTGGAGCTGACCACCGCCAGATTGGCTTCATATGAACGCTGCGCCTCGCGCATGTCCATCATTTCGATCAGCGGATTGACGTTGGGGGTCAGCACATAGCCGTCCTTGTCGGCGGCGGGGTGCTTGGGATCGAAGCGGCGCTGGAACTCGGACTGGTCGTTGCGGACCTTGTCCACCTTGACGGTCTGGGCGCCGGAATTCTTGTCCAGTTCGGTCTTGAACGACACCACCTTGCGGCGATAGGGCGTGGCGTCCGGGGTCTGCGCGGTGGAATCCACGTTGGCGAGGTTTTCGGAAATGACGCGCAGGCGCTCGGTCTGGGCCTTCATGCCCGACAGCGCGATTCTCTGCACATTCTTCAACTCGTCCATGACCCGGTTCCTCACATGCTCTTGCCAAGGGCGGTCTTCAGCATCTTGTACTGCTTCTGGAACAGCGAGGCGGCGGTGTCATAGGCGCCCTTGGCCTCGCCCAGCTTGGCCAGTTGTTCGTCCAGCACGACCGCGTTGCCGTCGGCCGAGGATTCGAAATCCTTGCGGTCGCGCACCACGTTCAGGGTATCCTGCACCACCGGCTGCACATGCATGGCGTTCGTCACCTTGACCTGCACGGCGCCCGCGTTGCCGCTGTTCTTCAGCACCGATTTGAAGTCGAACGCCTTGACGTCGCTGGGCACGAATTTGGGCGTGTTGGCGTTGGCCACGTTCTCGGCCAGCACCTCCTGGCGCTTGGCGACCCAGTCCATGCGGCTTTTCGCCAGGGCGATGACACTCAGTTTGTCGAACATCGGGCGCGGCCCTTTTCCCACGGGGGACGATCCCCATCCCCGCCAGTATGGAACCCTGCCTTTAAAAAACGGTGAATCCGCGCGAACCGGGCGCTTAACCGTTCTTTAAAGCGCCTCCGCCCAAAGTCTGCGTGGGACGCGCGCCGTGCGCGTCGCGCTGAACTGTCGGGACATGGGCAATGGGCACGGGGCGGGACCTGTGGGATGAGCGGGCCGAAGGCGCCGGGCGGGATGAAACCGCCGGGCGGGACCAATCCGCCGGGCCGCGGCCGCGCGCCGTGGCGGTGGCGCTGCAATACGATCCCGACCGCGCCGACGCGCCGACCGTCACCGCCTCGGGCAAGGGGGCGCTGGCCGAGCAGATTCTGAACCTGGCCTTCGCCAACGGCGTCAAGGTGCGCACCGATCCCGATCTGGCCCAGGTGCTGGCGGCGGTCGAGGTGGATACGGTGATCCCCATCGAGGCATTCGCCGCCGTGGCCGAGATCCTGGCCTATGTCTACCGCGCCAACAACCGCCCGGTGCCCACTCCCGGCCAGCCGGAGGCCAGGGCATGAGCCACGCCGCCGCCGTGCGCGAGGAACTGGACAAGGCCGCGTCGCTGGTGCTGACGGCGCGGCGCCTGCTGGCCACCGGCACCATGGTCGACCTGTCGGCGCTGGAGGGCAAGGTGCGCGCCATCTGCGATCAGGTCGCGGCCATGGAGCGCGAGGCCGGGCAGCCGCTGGTGCCGGTGATGGAAAGCCTGATCGGCGACCTGGACCGCCTGGAAGCGGCCATCCAGGAACGGGTGGACCCGCCGCCGCGCCCGCGCTATCCCCGCGCCCCCCGGGACTGATCGCCATGGATTCCACGGTCTATCTGCGTTTCATCCTGACCCTGGTGCTGGTGCTGGGCATGGCCCTGGCGGTGTTGTGGGCCTTGCGTCGCTTCAACATTGGCGGCATGGTCGCGCGGCCCGGCCAGCGCCGCCGTCTGGCGGTGGTCGAGGCCATGGCGGTGGATTCCCGGCGTCGGCTGCTGCTGGTGCGGCGCGACGGGGTCGAGCATCTGCTGCTGGTCGGCGGCACCACCGACGTGGTGGTCGAGCGGGGAATCATCCCCGAGGATACAGGGGAGACGAGTCCATGAACCGACGTTGGCTGGGGCTGTTGTCGCTGGCGGTGGCGGTCGCCGCCGCCGGACTGGCGCTGGCATGGCCGGCGGCGGCGCAGCAGGTGACGTTCGATTTCGGCGCCGGTGGCGGCGGCGGCAATCCCAACAGCACCACCTTGCGGGTGATCCAGTTGGTGGCGCTGACCACCATCCTGTCGGTGGCGCCGTCCATCCTGGTGATGGTGACAAGCTTCACCCGCATCGTCATCGTGCTCAGCTTTCTGCGTCAGGCGCTGGGCACCATGCAAAGCCCGCCCAACATGGTGATGGTGTCGCTGGCGCTGTTCCTGACCGCCTTCATCATGGCGCCCACCCTGGAACAATCGTGGACCCAGGGCGTCCAGCCCTATGTGGAAGGCAATCTGGAGGAGCCCGAGGCGTTCGAACGCTCGGTCCGCCCCCTGCACGATTTCATGAGCCGCCACGCCCGGCCCCAGGACGTCAAGCTGCTGATGGACCTGTCGCGCGCCAAGCCGGTCGAGAAGGTCGAGGACGTGCCGCTCAAGGCGCTGATCCCGGCCTTCATGATCTCGGAACTGCGGCGCGCGTTCGAAATCGGCTTCCTGATCTATCTGCCGTTCATCATCATCGATCTGGTCATCGCCTCGGTGCTGATGAGCATGGGCATGATGATGATCCCGCCCGCCCAGATCGCCCTGCCGTTCAAGCTGATCTTCTTCGTGCTGGTGGACGGCTGGTACATGATCGTCGGATCGCTGGTGCAAAGTTTCGGACCGGGATAATCGGCGCGATACATTTCACGCGTTGCAATTCATCCGGACAATTCCCATCCTCTTGGTAAGACCCCCATTCATAAGGGGGTTTCTCACCAAACCATGGGGGATTTCATGTCCGTCGAAACCATTCTGAAGACCAAGGGCAGCACCGTCTATTCCGTCCGGCCGGAACATTCGGTGTCCGATGCCGCCGCCCTGATGTCGGCCAAGAAGGTGGGTGTCGCCCTGGTGTGCGACGCCAAGGGCCGCCTGCACGGCGTCATTTCCGAGCGCGACATCGTCACCGGCATCACCCAGTTCGGCAAGGGTCTGCTGGACATGCCGGTGCGCAACATCATGACCAGCCCGGTCGTCACCTGTACCCCCGGCGACACCGCCAAGGGCATCCTGGAGATCATGACCAAGCGCCGCATCCGCCACCTGCCGGTGGTGGATGGCGACGACATCCTGGGCATCGTCTCCATCGGCGACGCGGTCAATTACCGCCTGAACGAAGCCGAGATGGAAAAGGCCGTGCTGCGCGATTTCGCCGTCGCGCGCTGAGGCCCCAAAGGCAAAGGGCGCGGGGATTCCTCCCCGCGCCCTTTTTCGTGCCAATTCTCAGCGTTTGACGCCGCACGCCTTGTCGATGGCGGCCAGGGCGTCGCTGAAGCCCTTGAGCGAGATGCTGTCGCTGATGGCGGCGCCCTTGGCGGGTTGGGCCTTGACCAGCACTTCCTTGCCCTTGGCCATGGCGGCGATGATCGCCCGATCCGCCTGGGCGTCCTTGGCCCAGGCCGAGCCACCCTTGGTGAAGAAGGTGTGCTTCATGCCGCCGATCTGGATTTCCGCGTCGGAATCCTTCTTGAAACCGTAAGAAGCCAGCAGGCTGACCTCGCCCGGGCTTTTGGGGCGGTGGGTGACGGCGATGGCGGTGCCGGCGCGGTCCTTTTCCCGCGGCTTTTCGGCGCGGGCGGCGGCATAGCAGACCTTGGCCCCGCCCTCGGTATAGGCATAGGCTTCCCAATTGCCGACGCTGGCCAGCTTCTTGGCGTCATCGGCCAGGGCGGGGGCGGAACCGACCACCGCCAGCGTGGCGGCGATCAGGGCAAGGCGGCGAAGTTCCATGGTGATGGCTTCCGATGGTGTTCGGCGGGATGGGTGTGCAGGGGGTTAAACGCCCCCAGGGGGGCGCTTGTCAATAAGGGTTCTAAACACCCAGTGGTTATTTGTCCGGCCGTCCGCGCGGGGCAAAGCCGTGTTTGCCGCGCATTTCCCGTTCGTATTCCAGCGACCAGCGGACGTTGGGATAGGCCAGATCGGCCCACGGGATGTCGTCCCACGCGAACAGCCCCACCTCCAGGCTTTCGATCCCGGCGGCGAAATCGGGCGCGGTCATGCGGGCCCGATAGATCATGTGCACCTGGCTGATCTCGGGGATGGAATAGATGGCCAGCAGGGCGTCGATCTCGGCGCGGGCCTGGGCTTCCTCCCACACTTCGCGCAGGGCGCCCTGCTCGGTGGTTTCGTGCAGTTCCATGTAGCCGACGGGCATGGTCCAATAGCCCAGGCGCGGTTCGATGCCGCGGCGGCACAGCAGGTACTTGTCTTCCCAGGTGCAGACGGCGCCGACGATCACCTTGGGGTTCTCGTACAGCACGAAGCCGCAATCGCCGCAAACCAGACGTTCGCGGTCGTCGCCTTCGGGTACGGCACGGATGACGGGTCCTTGCGGGCTCATGGCGCCAGTGTGAAGAAGCCGTCGCCGTCCGGCAAGCTAAACCAGAATGTCCAGATAGGTTCCGCGCGCGGCGCGGCGGTCCAACTGGTCCTCGGGGAAGTCGGCGGGCAGCATGCGGCTGCCACGCGGGCCGAACGCGCCGCGCGGGGTGGTGGCGCCGCCGCCCGCTGCCGCCGTGACCGCGCCGCCGCCGGAACCGGACGCGGCGCCGCCGACCCCGGACACCTGACGCAGCAGGTCCATGCCCAGTGTGGAACGCCCAGATCCGATGCGGCCGGAATCGTCAGCCATGATGGTCCCCAAAACCCGAATTCAGCCCACATCATAGCATCGCCCCCGCCGAAGGGCCAGGACTCGCGGTTGTCCTTGCCCCTTTCCCGCGTCTGGGGCTAAATGGGCCGTATGAACGCCGCAACCGCCCCTTCCCGGCCTGTCCTGTCGCCCCCCGGCGATTTGGCGGCGCATTTCATGGAATGCGGGGCGCTGAATACCAACCTGACCCTGGCGCCGGGCGAGCGCATGGTCATCACCGACGATTTGCTGAACGGCCGCATCGGCGATTTCGCCGCCATTTCCATGGCCGCCATCGTCGCCCGCGACGCCCAGGTGGCCAAGGCGGCGGTGTTGCCGCTGGGCGTGGCGGCGTCGCGCATGACCGGCAAGGAGCGGGGCAAGTACGAACGCCTGTTCGCGCTGATCGAGGAAACCGCCTTTGACGAAGGCGTGCGCGAATCCGCCGAGACGCTGATCGCCGCCCGTTTCCGCGAAGGCCAGATCAAGGAGATCGCCGCCGAATTGGGCGGCACGGTCGGCCCGGCGCGCAAGCGCTATCGCGCCTTCCTGGACGTGGTCAAGCTGCTGGCGGCCAAGAAGATCAGCGAAAGCCTGTTCCTGGACGAATTCCTGGATTTCACCCGCACGGTGGCGGGCAAGCTGGATTTCGGCATCTACGCCCTGTGCGTCGACCGGCTGTTCGTGTCGGGGCGCATTCCCATCGTGGTCAAGGTGTCGCTGCTGCGCGAGATCTGCAAGTATCCGCCGCTGGTGCGCAAGGAACTGATCACCAATCTGATGGCCTCGGACAAGGCCGAGCCGGAACTGGTGCGCTATGCCAACCAGGAACTGGCCGGGGTGATGAACCGTGAACAATTGACCGAGATCATGCTGTTCACCACCCTGAAACGCGCCTGGGCCGCCCAGCGCAAGACTCCCCAGAAAACTTCCTGATTTCATAGGGTTTCCCCCCATGCGTGCCATCGTCTGCCCCGCCTTCGGCGCCGCTCTCGACCTGCGCGACATCGATCCGCCGCCGCTTGGCCCCACCCAGGTGCGCATCCGCGTGGCCGCCGCCGGGGTCAATTTCGCCGACACCCTGTTCATCCAGGGCAAATACCAGGAAAAGGTGGCGCCGCCGCTGATCCCCGGCATGGAACTGGCGGGAACGGTGATCGAATTGGGCAGCCAGGTGTCCGGCCTGACGGTGGGCGACCGGGTGATGGCGGCCGTCACCGGCGGTGCCTTTGCCGAGCAGGCGGTGGCCGAGCAAACCGACGTGGTGCGGCTGCCCGATTCCCTGGATTTCGTCACCGCCGCCGGGTTTCCGGTGGCCTATGGCACGTCGCATCTGGGCCTCAAGGGTAAGGCCGGGTTGCGGCCGGGCGAGGTGCTGGTGGTGCATGGCGCGGCGGGCGGGGTCGGCCTGACGGCGGTCGAAGTGGGTGTCGCCCTGGGCGCCACGGTGATCGCCACCGCCGGTGGACCCGACAAGGTCCAGGTGGCGCTGGATCACGGCGCCCATCACGGCATCGATTACAAGGCCGAGGATATCCGCGAACGGGTCAAGGCCCTGACCGGCGGGCGCGGCGCCGATGTCATTTATGACCCGGTGGGCGGCACGGTGTTCGATGCCAGCTTGCGCTCGGTGGCGCCCGATGGCCGGATTCTGGTGATCGGTTTCGCCTCGGGCACTGTGCCGCAGATTCCCGCCAACATCCTGCTGGTCAAGAACGTCACGGTGATCGGCTATTGGTGGGGGGCCTATCGCAAGCTGAACCCGACGCTGCTCCAGGCTTCGCTGGCCGAATGCGTGCAATGGTGGGCCGACGGCAAGTTGCGGCCGCTGGTGTCGCAAACCCTGCCGCTGGAGCGGGCGGCCGACGCCCTGGACCTGCTGAGAACCCGTGCCGCCACCGGCAAGGTCGTCCTCACCGTGGCGCCCTGACGGCGGTTTTCCGCCAAACCGCAAGGAACGCCCGCAAGGGCCCTTCGCAATTCCGTGAAGACCAAAAAAAAGGAGGGGCCGAAGCCCCTCCTTCCGAAGAACCGTGTTGCCGATTAACGGAACAGGCTGAGGATACCCTGCTCGGCCTGACCAGCGAACGACAGGGCCTGAACGCCCAGCTGCTGACGGGTTTGCAGAGCAAGCAAGTTGGCGCCTTCCTCGTTCAGGTCGGCCAGGTTCAGCTTGCCGGCACCAGCGGTCAGGGTGTTCACGTAGTTCTTGGTGAAGTCCAGACGGGTCTGGAGCAAGGACACGTTGGAACCCAGCTTCTGGGCGACCGAACGAACCGTGGTCAGGTTGGTTTCGAGGTCGGTGATCATGTTGTTGAGGGTGTCGGAGAACCCGACGCCGATATAGGTCTTCTTGGCGACCTCGGTGGTCTGGATCGAGGTGGCGCCGCTGCTGGTGAAGGCCGAGAAGCCCGCCACGTTGGCGGCGGTGGCAGCGCTGCTGGCGGCGAGGGTGAAGGTGAAGACTTCACCGGCGCTCAGCACGTTGGTGTTGCCTACCGCCGTGCCCAACGCGATGGTGCCAGCGGTGCCGATCGAAAGCGTGACCGTGTTGCTGCCCAGCGAGAAGCTGATCGAGCTGCCATCGTTGGCGGTGGTCAGGGTGACGTCCGACGATTGCGCCATGGTGACGACGATGGTCGACGCCGTGGTGAAGGTCGTGCCGGCGCTGACGGCGCGGGTGTTGAACAGGGCGGCGGTCGAGGCGCTGGCGTTCTCGATGGTGGTGACGCTCAGGCCGTTGACGCCGACGGTCAGGTCTTCCGACTGGACGGACAGGGTCGAAGCGGTGAGGTTCGAGAAGTCGACGCGCAGGGTCTGGCCGGTACCGGCGACCAGGTTCAGGCCCTGGTAGGTGGAGTCGTTCGCCAGATTGTTGATCTGGTTGCGCAGATCGGTGAACTGGGTGACGACGGTGCTGATCTGGGACGAGGTGGTGGCCGACTTGGCCGACAGCACCAGACCCTTGAGCTGCTTGACCAGGGATTCGATGCCGTCCACCGCGTTGGTCGCGGCGGTCAGGGTCGAGATGCCCTGATCGATCGAGTCCTTCTTCGCCGTGAAGTCCGAGGCGCGGTCGTTCAGGCCCTTGGCCTGGAAGTAGGACACCGGATCGTCAACGGCGCTGGCGACCTTCAGGCCGGTCGACAGACGGCCCTGAGTGCGGTTGATCAGTTCGGTGGTGCCCTGCAGCGACAGCAGGTTGGAACGAACGGCGGCGGAAAGGGTGACGTTACCAGCCATGATGGTGACTCCATTCTAGAGATCATAGCGAGCTTCTTGCTCGCGGCCCCCTTACTTGGAGGCTATCTCGAATAGTACGGTCTTCGCGGCCCCGTTGCAAGCCGTTTGGTGCCGATCGAAGCAGAATGGAAGGTATTCCGCTGAAGATTAACTTCGCGTTAATTTGTTCCTATTCCGCATTCTGGCAATGAAGGCGGCATCGCTGCGCTGTCTGGGGCAGCGCGGCGAGATGGCGGAGAATATGGGGTCTCATCGTTCGCTCACCAAATCTTAACGCTCTTGTGTGACCCTCTTGGCAGCCATAGAAAGTGGGGGTGGGAAATTGTCTTCGAAAGATGATTTGTCTCAAAAAGATTTATTTGAAAGAAATCTGGCATTCTTCCAAAAGAATGTCCCCTCTCTCTATGAAAAGGTCAAGAACTACGGAGATGTTTTATCATCTCTGGTTCCGGTCGGTGACGACGATTGGGATGTGGAGCTGCGCGGTGTCCGGCTTTATGGCCAGGGCGCCCGGGCGGCGCTGGATGATCAGTTGAAGGAGGGGGGGCACTGGACACGCATTTCCACCAGCCCGCCGGGCGACAAGTCGACGGATGTCCATTCCGCCATCTTCAAGAACGCTTTACAGAAGCGCGCCAAGGACCTGGGCATAGATGTCGGTGTCAATTGGTATGACAACGAAACGTTCTATCTGGTGATCTTTGGTGTTGGTCTGGGGGTGCATCTGCGCCCTATGGTAGAGAAGGTCAAGTGTAGAGCTTTGGTTTTGGTTGAGCCTAACACGGAATTTCTGATCCACAGCATGTCGTTGATGGATTGGGAAGATTTGGTTCTGTTCTGTAAGGAGCGGGGAACCACGCTGTATTGGGTCGTCAACGACCGTGACATCGTCATCGCCTCCGAGATCCAGTCGCTGGTCCGCCTTGTCACGGTTGCCGAGGTGGACGGGATGACGCTGTTCACCCTGTATCACAACGCCCACATGGCGTCGGCGCTGTCCTTGATCCTGCGCGAGTCCGGGGTGTTGCTCAGCGGTCTGGGGTGGCTGGACGACGAATTGCTGATGGTCCGCAATTCGGTGATGAATCTGCGTGATGAACGGCCCCTGATCTTTCGCAAGGCCGTCGATTACTGTGACTGGCCGGTATTCGTGGTGGGCTCGGGGCCATCGCTGGAAAACGATCTCGACGTCATCGCCGCCAACGCCCACAAGGCGGTGATCATCGCCTGCGGCACCGGTCTGGCGCCATTGCTGCGCCGGGGTGTCCGTCCCGATTTCTACATGGAACTGGAGAACCTGCCGCAAAGCTATGTGTTCCTGGATTCGATCCGCCAGAAATACAGTCTGGAAGGCATCACCCTGGTCGGCACCACCACCATCGACCCGCGCATCGCGCCGCTGTTCGACCGGGTGGTCTATTTCCTGCGCAACGGCCTGGCCTCGAGCCCGCTGTTCACCGTCGATCCGGAAACCGATCTGTCCTGGGTCAACCCCACGGTCGGCAACACCGGTCTAGCCTATGCCCTGGGGGCCCGTTTCCGCGAGTTCTATCTGTTCGGCATCGATCTGGGTGCCAAGGACCCCCAGAAGCACCATTGCGACGACACGCCCTACATGACCGGCCTGTTGCCGTTCGAGAACCCGATGACCGACATGCTGCCGGGCAATTTCGGTGGTACCGTCTATGCGGATTCGGTGTTCCGCTGGGCCCATGATTCGTTCGAGAAGACGGTCGTCGTCCATCAACAGGGCAACCGCTTCTACAATTGTGCCGATGGCGCGCTGATCAAGGGAACGATTCCCAAGATGTCGTCGTCCATCAAGCTGCCCGAGCGGACGGAGCTCAAGGCGGCGGTGGTCGACCGCCTGCTGTCGCGCTACAGTCCCTATGGCCGCGATACCTTGGATCGGGTGTGGCAACCCGAGGAGCATTTCGCCGAGGTCGCGGCGTTCCGCGACGTTCTGCTGGAATTGTGCGCCGAGGAAAACGCCGACCATCCCGACGATTACATCGCCAAGGTGTTCCGTCATATGTTCCCCTTTGGCCCGACCCGGCCGCCACACCATTACTTCCGTGGCTCGATGGCCTTGGCCATGCTGTGCGCCTGTCACTTCCGCAACCGGGTGCGGCCCGAGCAGCGCGAGCAATTCCGCGCCATCATGCGCGAGGAATTGGTGGCGCTGATCAATCTCATCCATGATCGGGTGGTCGAGCTTCTGAGCGACCTGCCGGAAGAAGACGAGGGCGGCCATGCCTGACGTTCTGTTCCTGATGGTCGGGCGTGGCGGCTCCAAGGGGGTGCCGCGCAAGAACCTGCGCACCCTGGGCGGATTGTCACTGGTGGGGTTCAAGGCGCTGTCGGCCCGGCGCTCGAAATATTGCTCGCGGCTGGTGATCTCGACCGACGACGCCGAGATCCAGGACGAGGCCCGGCGCTTCGGCGTCGAGGTGCCGTTCACCCGCCCGGCCGAGCTGGCGGGCGACCACGCCACCAGCGAGGATGTGGTGCGCCATGCCCTGGATTGGTTCGAGACGGTCGAGGGGCGGCGTTACGACGCGGTCATGCTGCTGGAGCCCAGTTCCCCCTTTGCCCGCGCCGCCGATTACGACGCGGCTGTCGAACTGATGGTGGCGCGCCACGCCAAGCTGGTGGTCGGCATGCGCGAGGCCGAGGTCAACCCGGTGTTCGTCGGTCCGGTCACGCCCGACGGTTCCATCGGCGGTATCGTCGACAATATCCTGGCCCTGCGGTCCAGCCGCCGCCAGGACGTGGCGCGGTCGTGGACCATGAACGGCGCGCTGTATCTGTTCGCCTGGGACGAGTTCAAGGCGACGGGCCGCATCTATTCCGATCCGGCGGCATCCTACGGCCTGGAAATGTCGCCCGCCCATTCCATCGAGATCGAGCGCCCCGCCGATTTGGATTACGCCGCCTTCGCCGTCGAGCATGGCTTGCTCGACCTGGGCGACTGGCAGGACGCCCTTAATCCGCGCAAGTGACGGAGATCGTCATGTCCAAGGGACAAGACCTGTATCGCAAGGCCCGCACCCTGATTCCCGGTGGCACCCAGTTGCTGTCCAAGCGGCCCGAGATGTTCCTGCCCGAGCAATGGCCGGCCTATTACCAATCGGCCAAGGGCGTCGCCGTCACCGACCTGGACGGCCGCACCTATCTGGATTTCACCCATTGCGGTGTCGGCACCTGTCCGCTGGGCTTCGCCGACGACGACGTCAACCGCGCGGTGATCGGGGCGGTGCAGAACGGCTCCATGTGCACGCTCAACGCCCCGGAAGAGGTGGCGCTGGCCGAGTTGATGATCGAATTGCATCCGTGGGCGGAAATGGCCCGCTTCGGCCGTTCGGGCGGCGAGATGATGTCGGTGGCCGTGCGCATCGCCCGCGCCGCCACCGGTCGTTCGCATGTGGCGTTCTGCGGCTATCACGGCTGGCACGACTGGTACATCGCCGCCAACCTGCATGACGGCGGCGCCCTGGACCAGCATCTTCTGTCGGGCCTGAACCCCGAGGGCGTGCCCGGCGAGTTGCGCGGCACCGCCTTTCCCTTCCGCTACAACACCCTGGCCGAACTGGAGGCCATCGTCGCCGCCCATGGTGACACCCTGGCCGCCATCGTCATGGAACCGGTGCGCAGTGCCGACCCCGACAACGATTTCCTGAAACAGGTGGCGGCGGTGGCGCGGCGGGTTGGCGCGGTGCTGGTGTTCGACGAGATCACCTCGGGGTTCCGCGTCGCCACCGGCGGCGCCCATCTGACCCTGGGGGTCGATCCCGACATGGCGGTGTTCGCCAAAGCCATGAGCAACGGCCATCCCATGGCCGCCGTCATCGGCCGCGCCGCCGTCATGGAGGCGGCACAGCGCACCTTCATTTCCAGCACCTACTGGACCGAACGGGTCGGTCCGGTCGCCGCCCTGGCCTGCATCCGCAAGTACCGGGATCTGAACGTGTCGGCCCATCAGGTCGCGGTGGGCAACAAGGTCAAGGCGCTGTGGCGCGACGCCGGGGAACGCACCGGGCTCAAGGTGCATGTGGACGGTCTGGCGCCGCTGGCCCATCTGGATTTCGTCCATTCCGACGGCGCGGCGGTGATGACGCTGTACACCCAGGAAATGCTGGCGCGCGGCTTCCTGGCCAGCGGCAGCTTCTATTCCACCCTGGCCCATGACGACCTGGCGTTGCTTCGCCACGCCGAGGCGGTGGAGGAAGTGTTCGCCGTGCTGGCCAAGGCCATCGCCGAGGACCGGGTCCGCGCCCTGCTGAAAGGGCCGGTCAAGCATACCGGCTTTCAACGCCTGAACTGACTTTCAGCTATGACATGGACGGCGTGTGCCTACGCATCGTCTGATCACCCGCTTTCCGGCAGGGCCTGGGCCGCGCCGCCGCGCCACCACGCCACCGTCACCGGGAAGCCGGTGGACAGGTCGTACAGGTCGGGCGACAGGAAATCGCATTTGACTGCGCCGCGATTGTGGGCATCCACCAGCAACGGCACCAGATCCAGGTTGAAGCCCTGGGCGTCGGCCTGGGCGTAGAACCAGCCCAGGGTGGGAACGTCGCGCCGCACCTGATGGCCCACTGCCTCGTAATGCATGCCCCAGACGGCGGGCGCCACCCGGCCCAACCGGTCGAACAAATCGGCGGGCAGGCGGTTCCAGGCGCTAAGCGCCAGGGTGCTGAACACCAGCACGCGGCCGTGTCCGGACAGGAACGACCAGTCGGGGTTCTGGGGATCGAACGCCACCGCCCGCAGATCCATGTCGGGAACCGTTTCGGCCAGGGCGGCGATGCCGTCGCGGCCGACGGCGTTGGGCTCGGCGGCGTAATAGGGGACGCGGGGGCCGCCATCCAGGAACAGCGACACCAGGCGCTGGCCGAAATCGGCCCCCAGTTCCACCACCGCCTCGATCTTGTGGTCGGTCAGGGCGTCGCCGATCTGGCGCAGGGCCAACCGGTCATAAGCACCATGGAACGGCCGCATGGTGCGGGTGCCCGCCACCGAGGCGTAGGCGTAGGTGGGGACGCCGGTGGGCATGATAGGGCATTCGGGATAGCGGGTGCGGTCGCTGAAATCCGCCGCCGCCAGCGGGGCGGGCAGGCGTCCGGACAGGGCGGGGGCGTGCCCCGTGTCCCGTTCCTGGCGGTCCGACAGTTCCAGCGCCGCCACGATACGGGCCGGGTTGGTCTCGCCGGTGGCCAGGATGTCGCGCAGTCGGCGCAGGCGGATGGGCTGTTGCTGTTGGAACCAGCCTTCGGCAGTGGTCATGAAGTCCTCCGGTGAGCATGCCAGTGCGCGACGGTGGCGATCTGGTGTGATGACACGCTATGCGAGTGCGGGATGAACAGATCCAGGGTCAGGGTGCCATCGCGTTCGGCGGCCAACAGACGGGGGATGAAATCCACGTTCTGGCGGGTGGCGAGGGCCGAGTCGGTACGCGGCGAGGAAAGCCTGAGACCCGCCAGCCCCTGATGGTCGAGCAGTTCGAAATGGACGCCGATCACCGATGGCGCGGCGTTGGCCAGAATGGTGAAGAAATCGTCGGGCAGATGTTCGACGCAGCAGATGGCGGCGTTCGAGAACAGCAGCACCCGCTGGTATCCTGCCAGCACCGACAGATCGGGCGCCTTGAGGTCCAGCGTCAGGCTGCGGAAATCCAGGGCGGGTTCCAGTGCCGCCATGCGTTCCGCCAGGGCGCGGCCGCTGGCGTGCAGTTCGGCGCCGAAATAGGGAATGTTGGCGGGGCCGCCATTCAGATACAGCTCGAACAGGCGTTGTCCGGCCCCGCTGCCCAATTCGATGATGGCGTCCACCGGCTGGTGGCGCAGCATGTCCAGCAGATAGGATACCGGCACGGTATCGTAGGGGGCGTGAAACGGCGTCACCGCCTCTTCACCAAGGATCAGCGTCCGGCTGAGCAAGGGGCGCCCGTTGGGCAGGGACGGGCCGGGATGGTTTTCCGGCGGATAGGTCGCAGGAAGCCACCGCCAGGCGCCGTTCAGGATCGTGCTGCCGTCGGGCTGCTGACGGTCGCCAAGGCTCATGGCGCGGTAGAGCTGGCGGTTGCGGAACAATGCCTGGACGCGGGCCAGCGACGTCTCGCCCGCGTCCAGGATGGAATTCAGCAATTCCATGCGTCCCTGCCACAGCGGGTCGAATATCTCTTCGAATGTGCAGCAGGTCATGGCTTGCGCCACTGCATGATGGTGACAAGATGCCCCGAGGAATTCATGTAGGCGTCGGGGGCGATGTACTCCATCACGATCTGGCCGGAATAATGGGCGCGCATCATGGTGTCTGCGAAATCTTGGTTGTGACTGCGCTGGTCAGCCATGTCCGTCAGCCCGTCCGTTGCCGTGGTGAACTGATGGTGGATCAGCTCGAAATGCACGCCCGTCACCTGGGGGGCGGCGGCGGCCAGCCGGGCGGGCAGGTCCGCGGGCAGGTTGGGAACGCAGTAGATGCAGGCGTTGGTGAACAGCAGCACGTTCTTGAACCCGTCCAGGAACGACAGGTCGGGCTGCATCAGGTCCAGGGGCACGCTGCGGAAATCCAATGCCGGTTCCAGCGCCGCCAGACGGTCGGCCCCCTTGCGGCCGCTTTCCCAATATTCCGCGCCGAAATAGGGAATGTTGGCCGGTCCGCCGCCCAGATAGATCTCGAACAGCCGCTCGCCCAGGCCGCTGCCCAATTCGACGATGGCGTCGAAATTCCGCGTGCGGATCAGGTCGCGCAGGTAGTGCACCGCCACGTGGTCATAGTCGCTGCGATTGGGGTGGATGGTCGCGGCCCCGGCCACGGCCGTATGGGACAGCAGCGGCGTGCCGTCGGGCAGGCGCGGGGGCGGATGGTTGTCGGAAGAAGCTTCCTTCGGGCTCCATTTCCCATTGCCGTTCAAACAATCCAGGGTCGTACCGTCCGGCAACACCGCTCGCATTATTTCCAGTTGCAACGTGGACCGACGATTCAGGCTCTGAAATAAACCAAGGACACGGGGCAGCGACGTTTCCCCATCGGCGATCATCCGCGCCAGTTCCTGATCGCGGATATCCCAAAGATACAAGAACATGTTCTGTTCGGTCATGGGCAGCATGTTCCGTCCCCCCTCTTGGTGTCAGGCTTGCCCCAGCCATTCCAGGCAGGCTTGGATCACCCGGTCCTGATCGGCCGCATCCAACCCGACCGAACAGGGCAGGCTGATGCATTCGCGCACCAGCGCGGCGGCGACCTCGCCGCCCTCGCGCGGGCAGTCGCGGTGAACCCGCGACAGATGCATGGCCTGCCACAGCGGGCGGCTTTCGATGTCATTCTGCCTGAGATGGGCGATCAGATCCCGCGAATCGCGGCCCGGCAGGCGGATGGTGTACAGCCAGAAGCAGCGGTCGGCCCATTGTGCCCGCTGTTGCAGGCGGATGGCCGCGACGTCGGCGAAGGCGGCATCGTAGCGGGCGGCGATGCGGGCCTTTTCGGCGATGTGGAAGTCCAACTGTTCCAACTGTGCCACGCCCAGGGCCGCCTGCATGTTGCTCATGCGGTAATTGTACCCCAGATCGTCATGCTCGAAATCGTCGCCGGGCAGCTTGGCCTGGGTGGACAGGTGGCGGATGCGCCCGGCCAAGGCGCCGTCGCGGCTGAAGGCCAGACCGCCGGCGCCGGTGGTCATCAGCTTGTTGCCGTTGAAGCTGAAGCAGCCGACGGCGCCGATGCTGCCCAGCGGACGGCCGCGATGGCCCGAGCCCAGGCTTTCGGTGGCGTCCTCAAGCACCGGCAGGCCGAACCGTTCGCCCAGGGCCATGATGGCGTCCAGGTCGCAGGCATGGCCCAGGATGTGGACCGGCAGGATGGCGCGGATCGGGCGGCCGCTTTCGCGGTTGACGGTCTGGCCGTCGCGGCGCTCGGCCACCCGTTCCAGGAACGCCGCCAGCCGGGCGGGGTCCATCTGCCAGTGATCCGGCTCGGCGTCCATCAGCACCGGCACGGCGCCGCAATAGCGGATGGCGTTGACCGGCGCGATGAAGGTCAGGGTCGAGGTCAGCACCTCGTCGCCGGGGCGCACTCCCAGGGTCAGCAGTGCCAGATGCAGGGCCGACGTGCCCGACGCGGTGGCCACCGCGTGGCCGCCGCCCAGGCGCTCGGCGAAACGGGCCTGGAAGCCGTCGACGAAGGCGCCCGCGCTGGAGACCCAGCCGGTGTCCAGGCATTCCTTGACATAGGCCCAGGCGTTGCCGCCGATATGCGGCGCCGACAACGGGATGCGGCGGGGCGCGGGATCAGACGACATAGGCGGACGGCCGGTAATGGTCCAGGTTGTCGGCGATCCACGCCACCGTTTCCTCCAGCCCCTGGCGCAGGGTGCGGCGCGGTTCATAGCCGAACAGCGCCTTGGCCTGGGCGGTGTCGGCCCACAGCCGTTCCACCTCGCTGGCCTCGGGGCGCAGGCGGGCCGGGTCGGTTTCCACCTCCAGCGGTGCGCCGGTGATCTCGGCGACCATGCGCACCACGTCGTTGACCGTGACCTCGACGCCCGAGCCCACGTTGGTCACGCGGCCGATGGCGGCGTCGCAGCCCGCCACCCCCAGGAAGCCGTCCACCGTGTTGGTCACGAAATTGAAGTCGCGGGTCACGTCGGTCTTGCCCAGACGGATCTGCTTGCCGCTCAGGGCCTGGGCGATGATGGTGGGAATGACGGCACGCATGGACTGGCGCGGGCCGAAGGTGTTGAACGGCCGGATGGTCGCCACCGGCAGCCGGAACGAGCGGTGGAAGGCGTCGGCCATCTGGTCGGCGCCGATCTTGCTGGCGGAATAGGGCGACTGGCCGACCAGCGGATGGGTTTCGGCGATGGGGACGATGCGGGCGGTGCCGTAGACCTCGCTGGTCGAGGTGTGCACCATGCGCGCCACGCCGTGGTCCAGCGCCGCCTGCAACACGTTCAGCGTGCCCATGACGTTGGTCTGCACATAGCTGGCCGGGGCGCGGTAGGAATAGGGGATGGCGATCAGCGCCCCCAGATGGAACACCACGTCCACGCCCTTGACCGCCGCCGACACCGAATCGCGGTCGGTGATGTCGCCGCCGATGATCGCCATGCGTTCGCGCAGGGGGGAATGGTCAAGCCAGCCCGCCTTGCCCAAGGCGTTGTAGTGGACCATGGCGCGCACCTCGGCGCCTTCGTTCACCAGCCGCTCGGCCAGATGGCTGCCGATGAAGCCGCCCGCGCCAGTGACCAGGACCTTCTTGCCATTCCAGTTCATGGGGTCTGCATCCGCTTGTGGTCCTTGATGGCTTTCAAATAATCGGACACCCGGCCGATGTCGCACCAATATTCCCGGATGGGGAAGGCGGCGACCGGTTGCCCGGCGGCCAGCACGCGATCGATCAGTTCGGTCATCGGGCAGGGCTTGCCCGGTTCCAGGAAGTCGAAGGCGGCGGGCGACAGCACATAGATGCCCGCGCTGACCTGATAGCTGAATTGCGGTTTCTCGGTGACGCTCTTGACGCGGTTGTCCTCGACCTCCAGCACGCCATAGGGAATGGCGGTGTTGTAGGTATAGGCGCTGAGGGTCAGGGTCGCCTGCTGGTCGCGGTGGAACGCCACCATGGCGGCGAAATCGGTGTTGGTCAGGATGTCGCCGTTCAGCACCAGCACCGGCCGGTCGGGCCGCTCCAGCAGGCTCAGCGCCCCGGCGGTGCCCAGCGGCTGGTCCTCGGACAGATAGCCGATGCGGACGCCGAAGCGTTCGCCATTGCCGAAATGGGCGTGGATCATCTCGGCGTGGTAAAAGGTGGACAGGGTGATGTCGGTGATGCCCGCGTCGCGCAACTGGCCGACGATGATCTCCAGCAGCGGGCGGTCGCCCACCGGCAGCATGGGCTTGGGCACTTCCTCGGTCAGCGGGTGCAGGCGGGTGCCGAAGCCGCCCGCCATCACCACCGCGCTGGCGAAGCCGTCGCGGGCGGCCGTACTGCCCGGGGCATGTCCGGCGGTCAGTTCCTCGAACAGCGCCAGATCCACCGCCCGCCCGCTTTCGTCCAGCAGCGGGATGTGGCGGATGCCGCGCCCGGTCATCATGCCCAGCAAGGCGGCGCGCGGGGTGCCCGCGGCGGCGGCGATATAGCTGCGCAACTGGCCGGTGGCGCTGTCGGTCAGCAGGGTCGAAAGCGGAATGTCCACGCTGCCCAGGCGCAGCACCGCCCGGCGCACGTCGCCGTCGGTGACGACCCCGGCCAGCTTGCCCTCGGAATCCAGGGCCAGCACGATGCCGACGCCGGTGCTGTCCAGCCGCTCGGCCGCCTGGCGCAAGCTGGAATCGATGCCGACGCAGACGGCGGAAAACGGGACCTTCCACATCTCCTCTATTCTCCTGTCAGGCGGCGGGCCGGAACACCGGCGACCACGGTGGCCGCCACCACGTCGCGGGTCACGGCGGCGCCGATGCCGACCACCGCGCCGTCGCCGATGGTCAGTCCCTGGCGGATGGTGGCGCCCGCCCCCACATGGGCCATGTCGCCCACCCAGACCGCGCCCGCCAGCCGCGCCCCGGTGGCCACATGGGCATGGGCGCCCACGTGACAATCGTGTTCGACGATGGCGCCGGTGTTGATCAGGGCGTTGACGCCGACGTTCGCCCCGGCGTTGATCACGGCGCCCGCCAGCACGCAGGCCCCGGCGCCCAGCGTCGCCCGGCGCGAAACGATGGCACCGGGATGGATCACAGTCAACGGCTCCAGCCCGGCCGCCAGTCCGGCGGCGTGCACCGCCGCGCGGGCATTGCCCGACCATGGCGCCCGCCCGGCGCCACCGATGCCGACGAAGAAGTGGGTGACGCCCCGGGTGCGCAGTTCGGGCAGCAATTCGTCGCCGCCCAGCACCGCGATTCCGTCCAGGCTGGAACCGACCCGCAGGGCATCCAGCAGGCCGACCACCTGAACCTCGCCCGCTTCGGCCAGGGCGTCGAGAACCGAGCGGGCGTTGCCCCCGGCGCCCAGGCCGATGGCGCGGATGGTCATCGTGCATCTCCCGGCAGATCGACGAAGCCCTTGGCCAGCAGGCGGCGGTCCAGGGCGACATCGCGCAGGGCGGCGACGATGATGGCGGCGGCGCCGCCCGCGTCATAGGGGTTGCGCAGGCCGTCCAGGTCCAGGCTTTGGGCGCGGTCCAGGGCGGCCAGGATGTCGGCGCGGCCGTGGCCGCAATCGACCACGTTGGCGCCGCGTTCGCGTCCGTCCTGGCGGCGGCCGATATTGACCACCGGCAGCTTCAGGCTGGCGGCCTCGATGATGCCGCTGGACGAATTGCCGACCATGCAGGCGGCCAGGGCCATGGCGGCGAAATAGGCGTCCGAGCCCAGCGACGGCATCACCCGGCAATGCGGGCGGTCGGCGCAATGGCGGTCCAGGGCGGCGTTGATGGCGCGGCCGCCGGGATCGGCCCCGGCATAGGTGAACAGCACCGGCAGGGCGGCGGCGTCCAGCGCCGCCAGCAAGTCCTCGACCTGCCGCCGGGTGTCCTCCAGTTCGGTCGTCACCGGGTGGAAGGTGCACAGCAGGAAGCGTTCGGGCAGGGCGAAGCCCAGGCGCCGCGCCAGGGCGGCGCGGTCGGGCGCGGGCAGGGCGCGCAGGCTGTCCAGCGCCGGGGCGCCGCTGACCGTGACTCGCCAATCCTCCTCGCCCAACTGGCGGATGCGGGCGGCATAGGCCGGGGTGGCGGCGAAATGCAGGTGGGCCAGCTTGGTCACGGCGTGGCGGAAGCCGTCATCCATGGCGCCCAGGGTCAGTTCGCCGCCATGGACATGGGCCAGCGGCAGCCCCATGACGGCGGCGGCCGAGGCGGCCGCCAGGATTTCCCAGCGATCCCCCAGCACCAGCACCAGATCGGGGGCGGTGACGGCGAAGGCATCGGCAAAGCCGCTCAGGGCGGTGCCCATGGCCTGGGCGGTGGCGTGGCGGCTGTCGGCGACGGGGACAAAGGGCACGCGGGCGGCGATGGCGTGGCCGTCGGCCAGGATGGCGGTTTCGGTGCGGCCGAAGGCGTCGTCCAGATGGCTGCCGCCGACCACCAGCGCCAGTTCCAGCGCCGGTTCGGCGACGATGGCCGCCAGTACCGGCCGCCAGATGCCGTAATCGGAACGGGCGGTGGTGATCACCGCGATGCGGCGCGGCCTAGTCAAGATCGCTCCACGACAGCACGGCGTCGGCGGGCAGGGTGCGGCGCAGGGTGCGCCCCACCAGTTCGGCGGCGCGGCCGGGGGCGATGCCGGTGCCCGGCCGCTTGGCCGACAGGTCGGTGGCGGCCAGCACCGTTCCGGCGGGCAGGGCGCGGGCCAGCACCAGGC
>JAEXAH010000046.1 GCA_023458315.1 Pseudomonadota bacterium
CCACCAGCCGGGGCAGCAGGGTTTCGATCAGGCCGAGGGCGGTGCGGCGCAGACGCTTGCCGCTGCGCCGCCCATAGAACCGCGGACGCTCGGGCGCCGGGTCACGGTTTTCGCCCTCGGTGCCCATCACGCACCGAACGCGCGCTTGAGCTGGTCCACCAGGTCCAGCTTTTCCCACGAGAAGCCGCCGTCGGCGTCGGGATGACGGCCGAAATGGCCATAGGCGGCGGTGCGGGCATAGATGGGCTTGTTCAGGCCCAGATGGGTGCGGATGCCGCGCGGGCTGAGGTCCATCAGCTCTTGCAGCACGGCGGACAGCTTGTCCTCGTCCACCTTGCCGGTGCCGTAGGTGTCCACATAGACCGACAGCGGCTTGGACACGCCGATGGCGTAGGACAACTGAATGACGCAGCGATCGGCCAGACCGGCGCCGACCACGTTCTTGGCCAGATAGCGCGAGGCATAGGCGGCCGAACGGTCGACCTTGGTCGGGTCCTTGCCCGAGAAGGCGCCGCCGCCATGCGGCGCGGCACCGCCGTAAGTGTCGACGATGATCTTGCGGCCGGTCAGGCCGCAATCGCCGTCGGGACCGCCGATGACGAAACGGCCGGTCGGGTTGACGTAGAACGTCTCCTCGGGGCACATCCAGCCTTCGGGCAGCACGTTCAGCACATGCGGGCGCACGATCTCCAGCACGTCCTTCTGCGACAGGCTGGCGTCATGCTGGGTGGAAACCACCACCGAGGTGGCGCGCACCGGCTTGCCGTCGCGGTATTCCAGCGTGACCTGGGACTTGCTGTCCGGGCCCAGCAGCGGCTCGGCGCCGGAATGGCGGGCTTCGGCCAGGCTCTTCAGGATTTCGTGGGAATAGAAGATCGGCGCGGGCATCAGCACCGGGGTTTCGTTGCAGGCATAGCCGAACATGATGCCCTGGTCGCCCGCGCCCTCGTCCTTTTCGCCCGCGGCATCGACGCCGACGGCGATGTCGGCCGATTGCTGGTGGACGTGGCACTGCACCTGGGCGTTCTTCCAGTGGAAGCCGTCCTGCTCGTAGCCGATGTCGCGCACCGCCTTGCGGGCGATTTCTTCCATCAGCGCCGGCGTGACCGAGGCCGGGCCGCGCACTTCACCCGCCATGACGATCAGGTTGGTGGTGCACAGGGTTTCGACGGCGACGCGCGACTGCGGGTCGGCGGCCAGGAACGCATCGACGATGGCGTCGGAAATACGGTCGGAAACCTTGTCGGGATGACCTTCGGACACCGATTCCGAGGTGAACAGGTAATTCTTCTTCGACACGGGCAAGCCCTCCTAGTGCCTATTGCGGACCAGGGGCATCAATGGTCAATGCGGCGCCATCGTGATGCACCCACTTAGCCGGTGTTTAGCGTGGCGGCAAGCGGTCACAAATCTCCACGGGAGCGGTCGCGCGGACCTCTCCAGGGCTGACCTTGTGGCAGGGGGGACCAACCGCCGTCAAGCCCAAACAAAAAAGGTTCTTTGCCGCTTTGGGGATCAACGCGCGCCGATGGCGGACATTGCCTCCTTCCGGCAGCACGATTCCCGGCGATGCGCGATGCCCGCAAAGAAAAAGGCGCCTTGCGGCGCCTTTTCCGTGAACCCCGAGAGGAGGGCCTTACGCGTCCTTGGCGGCGCGCTCGGCCTTCTTGCGTTCGTTCGGGTCGCGCAGACGCTTGCGCAGGCGGATGGACTTGGGGGTCACTTCCACCAGTTCGTCGTCCTGAATGTAGGCGATGGCCTGTTCCAGGCTCATCTTGCGCGGGGTGGTCAGGCGCACCGCCTCGTCCTTGCCCGAGGCGCGGACGTTGGTCAGCTGCTTGCCCTTGAGGCAGTTGACCTCGAGGTCGTTGCCGCGCGAGTGCTCGCCGATGATCATGCCTTCATAGACCTTGACGCCGCCGCCGATGAACAGCGGGCCGCGATCTTCCAGGTTCCACAGGGCATAAGTCACCGAATCGCCACCGGCGTTCGAGATCAGCACGCCGTTGCGGCGGCCCTCGATCGGACCCTTATAGGGGGCATAGCCGTGGAACACGCGGTTCATCAGGCCGGTGCCGCGGGTATCGGTCAGGAACTCGCCGTGATAGCCGATCAGGCCGCGCGACGGCGCCAGGAAGGTGACGCGGACCTTGCCGGCACCCGACGGGCGCATGCCGGTCAGCTCGGCCTTGCGCAGCGTCATCTTCTCGACGACGGCGCCCGAGAATTCCTCGTCCACGTCGATGAAGACTTCCTCGATGGGCTCCAGGCGCTGGCCGTTCTCGTCGGTCTGGAACAGCACGCGCGGACGCGACACCGACAGTTCGAAGCCTTCGCGGCGCATGGTTTCGATCAGCACGCCCAACTGAAGTTCGCCACGACCGGCCACTTCGAAGGCGTCACGGCTGTCCTGCTCGGTGATGCGGATGGCGACGTTGGATTCCGCTTCGCGCATCAGGCGGGCGCCGATGACGCGCGACGTGACCTTGTCGCCCTCGGTCCCGGCCAGCGGGCTGTCGTTGACCGAGAAGATCATGGCCAGGGTCGGCGGGTCGATGGGCTGGGCCTTCAGCGGCTCGTTGACTTCCAGGGCACACAGGGTGTCGGCCACGGTCGGCTTGGTCATGCCCGAGATGCAGACGATGTCGCCCGCTTCGGCCTGCTCCACCGGCACGCGCTCGATGCCGCGGAACGCCAGGATCTTGGCGGCACGGAAGTTCTCGATCAGGTTGCCTTCACGGTCCAGGCCCTTGATCGCCTGGTTGGTCTTGACCACGCCGGTGTGGATGCGGCCGGTCAGGATGCGGCCCAGATAGGGGTCGGCCTCCAGGGTGGTGGCCAGCATGCTGAACGGCTTGTCCAGATCACGGGTCGGCGGCGGCACATGGCGCACGATCAGGTCGAACAGCGCCGACAGGTCCTTGCGCGGGCCTTCCAGCGAATCGTCGGCCCAGCCGTCGCGGCCGACCGCGAACATGGTCGGGAAGTCCAACTGGTCGTCATTGGCGTCCAGGGCGGCGAACAGGTCGAAGCATTCGTCGTGCACTTCGTGCGGGCGGGCGTCGCCGCGATCCACCTTGTTGACGACGACGATGGGGCGCAGGCCCAGGCCCAGCGCCTTGCCGGTGACGAACTTGGTCTGGGGCATGGGGCCTTCGGCCGCGTCCACCAGCACCACCACGCCATCGACCATGGACAGGATGCGCTCGACCTCGCCGCCGAAATCGGCGTGGCCGGGGGTGTCGACGATGTTGATGCGGATGCCCTTCCATTCGACCGAGGTGCACTTGGCCAGAATGGTGATGCCGCGTTCCTTTTCCAGATCGTTGGAATCCATCACGCGCTCAGCGACCTGCTGATTTTCGCGGAAGGTGCCGGACTGTCGGAGCATGGCGTCGACCAGGGTGGTCTTGCCATGGTCGACGTGGGCGATGATGGCGATATTTCGGAGTTCCATGAGGGGCTTTCGTTACGCGGTCTTGAGGGGCGAGGAAGCGAGCGGGCCGAGAATCTCGGCGGCCAGCTCGGTCAACGGGCGGTCGGGGCGGGCGCCGATATGCGAGATGATCTCGCCGGCGGCGATGCCGCCCAGCACGGCGCAGGTGGCCAGGTCACGGCCGTGGGTGAAACCGTACAGGAAACCGGCGGCGTACAGATCGCCCGCGCCGGTGGTGTCGACGACCTTGATTCCGGATTGGGCGGCGATGACGTGGACGTCGTCCTCGGTCACGACCACGCTGCCCTTGGCGCCACGGGTGATGGCGGCGACGCGGGCATGGCCGCGCACCCGGCGCACCGCCTCGTCGAAATCATCGGTCTGGTACAGCGAGGTGATCTCGGCCTCGTTGGCGAACAGGATGTCCACATGGCCGCTGACCAGATCCAGGAAGGCGTCGCGGTGGCGGCCGACACAGAACGGGTCGGACAGCGACAGGCTGACCAGGCGCCCGGCCTTGTGCGCCACGTCGGCGGCGCGCAGAAAGGCCCGCTTGGCCAGCGGCGGGTCATAAAGATAGCCTTCCAGATAGGTGACGGCAGAGGCGGCGATCACCGCTTCGTCCACATCGTCCGGGGTCAGTTCGACGCAGGCGCCCAGATAGGTCAGCATGGTGCGCTGGGCGTCGGGCGTCACCAGCACGAAGCAGCGCGCGGTGCTGGGGCCGCCGACCGCCGCCTTGGTGGGGAAATCCACGCCGGACTTGCGGATGTCGTGGCCGAACACCTGGCCAAGCTGGTCGTCCTTGACCTTGCCCATATAGGCGGCCTTGCCGCCCAGCGAGGCCACGCCGACGATGGTGTTGGCGGCCGAGCCGCCGGAACATTCGATGCCGGGGGGAATCTGTTCGTAGATGCGCTCCGCCTGCTCGGCGTCGATCAGGGTCATGACGCCCTTGGACAGGCCCAGGGTATCCAGCAGGGAATCGTCGGCATGGACCAGCACGTCCACGATCGCGTTGCCGATGCCGGCGACGTGGTATCGGGTATCCACCATGGTGTTTTTTCTCGTATGACTTTCGCGCGCGCGGCCGACGTCCGCGCGATTGCGACGGGCGGCCATTTGGCGGCGCAGTATAAACGCCGCGTCGTCGGGAACAATAAAAAACGCCGTTCTTCTTGCAATCATCACGCGGGGCAGACCTGCATGGTCTTGGCGACGGCGCGGCGGCGTGGTTCAATGGCGGCATGTTCTCCGCTCTGTCCAAGGCCCTGGGCCAACTTTCCGACCCCGCGCTGCGCCGCATCGTCCGGCTGGGCGTGCTGGGCGCCGTCCTGTGTTACGTGTCGCTGGTGGTGGCCATCTGGCTGACCCTGCCGCATATCCAGTTCTTCGATCTGGGCTGGGCCGACACCGGCACCGGCATCGCGCTGGGCATCGCCGCCCTGGTGCTGCCGGGCCTGTTCTTTCCGGCGCTCGTCACCACCGTCATGGGGGTGTGGCTGGACGACGTGGCCCAGGCGGTGGAAAACCGCCACTATCCCGCATTGGGCGCCGCCCGGCCGCAGGGCTGGGCCGAGATCGTGCTGGGGGCGTTGCGCTTCCTCGGCCTGACCGTGCTGATCAACCTGCTGGTGCTGCCGATCTATCTGGTGCTGCTGTTCACCGGCTTCTCGCTGGTGCTGGCGGTGCTGGTCAACGGCTACCTGCTGGGGCGGGAATATTTCGACCTCGTGGCGGTGCGCTGGCTGGACCCGGCCCAGGCGAAAGTTTGCTACCGCAACAATCTCGGCCGGGTGTGGCTGGGCGGCATGGCCATCGCCCTGATGTTCGCGGTGCCGCTGTTCAATCTGGTGGCGCCGGTGGTGGCCACCGCTTTCATGGTTCACCTGTTCCAATCGTTGCGGAGTCAGAGAGACCTGTTATAGTCCGGGGATATTCCTCGCCCCGGGATTACATTCCATGCGCCTCGCCCCCTTCGCCGTCCTTGCGCCGCTGGTTTTCCTTGTTGCCTGCGGCGGCGCGCCGAACCGGGCTGGCGGCACGGCGGGCACGCCCGGCGGCTTCGATCAGTTCGGTCCCGACGCCATGCGCGGCACGGCGGCCCTGCCGGGCGGCACCGGCGGCGATCCCAGCCGCCTCAAGGGCATGTCGCCGACCCAGGTGCGCGCCGTCCTGGGCAAGCCCATGTTCACCCGCCGCGACGCCCCGGCCGAAATCTGGCAATATCGCGGCCGCGTCTGCACCATCGACCTGTTCCTGTACGACGAAGGCGGCGCCCAGACCGTGGCCCATGTGGCGGTGCGCGCCCAGCAGCCCGCCACCAACGAAAGCCAGTGCATGGGCGAACTGGTCGGCCGCGCCAGCCGCGAAGAAACCATGCCCACCAGCTGATTTTCCGTTGTCTCCTGAGTGAGCGAACAAGGCGGCGCCGGGGTTTTCCCCGGCGTTTCCTTTTTCATAAGGCCCTCGCCGGGCGCTCCGCCCTTTCAGAACACCGTCTTTTCCGGCCACGCGCACAGATCGGCGACCACGCATTCCGGGCATTTCGGCTTGCGGGCGGTGCAGGTGTAGCGGCCGTGCAGGATCAGGTAGTGGTGGGCGTCGCGGCCCCAGCGGGCCGGGGTGGCGGCCAGCAATCCCTCCTCGACCGCCAGCGGCGTCTTGCCGGGGGCCAGGCCGGTGCGGTTGCCGACGCGGAAGCAATGGGTGTCCACGGCGATGGTCGGCTCGCCGAAGGCGACGTTCAGCACCACATTGGCGGTCTTGCGGCCGACGCCGGGCAGCGCCTCCAACGCGGCGCGGTCGCGCGGCACTTCGCCGCCGTGCTGGCGTTCCAGGATGTCCGACAGGGCGATGACGTTCTTGGCCTTGGTCTTGAACAGGCCGATGGTGCGGATGGCCTCGCGCAGCCGCTCCTCACCCAATTCCAGCATCTGGCGCGGCGTGGTGACGCGGGCGAACAGCGGCCCGGTCGCCTTGTTGACGCCGATGTCGGTGGCCTGGGCCGACAGCACCACCGCCACCAGCAGGGTATAGGGGTTGACGTAATCCAGCTCGCTTTTCGGGTTGGGCATGCGCGCCGCAAGGCGGGCATAGAACTGGTCGACCTGGGCGGGGGTCATGGCGGAACCTCGGCGGCGGAAAGGGAATTCGGCCCCGGGATCATGCCCGGCATGGCGCCGTTCCGCCAGCGCGCGGTGATTGCGCGGCGCGATCATGCGCGAAACCGCATCCCCCTTGTTGCGGCCTGCCAACCCCACCCTATATAACCGCCGAGTGGCGCTGAACGCGCCCGCGAGTTTCGTTGATCCATTTTTCCCCGAGGGGGTTTCGGCGGTTGCCGCATTGCCCTGACAGGACCGCCGGGACCGGCCGCATCGACAAGAGGAAGACATGAGCAAAGTCATTGGCATCGACCTGGGCACCACCAATTCCTGCGTGGCCGTGATGGAGGGCAAGGCCGCCCGCGTCATCGAGAACGCCGAGGGCATGCGCACCACGCCCTCCATGGTCGCCTTCGCCGATTCCGGCGAGCGTCTGGTCGGCCAGCCCGCCAAGCGCCAGGCCGTCACCAACGCCACCAACACCCTGTTCGCCATCAAGCGCCTGATCGGCCGTCGCTTCGACGACCCGATCACCAAGAAGGACGCGGCGCTGGTGCCGTATCACATCGTGAACGGCGAGAACGGCGACGCCTGGGTGGACGCGGGCGGCAAGAAGCAGAGCCCCAGCCAGATCTCGGCCTACATCCTGACCAAGATGAAGGAAACCGCCGAGGCGTACCTGGGCGAAACCGTGACCCAGGCGGTGATCACCGTCCCGGCCTATTTCAACGACGCCCAGCGTCAGGCCACCAAGGACGCGGGCCGCATCGCCGGTCTGGAAGTGCTGCGCATCATCAACGAGCCGACCGCGGCCGCCCTGGCCTATGGCATGGAGAAGAAGGGCGCCGGCACCATCGTCGTGTACGATCTGGGCGGCGGCACCTTCGACGTGTCGGTGCTGGAAATCGGCGACGGCGTGTTCGAGGTGAAGTCCACCAACGGCGACACCTTCCTGGGCGGTGAGGATTTCGACGCCCGCATCATCGACTATCTGGCCGACGAGTTCAAAAAGGAGCAGGGCATCGACCTGCGCGGCGACCGTCTGGCCTTGCAGCGCCTGAAGGAAGCGGCGGAAAAGGCCAAGATCGAGCTGTCCAGCGCGATGCAGACCGAGGTGAACCTGCCGTTCATCACCGCCGACGCGTCCGGCCCCAAGCACCTGAACATCAAGCTGACCCGCGCCAAGCTGGAAGCCCTGGTCGAGGATCTGGTCGCCCGCACCATCGAGCCCTGCAAGGCGGCGCTGAAGGATGCCGGCATCAAGGCCAGCGAGATCGACGAGGTCATCCTGGTCGGCGGCATGACCCGCATGCCCAAGATCCAGGAAGTGGTGAAGGAATTCTTCGGCCGCGAGCCGCACAAGGGCGTCAACCCCGATGAAGTGGTCGCCATCGGCGCCGCCATCCAGGGCGGCGTGCTGAAGGGCGAGGTCAAGGACGTCCTGCTGCTCGACGTGACCCCGCTGTCCCTGGGCATCGAAACCCTGGGCGGCGTGTTCACCCGTCTGATCGACCGCAACACCACCATCCCGACCCGCAAGTCCCAGGTCTTCTCGACCGCCGAGGACAACCAGACCGCGGTGACGATCCGCGTGTTCCAGGGCGAGCGCGAGATGGCCGCCGACAACAAGATGCTGGGCCAGTTCGACCTGATGGGCATTCCGCCCGCCCCGCGCGGCGTGCCGCAGATCGAAGTCACCTTCGACATCGACGCCAACGGCATCGTCAACGTGTCGGCCAAGGACAAGGCCACCAACAAGGAACAGCAGATCCGCATCCAGGCGTCGGGCGGTCTGAACGATGCCGACATCGAGCGCATGGTCAAGGAAGCCGAGGCCCACGCCGCCGACGACAAGAAGCGCAAGGAAACGGTCGAGGCCCGCAACCACGCCGACGGTCTGGTCCATTCCACCGAAAAGAGCCTGAAGGAATTCGGCGACAAGGTGGATGCCAGCCTCAAGGCCGATGTCGAGCGTGACGTGGCGGCGCTGAAGGCGGTGATGGACGGTGACAACCCCGACGAGATCAAGGCCAAGACCGAGGCCCTGATGCAGTCGTCCATGAAGCTGGGCGAGGCCATGTACAAGGCCCAGGAAGCGGCCGGTGGCGCCGATGCCGGTGCGGCGGGCGGTGCCCAGGCCCATGGCGGACAAGACGGCACCGTGGTCGATGCCGATTTCGAGGAAGTGGATTCCGACAAGAAGGGCAAGTAAGCCCCGACGGTCGTGACCGACAGCCGCCGCCCCGGGGAAAGCCTTTCCCGGGGCGGTCGGCCATCTAACCCCTGACTGGCCATCCCCTGACAGGCATGTAATGGCATGAGCAAGCGCGACTATTACGAGGTTCTCGGCTGTGACCGCAACGCGTCGGCCGACGACCTGAAAAAGGCCTACCGCAAGCTGGCCATGCAGTACCATCCGGACCGCAATCCGGATGACGAAACCGCTTCGGACAAGTTCAAGGAACTGAACGAAGCCTATGACGTGCTGAAGGACGAACAGAAGCGCGCCGCCTATGACCGCTTCGGCCATGCCGCCTTTGACGGCGGCGGGCGCGGCGGCGGCGGCTTCGCCGATTTCGGCTTCGGCGGCGGCGGTGGCGGCGGCGGGTTCTCGGATCTGTTCGAGGAAATGTTCGGCGATTTCATGGGCGGCGGCCGTCGCGGCCAAAGCTCGGGGCGCGGCGCCGATCTGCGCTTCAACATGGAAATCAGCCTGGAAGACGCCTTCGCGGGCAAGACCGCCACGGTCACTGTCCCGTCCTCGGCGCCGTGCGACACCTGCAACGGCACCGGCGGCAAGGACGGCAGCCAGCCCGTCACCTGCTCGACCTGCCACGGCCACGGCAAGGTGCGCATGCAGCAGGGCTTCTTCACCGTCGAACGCACCTGCCCGACCTGCCAGGGCCAGGGCCGCGTCATCAAGGACCCGTGCAAGGTGTGCGGCGGCCAGGGCCGCGTGCGCAAGGACAAGACCCTTCAGGTCCAGGTTCCGGCCGGTGTCGAGGACGGCACCCGTATCCGCCTGTCCGGCGAGGGCGAGGCGGGCATGCGCGGCGCGCCGCCCGGCGATCTCTATATCTTCCTGACCGTGGCGCAGCACCGGCTGTTCCAGCGCGACGGCGCCAACATCTACGTGCGGGTGCCGATCCCCATGGTCACGGCGGCGCTGGGCGGCACCATCGACGTGCCGACCATCGAAGGCAAGCTGACCAAGGTGACGATCCCACCCGGCACCCAGACCGGCAACCAGTTCCGCCTGAAGGGCAAGGGCATGAGCGTCCTGCGCAGCCCGGCGCGTGGCGACATGTTCATCCAGGCCACGGTGGAAACCCCGGTCAACCTGACCAAACGCCAGGAAGAATTGCTGCGCGAGTTCGAATCGGCTGGCGACAACGCCGACGGCAAGCACAACAGCCCGGAAAGCCGCGGTTTCTTCGACAAGGTCAAGGAACTGTGGAAGGATTTGACCGAGTAGCACCTTGAAACCCCATGCTTCATGCGCATATGCTTTGCGCATGAAGCATGGAGGTGCGTCATGAACGCCCTGTTCGATCCCAAATCGCCGAAGAAGGCCTGCAACGTCAGCGTCAACGAAGACCTGTTGCGTCAGGCCAAGGCGTTGGGCATCAACCTGTCCCAGACCCTTGAGGCCGAGTTGGAGAAGCGCGTGCGTGAAGCCCGCGCCAAGCAATGGGCCGAGGAAAACAAGGACGCCATCGACGCCTATAACCGCTATGTGGCGGAACACGGCTTGTGGAGCGACGGATTGCGGGCGTTCTGATGGCCTGTCAATTCGACGTTCACCGCAACGCGGCAGGCGCCCACCCCCCTTATCTGCTGGTGGTGCAGTCTGACCTGCTGCACGGTCTCGACACCGTGGTGGTGGTGCCGTTGATCCCGGCCGCCTTGCTGGGCGACCGCCCCATTCGCGGGCTTTATCCCACCTTCGCCATCGACGGCCAGATGCAGGTCATGCTGACCGCCCAGATCGCCGGTGTGTCACCGGCCCTGCTGGGCGCGCGTGTCGCCTCGCTGGCCGAGTACCGGACTGAAATCATCGGCGCCCTGGACATTCTGATTACCGGCGTCTGAACCTGGAGAAGCACCAATGAAGATCGGAATCGTCGGATGCGGCGGCCGCATGGGCCAGATGTTGGTCAAGGCGGTGGACGAGGCGGCGGGCGCCACGCTGGCGGGCGGCACCGAACGTCCCGGCAGCGCCCTGGTGGGCGGCACCACCGGCGCCAGCGGCGCCCCGGTGCATGACAACCCGGCGGCGCTGTTCGCCGATGCCGAGGCGGTGATCGATTTCACCGTGCCGGTGGCCACCGTGGCCCATGCCAAGCTGGCGGCGGCAACCGGCACGGCGCTGATCGTCGGCACCACCGGCCTGACCAAAGACGACGAGGCGGCGCTGGCCGAGGCGGCCAAGGTGGTGCCGGTGGTCTATGCCCCCAATTTCAGCGTCGGCGTCAACCTGCTGCTGGGCCTGACCGAGAAAGTCGCCGCCATCCTGGCCGAGGATTACGACATCGAGATCGTCGAGATGCACCACCGCCGCAAGGTGGACGCGCCGTCCGGCACCGCGCTGGGCCTGGGCCGCGCCGCCGCCAAGGGCCGCGGCGTCGATCTGGAGCAGGTGTGGTGCAAGGCGCGCGACGGCCATCCCGGCGCGCGGCCGAAGGGCGAGATCGGCTTCGCCACCCTGCGCGGCGGCGACGTGGTCGGCGACCACACGGTGATGTTCGCCGCCGACGAGGAACGGGTGGAACTGACCCACAAGGCCGCCTCGCGCTCGGTGTTCGCCAAGGGCGCGGTGCGCGCCGCGCTGTGGGCCAAGGACCAGAAGCCGGGCCTGTATTCCATGCGCGACGTGCTGGGCCTGTAACCCGGCATGGATGCCTCGCTGGCCCTGGTGCTGACCGGCGCCGTCACCGCCGGTTTCGTCCAGGGCCTGTCCGGCTTCGCCTTCGGCCTGACCGCCATGAGCTTCTGGGCCTGGGCGGTGGCGCCGCAACTGGCCGGACCGCTGGTGGTGGTGTGCTCGCTGGTCGGCCAGGCCCTGGCCATCGGCCCGCTGCGGCGTGGCTTCGACTGGCGCCGGGTGCTGCCGTTCGTGCTGGGCGGTGCCATGGGGGTGCCGCCGGGCGTCGCCCTGTTGCCGCTGGTGGATCAGATCACCTTTCGCGCACTGCTGGGCGTCATCCTGGTCGGCTATTGTTCGTGCATGCTGGCGGCGCGGCTGTTGCCCCATCTGCACCACGGCGGCCGTCCGGCCGATGGGGCAATCGGCATGGTCGGCGGCATCCTGGGCGGATTGGGGGGCTTTCCCGGCACCCCCGTCACCGTGTGGTACACCCTGCGCGGCTGGGACAAGGATGTGGGCCGCGCGGTATTGCAGACCTTCAACATGGCCATGCACGCTTTGACCCTGACGGTCTATGGCCTCAACGGCCTGCTGACCGCCGAATTGGGCTGGTTGTGCCTGTGGGCGGTCCCGGCCATGGTGCTGCCGGTGCTGATCGGCATCCGCCTGTACGACCGCATCGACGACGCGGCCTTCCGCCGTCTGGTCCTGGTGTTGCTGCTGGCCTCGGGCGTGGCGTTGCTGGCGACCTCGCTGCCGCGCCTGGGGGGATAGGGCATTACCGGCCGACGATGGCCCGCACCGCGTCCCACGCCTGATCGACGGTGATGTCGGCGACGCAGGGGAAGGCATCGGCGCGGCTGGCGCGCTTCGGGCACACCCACAGACAGTGATAGCAGTCCATTTCCCGGTTCAGGAAGGCCGAGCGCGCCGGGCGGGTTTCCGGCGGATAGGGCACGAAGCTGCCGAAATGGCCGCCGCCCGCCAGCAACACGGTGGGGGCGCCGACCCCCAGGGCCAGATGGCCGGGGCCGGTGTCGTTGGTCAGCACGCAGGCGGCGTGCTTCAGCACGTCCACCAGTTCCGGCAGCTTCAGCGTGCCGATGGTGTCCACCACGCCGGGATGGTTCATCCCGGCGATGCGCGGCTTGGCGAAGGCTTCCTGCCCGGCGCCGACGAACACCACCCGCAGCCCGGCCTCCAGGCAGCGTTGCGCCACGCCCAGGAAATTGTCGAACGGCCAGCGCCGCCCCGGCTCGTTGCTGCCGAAATTCATCACCACATACGGGGCGCCGTCGGGCAGCTTGGGCGCCTGCTCGCGCCACGGGATGGCGGGCACCTCGGGCGGGTGCTCGCGCCCGGTCAGTTCCGACAGAAAGGTGAAGTGGCGCAGGCTTTCATGGGTGGGATAGGCGCCGGTATGGATGACGCGGGTGGCGCGGCGCAGATACCAGCCGTATTCGGCGCGGGTGCGGTCGGTGATGAACGGCGTGCAGACGATGCGTTCCGGGGCGCGGGAATGCCAGACCAGGGTGTCGGCGGTCATCACCTTGCGCATGAACATGTCGCACACCGCGACCTTGAAGCCCTGGCGGCGCAGCCACAGGCTGATCTTCAGCCGGTACAGCCACTTCTTCTCATAGGCGTGTTCGTCGATCGTCACCAGTTTGAAGCCGTCGAACACGCCGTCGCCCAGGCCGCGCCAGGAATTGCAGCCCAGCACGGTGATGTCGGATTTCTCGACCCCGAAGGCCGCCGGGTAATGTTCCAGCGCGCGGCGGAACATCACCATGTCGCCGATGCCGTCCATGCGCACCACCACCACGCCCTTTTTGGCACGCGGCGCGGGCCACAGCGCCACCAGGGCGTCGATGGGACGGAACAGCCACCAGCGGCGGCGCATGCCGCGCGGCGCCAGAATGTCGAGCAGACCCATGCGTCAAATTCCTCGGGCGATGATGTCGGCCACCTGCGCCAGGATCGCGTCGGAATCCAGGGCGGCGACGCAAGGGTACATGCCGCGTTGCGGCGGCAGGCGGCAATCGCCCAGGCAACCACGGCATTCCATGTCGTGGCGCAGGAAATGGGCGTTGGCCGGGGTGATTTCCGGCGCATAGGGCACGATCTCGCCCACATAGGCGCTGGAGGCCAGGCACAAGGTGGGGGCGCCCAGAACCACCGCCAGATGCATGCAGGCGGTATCGACGCTGACCACCAGACGGCAGCCCTGGATGATCCCGGCCAGGGTGGCGAAGGGCGCGCCCTCGAATTCCACATTGGGCAGATCCAGCAGGGCGCGGTAGTCCGGGTTCTTGTCCAGATCGGACGGATGCCCGGCCAGCCGCACCCGCCAGCCCTGGGGCAGTGAGCGGGCGATCAGCGCCCACAATTCGGGCGGGCTCTGCTTTTCCTTCACCGCCGAGAACGGCTGGAACAGCACGGTGGGAACGGGCAGGGCTTCGGCCGGGGGCCGCGCCTCGGGCGGCAGCAGCACCATGGGCGCCGCCTGGGTCTTTCCGGTCAGGAAATCGGCGAAGCGCGCCCAGCGCAGCACCTTGTCGGCGTGGGCGGGGCCGGATTCGAACAGGCGGCGGTACAGGCGGCGGTTGGCGTCCAGCCGCGACTGGTACTTGCGCCACGGGCGCGGCGCCATGGCCGCCGTGTCCTCGGCCCGGCAGCACGCCACCAGGAACTCGTCCAGATCGGGATGGCGCAGGTAATCGGTGTGCACCACCAGCCGGTAATGGGCGCCATGCAGGTCGGTCGCCACCTGGAAGCGGTACCTGAGATCGCGCAGGCGGCCGAAATCCACCTTCAGCACCTGGACCTGCGGCGGGAACAGGAAGCTCATGCGCGCACCGTCGCCGCGCAACAGCACGGTGACGGTTTCGCCGGGGCGGGCCAGTTCCAGCAGGCGCGGCAGCACCAGCGAGAACAGCACGGTGTCGCCCAAGCCCCCGGCGCTGATGAACAGCACGCCCGCGGCGTCGCGGCGCCGCGGGCGCAGCCGCAGCAGGCCGCGCAGGATCGGGTCGATCAGGCGATGGGCGCGCAATGTGCGGTGTCCGGCTCAGGCGTAGGGCGCGTAGGACTTTTCCTCGACCAGCGCCGAGCCCAGCAGATCGTTGATCTTGCGCTTGGACGCCGCGCGCTCGTCATTGGTGTAATAGACGGCGCGGGCCAGTTCGACGAACTTGGCGCCGAAATCCTTGGCCCGTTCGCAATCGCGGATGTCGTCCTCGATCACCCACAGCTTTTCATTGATGGCCTTCAGTTCGGCCGCCAGCGCCGCCAGGGCGGCATGGCCGGGGAACTCGCGCTCGCGCACCGCCACCAGCTCGTTCAGCTCGGTGGTGACGTTGGCCAGCTTGGCCGCGTCCGTCAGGCGCTCGGCCTTGATTTCCAGGATGGTGATCTTGTCGATCACCTCGCCCCACGACACCGGAACCAGGACGGACATGGCACTCCTTGCATTTCCCTGGGAAAACCTGCGCCGGGTTCTAGCAGATTTCACCGCGCCGGGAAATGCGCCAGCGTCACCACGCTGTCGGCGGCCGCCAGGATGCGCGCCACCCGGTCCTGCCAGACGTGGGCGAAGGTGGCGGAATCGTCGGGCTCGGCATCGCCGCCCAGCAGCCGCTGCAAGGTCGGGCGCATGGCCGGGTCGGGGGCGATGGCCGACGGGTCGTAGCGGGCCAGAACGCCGTCGCCGCTGTCGGTGCGCACCAGCCCCAGGGTGGCGGGAATGTCGGTGGCGTATTCCACCAGCCCGGCGCGGCCGAAGCGCCCGCCCAGCCCCTTGAAGCCGCCGGGACCGGCGGCGCCGGTCAGCAGCCCGGCCACCGCCGCCACCACGCCGGTGACGCCGCTGTCCTGTTCCTCGGGCAGCAACAGCCGCACGGCGCCGCGTTCGGGCATGGCATCGGGCCACAACGCCGCCAGGGCGCGGGTGGTCATCAGCCACGCCCCGGCCACGGTGGGACAGGAATGCCCGGCCAGCCGCACCGCGTCGGCATAGGTATAGGTCAGCAATCCGTCGGCCGGGGCGCCCAGAAAGGCGGCCAGCGGGTCGTGCACGGTGAAGGCGGGGAGGCGGTAAAAAAATTCGGGCAGGGACATGGCCGGGATTCCGCGAATGGAGCGTTCCAGCAAAGGCCCGCGCCGCCGCCGGGGCCTTGATGCCGATCAAGCCCCCTTTGCCCGGCCGGATTGGTGTCCTATAGTCTTCGTGCAAGGGTTGTTGTCTTGAAATTGCTTAAAATTGTTCCCATTCCTTGTCGGGCGACGGTTTCGCCCACCCATTCGATGGTTCGGGGTTGCCGCAAGATGCGTCGTGTTCTTTCCGTGTTTTTCGCCCTTGGCGCCGTTCTGGCCGCCGGTGCCGCCCGCGCCGAGGAGATCGGCAGCGTCTCCACCGTGTTCAAGATGCTTGGCCCCAACGACAAGATCGTGGTCGAGGCGTTCGACGACCCCAAGGTCGCGGGTGTCACCTGCTATCTGTCGCGGGCCAAGAAGGGCGGCATCTCGGGCGGGCTGGGCGTGGCCGAGGACACGTCCGACGCCTCCATCGCCTGCCGTCAGGTCGGGCCGATCACCTACAAGGCCAAGATCAAGGATGGCGAAGAGGTGTTCAAGAAGGACACCTCGCTGCTGTTCAAGTCCATGCAGGTGGTGCGCTTCCTGGACGCGAAGCGCAACGTGCTGATCTATCTGGTCTATTCCGACCGCATCATCGAGGGCTCGCCCAAGAATTCCATTTCCGTGGTACCGGTCCCCGCCGGTCAGGGAGGCTGACCCATGGCCCTGTCCCCCGAACAGACCCAGCTTTACGAGGATTTGTGCGCCAAGCTGGCGCAGCAGCAGGATGAGCCGCAATTGATCCGCTTCATGGCGGGGGTGCTGGGCTCGTTGCTGCGCCGCAAGGGTGACGCCCAGTTCCTGCGCGCGGTGCAGGACGCCTTCGCCGACGGCATGGCCGGGCGGCCGCTGGCCCAGCAGATGGAACTGGCGCGCGAGGTGATCGGCATGGTCATCGCCAAGCGCCCGGAAATCGCCCTGGCCTGGCAGCGGGTCAGCGGCGAGGAACCGCATCCCCTGGCCCGCCGCGCGGTCGACCTGCCGCCCGAGGACGATTTGCCGGAAATCAGTCTGGAACCGGCACCGCCGCCGCCCGCCGATTCCTTCGACGCGTTCTTCGCCGCGGCCATCGACGACGTCACCGGCGCCCTGACCCAGCGCGTGGCCTTGTTCAAGGTGCCGCCGCCGCGCTTTCCGTCGCCCAATTACGTGCACGAACAGCCGTTCTTTCTGCACGCCCCGTCCTTCGTCGGGGCGGCCCGCACCTTCCTGGCCAAGACCCTGATGCCCACCTGGCGCGATCCCCTGGCCGAGATTCACGGCCGCCGCCCCGGCCGCCCCGCCGACGTGGCGGTGTTCGAGGCGCGGGCCGAATTGTGGTCGCTGGTCACGGGCCGTCTGGGCAAGATGGTGGAACAGGCCGCCGCCGCCGACGCCAAGCTGGCGGCGGCGCGGGCGGGCGGCATCGCCGGCGTCAGCTTCCAGACGGTCGAGGTTCCGGTGACGCGCAAGCGCACCCTGTCGGTGCTGGGCGTCAACTTCTCGTTGGGCGAAACCACCGAGACGGTCAAGCGCCGGGTGCCGGTGCAGGTGTCCAACCGCCCCAGTCCCGACGAGATGCTGGCCCGCGACCTGGAAATCGCCTGGCACGATGCCGCCGCCGATACGGGCATCGACCTGCCCGCCGCCGCCGATCTGGGGCTGCTGCTGGATCTGCTGTCCTTCGACGCCGAGCGGCTGTCCCAGGATTTGCCCGGCCTGCTGTCGCTGGCCGCCGACCGCGACGCCGAGGCCGAGGCGATGCTGGACGGCATCGACGCCGCCAGCGTCGGCCATCCGCCGCTGATCGCCGACGCGCTGGCCATCACCCTGTTCTCGCACGGCGCCCAGGGGGCGTTCGGCTTCGAGGAACTGGTGCGGCTGGCGGCGCGCTGGCCCGCCGCCGAACATCCCTTTCTGACCGCCGAGGTGACGCGGCGGCCGCGCGACCTGGCCTTTCAGATCCGCGACGCCCTGCGCCGCCGCCTGGACCGCAACAACATGGGTATGACCGTGGTCATGTTGTTCGAGGTGTGGAAGGTGCTGGCCGCCACCAGCCACAAGGCGGCGCTGGATCAGGCGCTGACCGTGTTCTCGGCCTTTCCCATCGCCTTTGCCGGCGACGCGTCCGAGGCGGTGTTCAGCGATATCGGCGCCGCCATCGCCAAGGGCCTGACCGAACCGCAGCCCGACACCGCCGGAACGGTGGAAGAGGTGATGCGGCTGTACAGCGCGGTGATCCCACCGAAGTAATCGAAGCTTCATTATAAGAGATCCCCTGGTGCGCCTACACTCCGCGCCAGAGGATTTCCCATGCCCGCATCGCGCCCCGCCGCCCCCGTTCGTGACCCCGACGGCCGTCTGGCCCAATGGGTATGCGCGCGGTGCGGCTGGACCTACGATCCGGCGGACGGCGATCCCTATCGCCCCATTCCCCCGGGACTCGCCTTCGAGGACTTGCCGGACGACTGGCATTGCCCCAATTGCGGCGCCGACCGGGATTACTTCTTCCCCTGAGGAGCCGCCGGCATGTCCGACCATCCCCGCAATCCGTCCTTCGCCGCCATCGCCGCCAGCCGCCGCACGGCGCTGAAAGGGCTGTTGGCCGCCGGAACCGCCGCCCTGGCGCCGCTGCCCGGCTGGGCGGCCGAGCCGTCCGACCCCTCGACCCTGGGCTTCCGTTCGCCGCCGCACACCATCGCCGACGACCACCAGGTGGCCGCCGATCATCAGGCCAAGGTGCTGATCCGCTGGGGCGACGCGGTGGAATACGCCGCCCCCGCCTTCGATCCCCGCAGCCAGACCGCCGCCGCCCAGGAACGTCAGTTCGGCTATAACAACGATTTCGTCGCCTTCCTGCCGTTGCCGGTGGGGTCGCTGGCCTCGGATCACGGCCTGCTGTGCGTGAACCACGAATACACCAACGCCGAACTGATGTTTCCCGGCATCACCCTGAAGAACAAGGTCGAGGCCATGACCCGCGCCCAGGTGGACGTGGAGATCGCCGCCCACGGCCATTCCGTCATCGAGGTGCAGCGGGTGGACGGCGCCTGGAAGGTGGTGGACAACAGCCCGTTCAACCGCCGCATTTCCGCCCTGTCCACCGAAATGGCGGTGTCCGGCCCGGCGGCCGGCCATCCCCGCCTGCGCACCAAGGCCGACCCGTCGGGCCGCAAGGTCATCGGCACCCTGAACAATTGCGCGGGCGGCGTGACGCCGTGGGGCACGGTGTTGATCGCCGAGGAGAACATCGACACCTATTTCGGCGGTTCGGCCAAGGGCACGCCGGAAGAACGCAACCACGAACGCATGGGCATCAAGGGCAAGACCCGCTATGCCTGGTCGCGCTTTCACGACCGTTTCGACGTGACCAAGGAACTGAACGAGCCCAACCGCTTCGGCTGGGTGGTGGAGATCGATCCCTATGATCCCACCTTCGTGCCGGTCAAGCGCACCGCCCTGGGCCGCTTCAAGCACGAGGCGGCGACCTGCGTGCAACTGGCCGATGGCCGCGTGGTGGTCTATTGCGGCGATGACGAGGTGTTCGAGTACCTGTACCGCTTCGTCACCAAGGGCAAGGTCGATCCCCGCAACCGCCGCGCCAATCTGGCCCTGCTGGACGAGGGCACGTTGTCGGTGGCCCGTTTCGACAAGGACGGCACCGTCACCTGGCTGCCGCTGGTGTGGGGCCAGGGCAAGCTGACGCCCGAGAACGGCTTCGGCTCGCAGGCCGACGTGCTGATCGAGGCCCGCCGCGCCGCCGATCTGGTGGGCGCCACCCCCATGGACCGGCCCGAGGACGTGGAAACCAACCCGGCCAACGGCCGCGTCTACGTCATGCTGACCAACAACAGCCAGCGCAAGCCGGAACAGGTGGGCGGCCCCCATCCGCGCGCCAGGAACGAACACGGCCATGTGGTCGAGCTGATCCCGCCGGGGGCGGGCAAGGGCCGCCTGGGCGACCACGCCGCCGACCGTTTCCGCTGGGACATCCTGTTGCTGGCGGGCAAGGCGGCGGACGGCGCCCGCTATCATCCGCTGAACGACCGGTTCGGCGCGTGGATGTCGTCGCCGGACAATTGCGCCTTCGACAATCGCGGCCGCTTGTGGATTTCCTCGGACCAGGGCTCGAACCAGCGCAAGAACGGCATCCCCGACGGCATGTACGCCTGCGACGTGGACGGCAAGGGCCGGGCGCTGCTCAAGCTGTTCTACGCCTGCCCGCGCGATGCCGAGATGTGCGGCCCGGCCTTCACCCCCGACAACACCACCCTGTTCGTGGCGGTGCAGCACCCGGCCGAGGACAAGGATTCGACCTTCGACACGCCCTCGACCCGCTGGCCGGATTTTGATCCCAAGATGCCGCCCCGTCCGGCCATCGTCGCCATCACCCGTCCCGACGGCCGTCCGGTCGGCGGCTGATCGCGGCACAGCACAGCCAAAGGGCGCGGAGCCGGTGCTCCGCGCCCTTTTTGCGTTGGAATTGCTTGCAATTTTATCTTTTTCCACATGAGTTCCGCACATGGCTGCCGGGGACTCATTCGCATAAGTGTAACCCTCATGCGGGGGTATGATGGGCCTCAGGTAAACACCCCAGGGGGTGGGAGGCGAAAATGTTCCTGGTCAGAGTCGAGCGTAGCAGCGACGTGCGCTACCAGCCGCTGACGATCAAGGCGAGCGAGTATTTGTACGATTTCGCCGCCTTCATCGCCCGCTCGGTCCCCGATGCCGAAGTGCACGCCCGCCTGGGCCGCCAGCTTGGTGACGAGGTGGTGTTTCACGGCCGGGCCGTGAACAACGACGACGTGGAACTGTTCTGATGCCGCGGGAGGGCAAGCCCATGATCATGGTCGACCTGATGGCCGATGGCCACTATCCGCCGCTGGACAGCCGGACCCCGGCGGAATTGTTCGATCTGGCGGTGGAAATCGCCCAGACGCTGGACAACGTGGCGGTCCGCGCCCCGGTCAGCGACGAACCCGACGCCAGCGTGGTTCTGTGCAGCCGCCTGCTGCACAAGAAGGGCGTGGCCCTGTTCTGAAGGCATTGGTCCGGGCGTCCACCCCCACCCCCAACGGACGTTCAGGACCGCCGCAGCACCGCGAAGGGTGAATCCGCGCGGTGCTGCCGTTTGTCCGCCCCCCGCGCGGCCTGCCGCTTGCGGCGCGGCGGCAGCCAGCCGCCCTGATGCGGACGGTATTCCAGGGCGCCCATCACCGCCGCCATGTCCTCGGCCCCCAATCCCAACAGCGACGCCAATGGCCCCGGCAGGGTGAAGCCATCCTTCGCGGCGCGGGCCAGAACCCGTAATTCGGCGGCGAAACGTTCCAGCATGTCGGCGCGGACGGCATGGCCGCCCACCACCACATAGCCGATGGCGGCATAATAGGCGGCGGGCTGGTCCACCTTCACCGCCACCTTTTCGCCGGGCGGCGGCGGCGCGGCGGCGCCCTGGGATGCCGCCCACAGCAGGCCGCGCAGCCGTTGCGCCCCGGGCTTCAGCAGCGGCGGCACAAAGATCGAATGCAAACCGAAACGAATGTTCAGGCGGGCGAGGGTCTGGCGGCCGGACTCGTCCAGCGCCTTGACCTGGGCATCGGCATCGGCGCGCGGCAGGCTGCCCAAACCCTGGGCCAGTTGATGCACCACCCCGCGCGCCGCCCCCTGTAGCGGCGCCGCCCGGGCGCGCAGCAGCGGACGGAACGCCTCGGCGATGGCGGTGTCCAGCCAGTCCGCCAGCCGCTTGCGGATGCGGTCGCGGGCCGCCGGTTCCAACAGGTCGCTGGCCAGGATATCGATTGCGGGGCGCAACGGCTCCGGCCCGGCAGTCAGTCGCGCCACCTTCTGGTCTTCCCACAGAATGTGGCCGTCGCCGGTCAGGGCGAAGGCATCCGCCCCGGCGGCGCACAGCCGCGCCACCCGCGCCGCCACCTCGCTTTTCAGGCCGCGCGCGGCGGCGGTCAGAACCGCCTTGGCGGCGTTCGGCCCTTCGGCGCTATCGGGCTGAAAGCGGAAGCCATCCATTTTGCCGACGTAATGACCTTCGACCATGACGTCGCCCGCCCGGCTGACCGCGCCCAGCAACTCGCCCTCGTCGGCCATGCGCCGCACCAGATGGGCGGTGCGGCGATCGACGAAGCGTTGGGTCAGGCGGTCGTGCAGGGCGTCGGACAGCTTGTCCTCGATGGCGCGGGTGCGTTCCTGCCAATGGCCGGGATCGGCGACCCAGCCCGCGCGGTTGGACACATAGGTCCAGGTGCGGACATGGGCGATGCGCGCCACCAGGGTATCCATTTCGCCATCGGTACGGTCCAGGCGGTCCACATGCCCGGCCAGCCAATCGGTGGGCAGCCGCCGCCCCGGCCCGGTCAGGTGGCGGAAGATCTGCGCCAGCAGCCGGGTATGGGCGTCGGCCATGACCTTGCGGAAATCGGGCACCTGGGCCACGTCCCACAACAGCCGCACCCGCTCGGGGTGGTTCGCCAGCTTCAGGATGTCGGGATCGTGGGCCAGATGGGCCAGGGCGATCTGGTCGTCGGCCTCGCGCGCGCGGATCAGCCCGGGCTCGGGCGGGGGGCGTTCCAGCGACGCCAGCAGCGCCTCGACCGAGGCGAAGCGCAGCTCGGAATTGCGCCACCACAGCGCCTTGACCGGGGCGAAGGCGTGGTTCTCCACCGCCTCGACCACATCCGGGTCCAGGCCGGGCACGTCGGCGGTGGTGCCGAAGGTGCCGTCATTCATGTGCCGCCCGGCGCGCCCGGCGATCTGGGCGATCTCGGGCGCTTCCAGGGCGCGCGGGGCGCGGCCGTCGAACTTGCGCAACTGGGCAAAGGCCACATGGTCCACATCCATGTTCAGGCCCATGCCGATGGCGTCGGTGGCGACGATGTAATCCACCTCGCCCGCCTGATACAGCCCGATCTGGGCGTTGCGGGTGCGCGGACTCAGCGCCCCCAACACCACCGCCGCGCCGCCGCGCTGGCGGCGGACGAACTCGGCCATGGCGTAAACCTCGGCCGCCGAAAAGGCGACCACGGCGCAGCGCGGCGGCAGCCGGTTCAGCTTTTTCGGCCCGGCATAGCTCAGGTTCGACAGGCGCGGCCGGGTGATGAACTCGATGCCCGGCACCAGCCGCGCCAGCAACGGCTTCATGGTCTCGGCGCCCAGAAACACCGTTTCCTGCTGGCCGCGGGCGTGCAGCAACCGGTCGGTGAAGACGTGGCCGCGCTCGGGGTCGGCGCACAACTGGATTTCGTCGATGGCGAGAAAGGCGACGCGGCGGTCCAGCGGCATGGCCTCGACCGTGCACACCAGCCAACGCGGGTTGGGCGGCACGATGCGTTCCTCGCCGGTGATCAGCGCCACCGAGGCGGCGCCCTTCATGCGGACGATGCGGTCGTAATTCTCGCGCGCCAGCAACCGCAGCGGAAAGCCGATCATGCCGGTGGCATGCCCCAGCATGCGGTCCAGCGCGTAATGGGTCTTGCCGGTGTTGGTGGGCCCCAGCACCGCCGTCACCCGCCCCCGGCCGAAGGAATCGGTCATGGCCGTCCCAAGGTCGGGGTTATGGCGGCGGATTGCAAGGGGTTATGGCGGCGCGTCCGTGGCGCCGTCCGGGGGAGCGGTGGGCAGCGCAGGTAACACGGATGGGCGCGGATGCCGCTGCGCGGCGCACGGATGAACACGGATTTCTTCGCGCGGTGATGGATCAGCGATAGGTGGCGGCGGAACGGCGGATGTTTACGTTTTCGAAGCCGTACTTTTCCAGGACGGCGCGGATCACCGGTTCGGGCGTGCGGTTGCGGGGGCCGAGGATGATTTCCTTGATGCAGCCTTTTTTGTCGTCGGGGATTGGCAAGCGCAAATAGGGGACGATGTGATCGCCGCGTGCGCGGAAATCCAAATTTTGCGGATCACGGTAGGGGCCGCCTTTTAGGGTGTTATTTTCGAAATCTGCCTTTATCAACAATCTCAATATTCTCCATTCATTCTCCTCGGAAAATGCCTTATTTTTGATAATAAACAATACGTCCATCATTCTTAAAAATTGAAAATTGTAATGTGTTTTTAGCTCTCTACCAATTTCATCTTCCTCATTGCTACGCCGTTCCGGCAATATTGCTATATCTGTTAGGATCCCTTTATTTATAAATTTTTCCAGTCTGTCGGCATGTGGCCGGATGGCTGCTCTCTGTTTCGGTGATTCATAAATGACCTTACCCAGGGTGGGCCCGATCACCTCCTCTTTGGTGCCATCACAAAGTGCCTTGAGGTCATTTCGGTCGAATCCAACCGCGATGCCTGCGCCGTTATCAGCATAGCCTCGCCATTGACTGAGCAGATCGCCTTCGGCTGACAGGCAGAAACCGGCAGCGCTGAGGAATTCCAGGAGAGACGTGGTTTTCTCGGCGAAATCATCCAGGGCTTGCGGTGACAAATTCCGTTCCCGGCATTCCTCCAGCAGCACTTCCCGCACCCAGATGCCTTCCATGGAATCGTTGCTCAGGGTCAGTTCCGACAGCCACAGTTCGGAATTGCGCAGGATCGACAGGAAGGTGTCGTTGGAGCAGTAGTGGTAAAGCAGCATGGGCTGACCTCGGCGGGATTGTCGCGCCAAGGTAGCATGGTGGGGCCGGGATGGCATCCGTGCCCATCTGCGCCCATCCGTGTTTATCCGTGTTACCCGGGGACGTTCCGCCCGCTCCGGCGGTGGGGCGCCGAATGGCGGTGCGTGGATGGCCGGGTCAAGCCCGGCCATGACGGGAACAGGTTGGGAAACGGCACCGGAACGATACTCGCCCCGGCGCCGGGAAGAACCCTTAACCCTTACACCAAGCCTTTTTCCATGATTCCGGCCAGGCGGCGGGCGAAGTCGACTGGGTCGGCGGGGGCTTCGCCTTCGACGATGCGGGCCTGGTCCAGCAGCAGCAGCGACAGGTCCTGCACCGCCTCGCGGCCCGAGGATTTGACCTTGTCGGCCAGGGCCTTGATCAGCGGGTGGCGGGGGTTGATCTCGAGGACGCGCGGGCTGTCCTGGTCCAACTGGTTATGGGCCTTCAGCAGCTTTTCCAGATGCATGCTCATCTGGCCCGCGTCCACCGCCAGGCACACCGCCGAACTGGTCAGGCGGTCGGTGGTGCGCACGTCCTTGACCTTGCCGTCCAGGTTCAGCTTGAGGGCGGCGACCAGGGTGTCCATGGCCTCGGCCGGGGCGGCCTCGGGCTTGTCGGCTTCGGCCGCGTCGTCGCTCTTGACCTGGGATAGATCGATGTCGGCATCGGTGATGGACTTGAACTTCTTGTCCTGGAATTCGCCCACCGCCGGAATCCAGAATTCATCGATGGGGTCGGTCAGCAGCAGCACCTCGACGCCCTTGGCGAGAAAACCTTCCAATTGCGGGCTTTTCTTCAGGGCGGCGACGTCGTTGCCGGTGGCGTAATAGATCACCTGCTGGCCGTCCTTGAGGCGGCCGACCACGTCGTCCAGCGAGGCCCAGCCCTCGGTGGCGGTGGTGCGGAAGCGGGACAGCGCCAGGATGTCGGCCTTGCGCTCGAAATCCTCGTAGATGCCTTCCTTCAGCACGGCGCCGAAATTTTCCCAGAAGGCGACATAGGATTCGGCATCGTCCTCGGCCTTCTTCTTCAGTTCGGCCAGCACCTTCTTGACCAGGCCGGACTTCATCTTGGCCAGGATGGGGTTGTGTTGCAGCATCTCGCGGCTGACGTTCAGCGGCAGATCCTGGCTGTCCACCACGCCGCGCACGAAGCGCAGATAGGGCGGCAGCAGGCCCTCGGCCTCGTCGGTGATGAACACCCGCTTGACGTACAGCTTGACGTGCTGCTTGCGGTCGGGATGGAAGATGTCGAACGGCTTCGACCCCGGCACGTACAGCAGGCTGGTGTATTCGATGGCGCCTTCGGCCTTGGAATGGATGGTCAGCCACGGGTCGTCGAAGGCGTGGGCGACGTGGTGATAGAATTCCTTGTACTGCTCGGGCGTGATGTCCGACTTGGAGCGGGTCCACAGCGCCGAGGCGGAATTCAGCGTTTCTTCCTTGTCGCCTTCCACCAGGATCACCGGAATGGCGATGTGGTCCGAGTAGCGCTTGACGATGGCCGACAGGCGGAAGCGTTCCAGGAACTCGGCTTCCTCCTCGCGCAGATGCAGGGTGATGGCGGCGCCGCGCGCGGCATCGGCATCGGGGGCGATGGTGAAGGCGCCCTTGCCGTCGCTTTCCCAGCGCCAGCCGTGTTCCTCGCCCGCCTTGCGGGTGCGCACGGTCACGCGCTCGGCCACCATGAAGGCGGAATAGAAGCCGACGCCGAACTGGCCGATCAGCGTCATGTCCTTCTTGGAATCGCCGGTCAGCTTGCTCATGAACTCGGCGGTGCCGGATTTGGCGATGGTGCCCAGATTGGCGACCAGATCGTCCTTGCTCATGCCGATGCCGTTGTCGGCGATGGTCAGCGTCTTCGCCGCCGCGTCCGGAATCAGGCGAATGCGGTATTCGGCGTCACCCCCCACCAGCGACGCATCGGTCAGCGCGCCATAGCGCAGCTTGTCGCAGGCGTCGGAGGCGTTGGAGATCAGCTCGCGCAGGAAGATCTCCTTGTTGGAGTAGAGCGAGTGGACGACGATGTCCAACAGCTTGGCGACTTCCGCCTGAAACTCGCGCTTCTCTTCGGCCATGATCGAATCCCTGATATTGAGCCCAAAGCTATTCCCGCCACGCGCGGGCGCCTTGATATGAGGGACGGTCGCCGAGGTTGCAAGTCCGCGCGTAATCCAGAAGAATGGAAGGTCCACGCATCGGCGTTGCTCTCGCCCGGTCGAATCGGTATGTATAGCGGCCCCGAAGGTGGGGCCGGGCCCCGCTCGCGGAATTTTTCGCCGCCATCAGCCAGATCGGGCGGCACTTTGAGAAGCAGGAGACGTTCATGCAGATTCCTCTCCAGATCACCTTTCATGGGATCGACCACTCGGATGCCGCCGAAGAGCGCATCCGCGAAAAGGTGGCCAAGCTGGAGCAGTTCTTCGATCGCATCACCAGCTGCCGTGTGGCGGTGGAGCGGACCCACAAGAACACGTCCAACCTGCACCAGAAGGGCGAGGACTTCCAGGTCCGCATCGATCTGGTGGTTCCCGGTTCCGAACTGGTGGTCAAGCGCGCCTCGGAAGAGCACGAGGACATTTATGCCGCTCTGAAGGGGGCTTTCGCCGCCATGGAGCGCCAAGTCAAGGAATACGCCGCCCGTGCGCGCGGCGACGTGAAGTCGCGCGCCCAGGCCTAAGGGCTCTTGGCGCGCCACGGGGGGAGCGGCCCTGGCGCCGCTCCCGGCACGGCCCCGCCGGACTGGTTCCACAGTCCGGCAACGGGCCGGTGCGATCCTGATATTCCCAATTTCATATATTCCGAAGTCCTATCTATCGGAATTTTCGATCAGGTCATCTTGCGCGGTTGATGTTCCCGCCCAGGTGCGCTAGAAGTCCGCGCGGCTTTTCGCGGGTGCGGCAAAATGTTTGCCGTGTCGTGTGTTGGACCTCCCGATGAACATCGATCTTGCGCGTACCTTTCTGGAAATCGTCGAAACCGGCAACTTCAACAAGGCTGCCGAGCGGCTGGACGTCACCCAGTCCACCGTGTCCATGCGCATCAAGGCGCTGGAGGACGAACTGGGACGGCCGCTGTTCGTGCGTTCCAAGGCCGGGACCGAACTGACCAGCGCGGGCATGCAATTCCGCCGCTACGCCACCTCGCTGGTGCGGGTGTGGGAACAGGCGCGCCAGGAAATCGCCCTGCCGCCCGGCTTCAAGACCGTGCTGAACGTCGGCGGCCAGTTCTCGCTGTGGGACCGGCTGCTGGTGCAGTGGATTCCGTGGATGCGCACCGCCCTGCCCGACGTGGCGCTGCGGGCCGAGGTCGGCCTGTCCGACGGCATGATGCGCCAGTTGACCGAAGGGTTGCTGGATATCGGCGTCATGTACAACCCGGTCGCCCGCCCCGGTTTGCACATCGAGAAGCTGCTGGAAGAGCGGCTGATCCTGGTTTCGACCCGCCGCCGCTCGCTCGAGGAATGGGACGAGAATTACGTCTTCGTCGATTGGGGACCGGAATTCCGCCAGGGCCACGGCCAGGCGTTCCCCGACCTCAAGACCCCGGCGGTGTCGGTGGGCCTGGGGGCGCTGGGGCTGCAACACATCCTGTCCTATGGCGGCACCGGCTATTTCCCCATGCGCGCCGTGCGCTCGTACCTGGCCTCGGGCCGCCTGTTCGAAGTGCCGGGCGCCCCCGATTTCCGCCGCCCGGCCTGGCTGGTCTACAGCCAGGACGAAGGCCGCGCCGACTGGTTCGCCACCGCCCTGGACGGCCTGCGCTACGTCGCCTCGCTGGAAAACGAGGACTGAGCCGCCGAGGCTGTTCTTCCTGACGTCAGTGCGGCGGAACGTCCCCAGGGTACACGGATGAACACGAAGGCCGCTACGCGGCTCACGGATGAACACGGATATTTTTAGAGTATCCGTGCATCCGTGCCTATCGGTGTTCATCCGTGTACCCTGGGATTTGTCCATCGCACGGCCCCGCGTGAACCCCACAAACAAAAGCCCCCGCCGAAGCGGGGGCCAAGGTCGTTCACGAGAGGCAGAAGACAATCGGGAGGATCAGCGCAGCCGGTCGCGCATGCGTTCCATCAGGGACCGCACATGATCGGGATGCACGCCGTCGCGCGCCATGACGCGGCGGACCACGTCGTCGTCCATCAGTTCGTCGAGGCTGGGCTCGGCGTTGCCTTCGAATTCCTTGGCTCGCCATACCCGCTTTCCGGCGGGAAAGGCGTTCTGGCCGGGGATCGTCTGGACGCCGACGCGGATGTCGCGCGGCGGAGTGGCGGGCGAGCAGGTGCTGTGCATCATGTGTGCCCCCTTTCCAGCGGCAATGGACGACAAATGATTAATAAACAGAATGACCAGAGGAAGTCTATTCCTTCCTTGGTATTGAATAGCCGCAAATTTTGTCAATTTTGCGGCGGATCGACAATTTACTGCGACGCAATATGGGGTCATCACCTTAGGCACTGCCCCTTTGGTATCACATAGGATTGCTTCCTTCCGGATACAAGGGCAGGTCTTAGGTCGGAAGTCTTGGCATCATGGCATAGCCCCCCAGTATGGAATCGGACAGCAGGGCGTAACGCTTCTGCGCATCGGGCAGTTGGTAATGCCACCATTCATGGGGATTGTGGCGCCATCCGGCGGCGGTCATCACCCCCAGCAGCAGCGAGCGGTTGCGCAACGCCTCGGCGTCGATGGTGGCGACGGCATGGTGCGACCGCGGCGTGAAGGCGTCGAAGGCGGTGCCCATGTCCAGCGCGCGGCCATGGTCGGTCAGGGTCAGATCCACCGCGACGCCGCGCGAATGGTCCGAGCCCTGGCGGGGGTCGGCCAGGAAATCGGGGTCGGGGGTGTGGTTCCACAACAGCCACTGCGCCTCGGCCGGGCGGAAGGCGTCCAGAATCCTCAGGCGCAATCCCAGGGCGCGGGCCAGATTGGCGGCCCGCTTCAGCGCCGGTGCGGCATCGGCGTGCAGAAAGCACCCGGCGCCGGGGGCATAGACCGGGCGGCCGGTGAAATTGTCCGGCCCGGCATAGGCCAGGGCGATCTCGACGTCGAAGGCGTCGGCGGTGACGCGGACCAGGGGCTGCATTGCTTCTTCTTTTCAAGTGGCGGCGGGCAGGCCAGTATAGCGCCGCCTTTCGTTGAAGACGGTTTTCCTGATGATCATTCTTGCCCTCGATTCCGCCACCTCGGCCTGTTCGGCGGCGTTGTGGCGCGACGGCGCCGTGTTGGCCCGCCGCTTCGCCGCCATGGAACGCGGCCAGAGCGAGGTTCTGGTGCCCATGGTCGCCGAGGTGATGGCCGAGGCCGGTGTGGCCTTCGGCGACCTTGACCTGCTGGCGGTGACGGTGGGGCCGGGCGCCTTTACCGGCATCCGCATCGGCCTGTCCACGGCCCGCGCCCTGGCCCTGGCGGCGGGCAAGGAACTGGTGGGCATCGCCACCCCCGAGGCGGTGGCGGCGGCGGTGCCCGAGGCCGAGCGTCAGGGCCGCGCCGTGGTGGTGGTGCTGGATTCCCGGCGCGAGGAATTGTGGGTGCAGGTGTTTTCGTCGGACCTGACGCCGCAGGGGCCGGTGCGGGCGCTGGCGCCGCTGGAGGTGGCGGCGCTGGATCTGGGGCCGGTGGTGCTGGCGGGCGACGCCTGCGATCTGGTGGCGCCGCTGATGGCCGGGGCGGTGGTCGCCTCGTCGCCCGGCGCCCCCGACGCGGCGCGGGTGGCGGCGCTGGCGGCCGGTCACTGGGCGGCGGGCACGGCCTTGCCGCCGGAACCGGTTTATCTGCGCGACGCCGACGTCACCTTGCCCAAATGTCCGGCGCCATGATCCAACTGCTTCCCGCCACCCTGGCCCATACTGAGCTGTTGGCCGGTATGCACAGAATATGCTTCGCCGATGCTTGGGATTCCGCCGCCATGGCGGCGCTGTTGGGCAT
>JAEXAH010000047.1 GCA_023458315.1 Pseudomonadota bacterium
GCCTCGGGGTGCGGGGCACGCGGCGCACGCGGGGCACGTTCGCCACGCGGCGGACGCTCGCCGCGCGGGGCACGCTCGCGCTGCGGACGCGGCGCCGGTTCGGCCTCGTCCTGGGCCTCGACCACCATCTCGTTGGCCTGGGCGACGATGACCGGGGCTTCCGCCTCGGCCGATTGTTCGGCGCCCTGCTGTTGCTGCTGGTCGTCGCCCTCGCCGTCCTCGGCGCCCAGTTCCGCCTGATCGCCCGCCGGTGTCGGCAGGTTCTGCGGGCGGCGCTGGCCGTTGTTCTGGTTGTAGGCGTTGATCAGGCGGAAATAATGCTCGGCGTGCTGATAGAAGTTCTCGGCCGCCACGCGGTCGCCCTGGGACGAGGCATCCCGGGCCAGGGCCAGATACTTTTCCATCACCTGATGGGCGTTGCCGCGGATGCGACCTTCGGGTCCGTTGGAATCGAACACCTGGGTACGGACGTTGATGTGGCGGGGACCGCCGCCACCGCCGCCACCACCACCACCACCGCCGCCGCCGCCATGGCCGCCGCCGCTGTAATTACCACGATTGGGATTGCCGCCATTATTGCCGCGGCCACGGGAGCGTTGCTTCGGGTTCACGAGTCCTGCCTTCACACCATACGATGCACAGTTTTCGGTCGATCCACCAGGGACCCCGGGGGTACCGGGACAACCCAGGTACGGCCATGACCTCGAAACCTAACGAGGGTGGTCCATTCAGGGATCGGTAGGCGCTGCGGTGAGGGGCGGAGCTGGCGGCTCTACGCGGACCTCGGATCGATGCGCTCGACGGGCGTCACCCTATCCGGGACGGCGGTCCTTTCCAACACTTTTTTCATGCCCGGGGGCAACCTTTTGCGATCTTTTTTCGACCGCCCCCATCACTTGGTGCCGAGCACGCAGCGTTCGATCCCGGCAAGGTCCTTGGGCAGCGCCTGGACGCACAGCCCCGCCGCCCGGAACAGCGCCGCCACGTCGGGCGCCTGCCCTGCCCCGACCTCGACCGCCACCACGGCGCCGGGCCCGGCCAAAGCCGCCATCTGCGGCACCAGCACGCGATAGCATTCCAGCCCGTCGGCGCCGCCCGCCAGGGCCAGACGCGGCTCGAATTCCGCCACTTCGGGCTCCAGCCCGTCGATATGGGCATCGGGGATATAGGGCGGGTTGGACACCACGATATCGGCGCGTCCGTCCAGTTCCGCCGCCCAGTCGGACAGCACGAAGCGCGCCCGCCCGCTCAGGCCGTTGCTCTCGGCGTTGTCCTGCGCCACCGCCAGGGCGGCCGGGCTTTTGTCCACGCCGGTGCCGGTGGCATTGGGCAGTTCCGACAGCAGCGCCAGCAGGATGGCGCCGGTGCCGGTGCCGAAATCCACCACCCGCAGCGGCGCCGAACGGTCGGGGATGCGGGCCAGCACCGCCTCGACCAAGGTTTCGGTATCGCCGCGCGGGTCCAGGGTGTCGGCTGTCACCTTGAGTGTCAGGGTCCAGAAGCCGCGCCGCCCCAGGATATGGCTGATGGGCTCGCGCCTCTCCCGCCGCGCCGCCAGATGCTCCAGCCGCGCCGCCTGTTCCGGCGACAGCGGCGTGTCGGGGGCCAGCGCCACCCGGTCGGGGCTGATCCCCGCCGCCTCGGCCACCAGCAGGCGGGCATCCAGGCGGGCGCTGTCGATCCCGGCGGCGGCAAAGCGGGCGGTCAGGGCGCGGGCATAGGTGCCGATTTGCCCCCACCCCGTCCCTCCCCCGGCGTTGCCGAGGGAGGGGGCGTTCACCCCCTCACCCGCGCCAGCGGGGGAGGGTTGGGGTGGGGGCCTGTTCACTTATGCCATCTCCGCCAGGCGCTCGGCCTGATCGGCGGCGATCAGCGCCTCGACCACCTCGTCCAGCGCGGTGCCGTTCATCACGTCCTCGATCTTGTAGAGCGTCAGGTTGATGCGGTGATCGGTGACGCGGCCCTGGGGGAAATTGTAGGTGCGGATGCGTTCGGAGCGGTCGCCCGAGCCCACCTGCGACTTGCGGGCGGCGGCGCGTTCGGCGTCCTTGGCGGAACGCTCCATTTCATACAGCCGGGCGCGCAGCAGCTTGAGCGCCGTCGCCTTGTTCTTGTGCTGGCTTTTTTCCTGCTGGCAGGCCACCGCCAGACCGGTGGGGATGTGGGTGACGCGCACCGCCGAATCGGTGGTGTTGACCGACTGCCCGCCCGAGCCCTGCGAGCGGTAGACGTCGAAGCGCAAATCGGATTCGTTCAGTTGGATGTCCACCTCTTCCGCCTCGGGCATGATGGCCACGGTGGCAGCCGAGGTATGGATGCGGCCACCCGCCTCGGTCGCCGGGACGCGCTGGACACGATGGACGCCGGATTCGAATTTCAGCCGCGCGAACACGCCGCGCCCGGTGATGGTGGCGCTTGCTTCCTTCATGCCGCCGATGCCGGTTTCGTTGACATCCATCACCTCGAACCGCCAGCCCTTGGTCGCGGCGTAGCGTTCGTACATGCGGAACAATTCGGCGGCGAACAGCGCCGCCTCTTCGCCGCCGGTTCCGGCGCGCACTTCGATGATGGCGTTTTTCTCGTCCGCCTCGTCCTTGGGCAACAGCATCAGTTGAACGTCGCGTTCAAGCTGGGGCAGACGTTCCTTGAGGTCGTAGAACTCGGCCTCGGCCATTTCCTTCATCTCGGGATCGGCCATCAGCGCCGCCGCGTCGCCCATGTCGGCGCGGGCCTTTTTCAGCGCCTGCACCGCGTGGACCACCGGTTCGATGTCCGAGAATTCCTTGCTAAGCTTGGCGAAGGACGAGCCGTCGCCCGTCGCCAGCAGCTCGCGCAGCTCGTCGTAGCGATAGAGGACCTTGTCCAGTTGGGCGTCGAGATTCATCGGTTCTTCCATCAATCCAGGCGGAACAGCGTCCGCAGCGTCTTTTCCATCTGCTGCCACTCGGCGCCCTCGGCCGCCACCGATTTCAGCACCTCGGACGGCGCGTGCAACAGGCGGTGGATCAGCAGGCGGGTGGCGGCATCGGCGTCGCCGTGGCTTTCGGCCAGCACGGCGTCGCGGGTTTCCTCGAAGCGCTGGCGCAGGGCGACGATGGCGGGCACCGCCGCGCGGGCGGCGCGGCCGCGCAGGAAACCCTGCAATTCATCATCCAGCACCGCCCAGGCGGCGCGGGCGGCCTGTTCGCGGGTGGCGCGGCCTTCCAGGGCCACCCGTTCCAGGTCGTTGAGATCGTACAGGAATGCCCCGTCCACCCGGTTGACCGCCGGTTCCACGTCGCCGGGAATACCGGCATCCACCAGGAAGATCGGGCGGCGGCGGCGCTTCTTCAGCGCGGCGGTGACGGCGTCGGCCGTGACAAGCTGGGCGCGGCCGCCGGTGGATGCCACCACCACGTCGGCCCCGGCCAGGGCCTCGCGCATCTGGTCGAAGGGCAGCACGTTGGCGTTCAGGGCATGGGCCAGGGATTCGGCCCGGCTGGCGCGCGGCGCGGTGATTGTCAGGCGCGACAACCCGGCGGCCAGCAGGCTTTCCGCCACCAACTCGCCCATGTCGCCCGCCCCGACCACCAGACCGGCGCAATGGGACAAGTCGCCGTGCAGGTCGCGGGCAAGCTGGACGGCGGCGGCGGCGATGGACACCGGCCCCTCGCCGATATGGGTTTCGCTGCGCACCCGCTTGGCGGCGGCGAACGCCGCTTGCAGCACGGTGTCCAGTTCGCTGCCGCAGGTGCCGGAATCGCGGGCCAGCCGATGGGCGGTCTTGACCTGCCCGGCCACGTGCGGTTCGCCGATCACCAGGGAATCCAGCGCGCTGGCCACGGCGAAGACATGACGGACGGCGACCTCGCCCGCATGGGAATAGAATTGCCCGGCCAGGGCGGCGGCGGGCAGGCCCACCCGTTCAGCGAAGGCGTCGCAGATCAGTTCGGCGGCGATGTCGCCGTCATGATGGCTGGCCCACACCTCGACCCGGTCGCAGGTGGACAGCACCAGCGCCTCGTGCAATCCCCGTCGCTTCAGCCCGGTCAGGAAGTCGGGCACCCCGGCATCATCGACGAACAACTGGTCGCGCAGCCCCAGCGACGCCGACCGGTGGTTGGCGCCAACGACGAACAGACGGGGCGAGACGGCGCTCATGACTGAAGAAGCCGCTCCTCCAGCGCCGCCAGCGGCACCTCTTCCTGGGCGCCGCTGTCCAGGTCGCGCAGGGTGGCGGCGCCGCGCGCCGCCTCGTCTTCGCCCAGGATCACCGCGAAGCGGGCATTGGCCTTGTTGGCCCGCGCCATGCGCTTCTTCATATTGCCCGAGAAGCCCATCTCGACCGCGATGCCCGCCGCGCGCAGGCGGTCGGCCAGGGCCAGGGCGGCGACGGCATCGCCCATGGGGATCAGCGCCACCGGGCGCCCGGCGGCCGGGGCGGCATCGCCCACCAGCATGGACAGACGCTCCACACCCGCCGCCCAGCCGATGCCGGGGGTGGCGGGACCGCCCATCTGGCCGATCAGCCCGTCGTAACGGCCACCGGCCAGCACCGTGCCCTGCGAGCCGAGCGCGGTGGTGGTGAACTCGAACGCCGTGTGGCAATAGTAATCCAGGCCGCGCACCAGCTTGGGATTGACGGTATAGGGAATGCCCAGGGCGTCCAGACCGGCCTTGACCTGTTCGAAGAAGTCGCGGGCGGCCGGGGTCAGGCTGTCGTGGATCAAGGGCGCGTTGGCGACGATGACCTTGTCGCCCTCGTCCTTGGAATCCAGCACGCGCAGCGGGTTGCGCTCCAGCCGGTTGCGGCTGTCCTCGCTCAGCTTGTCCTTGAACGGCGACAGATAGGCGATCAGCGCATCACGATAGGCCATGCGGCTTTCGCCATCGCCCAGGGTGTTCAGTTCCAACTGCACCTTGTCGCCCAGGCCCAGCGCCGCCAGCATGCGCCAGCCCATGGACACCACTTCCACGTCGGCCAGTGGGCTTTCGACGCCCAGGAACTCGACGCCGACCTGATGGAACTGGCGCTGACGGCCCTTTTGCGGGCGTTCGTGACGGAACATGGGGCCACGATAGAACAGCTTGAGCGGCAAATTCTGCGACAGCCCGCCCGAGATGAAGGCACGCGCCACGCCCGCCGTGCCCTCGGGCCGCAGGGTCAGCGTCTCGTCGCCCATGGTGAAGGTGTACATTTCCTTCGTCACCACGTCCGACGTCTCGCCCAGGGTGCGCGAGAACACTTCGGTGAATTCGAAGATGGGGGTGACGATCTCGCCATAGCCGTAGCGCTTCACCACCTCGAACGCGGTCTGCTCCACATGGCGGTGGCGGCGGGCATCATCGGGCAGAAGGTCATGGGTGCCACGGACGGGTTGCAGGCTCGACACGATGCTTATTCCTTCACTTTGGCGGCCTCGATGGCCGCCGCCTTCTGTTCCACCAGTTCGACGATGTGGTCGATCATGGCCGGGCCGTCGATCTTGTGATCGGGGCTGCCGCCCACATAGACCATGTGATTGTCCTGGCCGCCGCCGGTCAGGCCGATCATGGTTTCCCGCGCCTCGCCGGGACCATTGACCACGCAGCCGATGATGGACAGCGTCACCGGCGCGGTGATGTGGGCCAGACGCTGTTCCAGGATGGCGACGGTATCGACCACGTTGAAGCCCTGACGGGCGCAGGACGGGCACGACACGATATTGACGCCGCGGGTGCGCAGGCCCAGCGACTTCAGGATCTCGTAGCCGACCTTGACCTCTTCCTCGGGCGGCGCCGACAGCGACACGCGGATGGTGTCGCCGATGCCCGCCCACAGCAGATTGCCCATGCCGATGGCCGATTTGACCGTGCCGCCGATCAGGCCGCCCGCCTCGGTGATGCCCAGGTGCAGCGGATAATCGCAGGCCTCGGCCAGCCCCTGATAGGCCGCCACCGCCAGGAACACGTCCGACGCCTTGACGCTGATCTTGAACTCGCGGAAATCGTTGTCTTCCAGGATTTTCGCGTGTTCCAGGGCGCTTTCCACCATGGCCTCGGGGCACGGCTCGCCGTATTTCTCCAGCAGGTGCTTTTCCAGGCTTCCAGCATTGACGCCGATGCGCATGGAACAGCCGTGATCCTTGGCCGCCTTGACCACCTCGCGCACCCGCTCGGCCGAACCGATATTGCCGGGATTGATGCGCAGGCAGGCGGCGCCCGCCTCGGCCGCCTCGATGGCGCGCTTGTAGTGGAAGTGGATATCGGCCACCACCGGCACCGACACTTGGCGGACGATGTCCTTCAGCGCCGCCGTGGAGTCCTCGTCGGGGCAGGACACGCGGACGATGTCCACGCCCGCCGCCTCGGCGCGCTTGATCTGCGCCACCGTCGCCGCCACGTCGGTGGTCAGCGTGTTGGTCATGGTCTGCACCGAGATGGGGGCGTCGCCGCCCACCGGCACCGCGCCGACGAAAATCCGACGCGACGGCCGCCGCTGAATCTGGCGGTAGCTCCGCACGCTCATGTCATCACACCATAAGAAGCCGTCCGGCCGCCCAAACGGCGCCGGGGCGCTTGATATAGCGCATTTCAGAAGAACGTGTCACCCCGGCCGAAGAAGGGTTATTCAGCGCCCTGCGCCAGCGGCAGGGTGACGTGGAAGACGCTGCCCACCCCTTCGCGCGATTCCACCCACACCCGGCCGCCATGGCGTTCGACGATGCGGCGCACCACCGCCAGGCCGATGCCGGTGCCGTCGTATTGGTCGCGGCGGTGCAGGCGCTGGAAAATCTGGAAGATGCGGTCGAAGCAATCATCGGGGATGCCGATGCCGTTATCGGCGATGCGGAATTCCGCCATGCCGTCGAAGGTGACGGCATCGACGCGGATTTCCGGTGGCCGCTCGGGGCTGCGGAACTTCACCGCGTTGCCGATCAGGTTCTGGAACAGCCGGGTCAACTGGCTGGCATCGCCGCGCACCATGGGCAGGCCGGGGGACACCGTCACGACGGCCCCCGCTTCATTGATCGCCACGGTCAGATTGTCCACCGCATCGGCCAGGATGTGGTCCATGTCGGCCTCGGCCATGGGGCCGCCCCGGCTTTCGACGCGCGAGAATTCCACCAGATCGGTGATCATGCGGCTCATGCGGGTGGCGCCGTCCACGGCATAGCCGATGAATTCGGCGCATTCCTCGGTCAGCGACGGCCCCAGGCGGCGGCCCAGCAACTGGATATAGCTGCTGACCATGCGCAGCGGTTCCTGAAGATCGTGCGAGACGATATAGGCGAATTGCTGAAGGTCCTGGTTGCTTTGCGCCAGCCGTTCCATGAGTTGGCGGGTCCGCGTCTCGCCCTCCAGCCGTTCCGAGACGTCGCGGAACACCACCACCGCCCCCACCGGCTGGCCGCTTTCGCCCACCGCCGTGACCGCCATCTCCACCGGGACGGTGCTGCCGTCCTGGCGCCGGAACATTTGGGCGATGCGGCCGGAATCCACCCCCAAATCCAGGGGCGGCGCGGCGGCGTCGGGGGCGGCGACGGCGGCATGCAGGTCACGGCCCAGCAATTCGCCGGGGCCATAGCCCAGGATCGCCGAGGCGGCGGGATTGGCGAAGCGCACCACCCCGCCCTGGTCCAGTCCGACGATGCCGTCGCTGACCGCGGCCAGCACCAGTTCCAGGCGGTGCGACAGGGCCGCCAGCCGTTCCTGGTCGGCCACGTCCTCGCGCGCCAGGGCGCCGAAGCGCCGCCCCGCCAGCCAGATGCCCGCCACCCCCACCAGCCAGATGGCGGCATGGGACAGAAACTGGACGCGGACATTGGCGCGGGCCACGGCGAAATAGGGCTCGAGCGGCACCGCCACGCCGACACCGCCGCGCACGTCGCCCACCGCATAGCCCTGATGGGCATGGCATTTCAGGCAGCTTTGTTCCGTGACCATGGCGCGCATCAGCCGCAGATGGGGGGCGCCGTCCATCTCGGCCACCTCGAACACCTCGCGCGTGCCGTCCTCGAACCGCCGCAGCGCCTCGGCCTCCCACGAATCGGGGGCGTTGGCGGGATTGACCGGCAACAGGCTGGTGATGCGGCCGCGCACGCCATAGATCTCGCCGTATTCCGTCATGATCTGGCGCAGCATGTAGGCGGGGTTCATCAGGGTCAGCCGCCGCCCCGACGGCGTGGTCAGGTCGCGTTCGGGAATATGGGACAGGGCCGGGTTGGGCGGTGTCCGCTCGTCCACCTCCACATAGACGCCGCCATGGCGCGACGCCCAGAAGCGCAGGGCCTGATCCTTGTTGAAATGGGTGCGCGCCTCGCGCGTTGCCAGATCGCGGGCGCCGTCCCAGGTATTGTAGAGATTCCACAGGGCCGAGGCGGCAACCACCGCCGTCCAGGCCAGCACCGCCAGGACGACCGCCCGGCGCAGGCGGCGCAGGCGTCCGTTTCCTTCGACATGCTGGCGCCGCGGTTCTGGCATGGCCTCGACCTCCGCGGGGATTTCCCCGCAGAAGTAGAGTAAGCCAGGAGATCGAAGCCCGAAAGGGGGATTCGCGCGGATCAGTCCTTCACGCCGAACAGCATGTAATTGACCGCCAGATCGTCGGTTTCCCGCCAATCGTCGGCGAAGGGGTTGTAGGCCATGCCCTTTTGCGCCCGCACCTGGATTCCGGCGGCGCGCAGCATGGCGGCGAATTCGGCGGGCTTGACGAATTTGCGCCAGTCGTGGGTTCCGGCGGGCAGCCAGCGCAGCACGTATTCGGCACCGACCACCGCCAGGGCATAGGATTTGGCGGTACGGTTCAAGGTGGCGCCGAGAAAGGCGCCGCCCGGACGGCAGGCCCCGGCGCACAGGGCGATGAAGCGGTCCGGGTCGGGGACGTGCTCGATCACCTCCATGGACAGCACCACGTCATACGAGCCCGGTTCCACATCCTCGGGACCGCCGACGCGGTATTCCACCGGCACGCCCGATTGTTCGGCGTGGATGCGGGCGACGGCGACGTTCTTATCCCCGGCGTCCACGCCGGTGACGGCGAAGCCCATGCGGGCCAACGGTTCCGACAGCAGGCCGCCGCCACAGCCCACGTCCAGCAGGCGCAGGCCCTCGAACGGCCGTTCCGCCGCCTCGTCACGGCCGAAATGCGCCGCCAGCACCCGGCGCATGAAGCCCAGGCGGACCGGATTGAACTTGTGCAGCGGCTTGAACTTGCCGCGCGGGTCCCACCAGGCTTCGGCCATGGCGGTGAAACGGGCGACCTCTTCGGCCGACGCGGTGCGCGGGGGCGCGGAATTGCTGGACATCGGGGACTCCTGTTGGCGTGCCGTTTTTGGGGCGGCCGCACTTGCTTCCGAATCGGCGACAGAGTATGAAGAGGCGCCCTCCGGGCGGCAACCGGGCAAACGAAAGATTTCTGGAACCGACCTTCGGCGCCGCTCCGTTCCCAGGGAACGCGCCAGGTCCAAGAGGAATGCCTGATGGCTCGCATCGTCATGAAGTTCGGCGGAACCTCCGTCGGCGATATCGATCGTATCAAGAATGTGGCCAAGCGCGTCAAGCGCGAGGTCGAGGCCGGCAACCAGGTCGCCGTGGTGGTGTCCGCCATGTCCGGCGTGACCAACCAACTGGTCGAATGGTGCAAACAGATGGCGCCGCTGCACGACGCCCGCGAATACGATCAGGTCGTCGCCACCGGCGAACAGGTGACTACCGGCCTGCTGGCCATCGGCTTGCAGGAACTGGGCGTCGAGGCGCGGTCGTGGTGCGGCTGGCAATTGCCGATCCGCACCGACGGCGTGCACGGCAAGGCCCGCATCGATTCCATCGAGACCGCCGACATGATCCGCCGCATGGAGCAGGGTCAGGTCGCCGTGGTCGCCGGTTTCCAGGGCGTCGGCCCGGACAACCGCATCAGCACGCTGGGCCGTGGCGGTTCGGACACCTCGGCCGTGGCGCTGGCCGCCGCGCTGCATGCCGACCGCTGCGACATCTATACCGACGTGGACGGCGTCTACACCACCGATCCCCGGATCGTGAAATGCGCCAAGAAGCTTGAGAAGATCACCTACGAGGAAATGCTGGAACTGGCCTCGGTCGGCGCCAAGGTGCTTCAGACCCGCTCGGTCGAGATGGCCATGAAGCACCGCGTGCGCGTGCAGGTTCTGTCCAGCTTCGAAGACAAGCCCGGTACTCTGGTTTGCGATGAGGATGAGATCGTGGAAAAGGAATTGGTGAGCGGCATCGCCTATAGCCGCGACGAAGCGAAGATCACCCTGGTCAAGGTGCCGGACCGTCCGGGCGTCGCCGCGTCCATCTTCGGACCGCTGGCGGATTCGGCCATCAACGTCGACATGATCGTTCAGAACGTGTCCGACGACGGCAAGTCCACCGACCTGACCTTCACCGTCGGCAAGGCCGATTTGGACCGCGCCAAGAAGGTGGTCGAGGACGCCAAGCTGGGCTTCCAGTCCCTGGTGGCCGACGCCAACGTGGTCAAGGTGTCGGTGATCGGCGTCGGCATGCGCAGCCATGCGGGCATCGCCCAGAAGATGTTCCAGACCCTGGCGGCCGAGGGCATCAACATCCAGGTCATCTCCACCTCCGAGATCAAGATTTCCGTCCTGATCGAAGAGAAGTACACCGAGCTGGCTCTGCGCGCGCTCCATACCGCTTACGGTCTGGACGCCGCCTGAGTTCCGGCACCCTGAAAGGGGAAGAGCACATGGCCTTTCCGCGCGAGCGCCTTGACCAGTTGTGGCAGCGCGGCCGCGATTTCCTGGGCACCGACCTCGCCATCCTGGGCGGGGCGATGTCCTGGATTTCCGAACGCCACCTGGTGGCTGCCATTTCCAATGCCGGCGGGTTCGGCGTCATCGCCTGCGGGTCGATGACGCCCGACCGTCTGGCCGAGGAAATCGCCGCCACCCAGGCCATGACCGCCAAACCCTTTGGCGTCAACCTGATCACCATGCATCCCGAACTGGACCGTCTGATCGACGTGTGCGGCGAGATGAAGGTGGGGCATATCGTGCTGGCGGGCGGCCTGCCGTCGGGCGCATCCATCAAGCGGGCCAAGGACACCGGCGCCAAGGTGCTGTGCTTCTCGCCGGTGCTGGTGCTGGCCAAGAAGCTGGTGCGCTCGGGCGCCGACGCCCTGGTGATCGAGGGCACCGAGGCGGGCGGCCATATCGGCCCGGTGGCCACCAGCGTGCTGGCCCAGGAAATCCTGCCCGAGATGGCGGCCCAGGTGCCGGTGTTCGTGGCGGGCGGCATCGGCCGTGGCGAGGCCATCGTCAGCTATCTGGAAATGGGCGCGGCGGGCGTGCAATTGGGCACCCGTTTCGTCTGCGCCACCGAATGCGTGGCCCATCCCAAGTTCAAGCAGGCGTTCATCAAGGCCGCCGCCCGCGACGCGGTGCCCACCGCCCAGGTGGACCCGGCCTTTCCGGTCATCCCGGTGCGGGCACTGGCCAACGAGGGCAGCAAGCGGTTCGTCGAATTCCAGCACGAGGTCATCCGCCGCTATCGCGCGGGCGAGTTGGAGCATAAGGAAGCCCAGCTTGAGATCGAGCATTTCTGGGCAGGCGCCCTCAGGCGCGCGGTGATCGACGGCGACGTCGAGAACGGCTCGGTCATGGCCGGTCAAAGCGTCGGCCTGGTGACGCGCGAGGCGCCGTGCGCCGACATCCTGGCCGAACTGGTGGATCAGGCGGTGTCGGCCATCGCCCAGCGCATCCCGGAAAAGGTGGCGTGATGCAAGCGGCGGCGCCTTCCGTCTCGCGCCGCCTGCTGGCCCGTCTGCGCGACGTCATGGCCGGCGGCGGCACCGCCGAGGAACGCCTGGACAAGGTGGTGACGCTGATCGCCGCCGACATGGTGGCCGAGGTGTGCTCGTGCTATGTCATGCGCGCGGGCGAAGTGCTGGAACTGTTCGCCACCGAGGGTCTGAAGAAGACCGCCGTGCACAAGACCCGTCTGCGGGTCGGCGAAGGTCTGGTGGGCGACATCGCCGCCCATGCCCGCCCCCTGGCCCTGGCCGACGCCCAGGCCCACCCCATGTTCGCCTATCGCCCGGAAACCGGCGAAGAAATCTTCCATTCCCTGATGGGCGTGCCGATCATCCGCGGCGGCCGCGTCATCGGCGTGCTGGTGGTGCAGAACCGCACCATGCGCCATTACACCGACGAGGAAATCGAAACCCTCGAAACCGTGGCCATGGTGCTGGCCGAACTGGTCGCCTCGGGCGAGTTGGTCAAGCGCGAGGAACTGGTGGTGGTCGACGGCAACGCCCTGTTGCCGCTGCGCATCGAGGGCATCAAGCTGAATGCCGGTGTGGGCATCGGTGTCGCCGTGCTGCACCAGCCGCGCATCATCATCCGCCGTCTGGTGGCCGAAGACCCCGAGATCGAGCTGGAGCGCCTGCGCACCGCCCTGGCCGCCATCAAGAACGCGCTGGACGAATTGTTCTCGCGCCCCGAGATGCGCGACGGCGAACACCGCGACGTGCTTGAAACCTATCGCATGTTCACCGAGGACAAGGGCTGGCTGGGCAAGATCAGCGAGGCCATCCGCTCGGGCCTGACCGCCGAGGGCGCGGTGCAGAAGGTGCATGACGACATGCGCGCCCGCATGAGCCAGATCACCGACCCCTATCTGCGCGAACGCCTGCACGATTTCGAGGATCTGGCCAACCGCCTGCTGCAACACCTGTCGGGCGAGGAAGGCAGCGTGCGCGGCGAATTGCCGTCCGACGCCATCCTGATCGCGCGGACCATGGGCCCCATGGACCTGTTCGATTACGACCCCAAGCGGCTGCGCGGTCTGGTGCTGGAAGAGGGTTCGCCCACCATGCACGTGGCCATCGTCGCCCGCGCCCTGGACATTCCGGTGGTCGGCCGCGCCAAGGACGTGCTGGACAAGGTCGAGCCGCTGGACCCGGTGATCGTCGACGGCGATAACGGCCAGGTGTTCGTGCGCCCCAGCGACGACATCCGCGACATCTTCGCCGACGCCATGGTGCAGCGCCAGCAGCGCGCCGCCCATTACGCCAGCTTGCGCGACCTGCCCGCCGTGACCACCGACGGCATCGCCATCAAGCTGATGATGAATGCCGGCCTGTTGCTGGACATGGGCCATCTGCACGATTCCGGTGCCGACGGCATCGGCCTGTACCGCACCGAATTGCCGTTCATGGCCCGCTCGGCCCTGCCCGACGTGGCGGCGCAGACCCTGCTGTACTGCAAGATTCTGGACCAGGCCGACGGCAAGCCGGTGGTGTTCCGCGCGCTCGACGTGGGCGGCGACAAGATCCTGCCGTACTGGAACCCCCACGAGGAAGACAACCCGGCCCTGGGCTGGCGGTCGATCCGCATCACCCTGGACCGCCCGGCGGTGTTGCGCCACCAGTTGCGCGCCCTGCTGCGCGCCGCCTCGGGCCGCGAATTGCGCATCATGTTCCCGATGATCGCCGAGGTGGCGGAACTGGTGCAGGCGCGGCGCATCCTGGATCTGGAGATCGAGCGCGAGACGGCGCTGGGCCACCAACCCCCGGCCATCATCAAGGTCGGCACCATGCTGGAGGTGCCCGCTTTGGCCTTCCAGTTGGACGCGCTGCTGCCGCTGGTGGATTTCGTCTCCATCGGTTCCAACGACATGACCCAGTTCCTGTTCGCGGTGGATCGCGGCAACCCGCGCATCGCCGAACGCTACGATTCCCTGGCGCCGGGCATGCTGACCTTCATCCGCATGGTGGCCGCCAAGTGCGACGCCGCCGGGGTGCCGTTGTCGGTGTGCGGCGAGATGGCCGGACGCCCGCTGGAGGCCATGGCGCTGATCGCCTGCGGCGTGCGGGTGCTGTCGGTGGCCTCGCCCAGCATCGGTCCGGTCAAGACCATGATCCGCAGCCTTGCGGTGGCGCCCGCCCGCGCCTATCTGGACGGTCTGCTGAAGGCGCCCGACCGCAGCCTGCGCGACAAGCTGAAAAGCTTCGCCATCGACCACGGCGTCATTCTGTAGTTTCCTGCATGGCGGGCCATCGGACAGGGACGGCCATGCACAAGACCATCATTTCGGGGAAGGGTCTGCCATCGTGGCCAGCAATTCGCAAGACAACGTGACCTTGGCGCAGGGTATTCCGACCGTCGGCGTCGGCCAGAGCCTGAAGACCGCGCGCGAACTGACCGGCAAGGGCATCGAGGAGGTGGCGCAACAGCTCCGCATCCGCACCCCGTTCCTGCAAGCGCTGGAGGACGGCCGCCACAAGGATTTGCCCGGCGGCACCTATGCCGTGGGCTTCCTGCGCACCTATGCCGAGTTCCTGGGTCTGGACGGCGAGGAAATGGTCCGCCGCTTCCGCGCCGAGGCGGCGGGCGAGTTGAACGCCCGTTCGGAACTGGTGTTCCCGTCGCCGGTGTCCGAGGGCCGCATCCCCGGCGGCGCCGTGCTGTTCCTGGGCCTGCTGCTGGCTGGCGTGGCCTATGGCGGGTGGTATTTCCTGTCGTCGCGCACCACCGAAGTGGCGGAAATGGTGCCGCCGCTGCCCGATCGTCTGGCCTCGGCGCTGAATCGCCCGGCCACCGTGACCGGCGACGCCGCCAAGCCGGAAGAGGCCGCCAAGCCCGACGAAATCAAGAAGACCGACGAGCCCGCCGCCCCGTCGCCGGTCGGCAAGGACACCGAAGTGGTGCCGCCGCCGGAAGAGGAGGAGGCCAAGGCCCCCACCGCCACCCCGGCGCCCGCCACCCCGGCGACCACGCCCCCGGCGGCTCCGCCCGCCGTCGCCGCCACCCCCGCCAACACGCCCAAGGCCGACGCGGGCAAGCTGGAGGCGGGCAAGGTGGAACAGGCCAAGCCGGGCCAGCCCGCCCCGGCGGTGCAACCGGCCCCCGCCCCGGCTTCGGTCCCCGCC